>JAJTFQ010000074.1 GCA_021299955.1 Chitinophagaceae bacterium
AGGGACTACGAACCCTTGGGGATCATGCCTCGAAAACCAAGGTATCGGTACTGATGGAAACCCATGGCGATCTGATCCAAACCGCCGACATCGCCGAAGTCATGCAAGGCGTGGAACGTCCGAACGTCGGACTGGTATGGGATTTCACCAATATGTGGTCCATAACAAAGGAGGCACCGATCTCGGTATATCCCAAACTCGCCCCATACATCCGGCATGTGCATGTCAAAGACTATAAAATGCAGGATGGAAAAATGAGATACACCCTGCTCGGACAGGGAATGGCACCCGCATTCCAGGCACTCGACCTGCTGCAAAGGGCCGGCTACAAAGGATTTTACAGCTTCGAATGGGAGAAATTATGGCATCCGGAACTCGAGGAACCCGATACCGCACTGGAGCACTATGTGCAAATGATGCGCTCCTTTGAGAACCGCTGATTCATTTTGACGATCGTTTCCGGAACATCAGGCAATGCTGCCAGGGAAGATTGGAGATGTTGCGCTCCAATTCGAAGCCCGAAGCCTCAAATTCACGAACGGCCTGGGCTTCCGTCATCTTATGGATCGTTTTGATAGGTACGGATGCATCTTCTCCCCTGAACTCCACCAGACAGATCCGCCCGTCATCCCTGAGGATCCGACGCATGGCCTGCGCCATCTCATAAGGATGAGAAAACTCATGATACACGTCAACCATGAGGATCAGGTCAATGGAACGATCTTTGAGCGGAATAGCCGCTTCTGAACCCAACACACAACTAACGTTACGAATGGACTCCCGCTTCAACCGATCATTCAGATGATCCACCATCTCCGGAGACACATCCACCGCATATACCCGGCCGGAGCCGATCCTGCGGGCGATCCGAACTGAATGATAACCGCTGCCGGCTCCAATGTCCGCCACCTGTATACCGTCTTTCAAGCCAAGATTACGCAACAGCAGATCGGTATCCTCCTCATCTTGTCGTTCCGCACGCTCCAACCACGGAATGCCATAATGGCTCATCACATGCGCGATCTGACGACCCATATACCACTTATCAATGCCGTTGGGATCACCAGGAGCCGTCCGATACCTCGGCTGCGCTACACTTTGCAAATGAATGATTACCAACCAAAAAAAACAGAAAAATCGGATTAAAACCATGTTGTTCCTTTGTATTACTTGGCGTCCTTGCGGTCAACGCCTCGGACTTTGCAAATACTTAGCATACATCACAGACTCCATGGTCTTGCCTGTCACCTTGCTCTCCGCCCAGGAAATGATATCCAGGTAAGCGAATGAGCGCGTCTCAAACCGGCTCTTCTCAAGATGATGGATCTGGTCGTGGAACTTCTGCAACCGTTCGCGGATCTCCCGGGGCGGATAGCCGAAACTATGCTGCACGAAATCCAGCGTGGCCTTCTCGACCTCTGTGAGCTTTTTCATCTTCTTGAAAAAGCGATAGGCCGACTTACTGAGGGAATCCAGGATCTCGTAGTTGCCCAGCTCATAATGACTGAGGAGATGGACCAACCGGGCATAACACTGCAGATCTATACGCAGATCTCCGGGATCATTGATAAGCTTCATCGTGTAATCAATGGCTTTCCCGAAATCCCGGTTGCCAAAAAAGAGTGACGCGATCTTGTAATTGAAGAGCATGATCCGGTGCGTATCCACAAACAAGGCATGGTCCGCCAGGCTGTGTTCGATCTCCGGAACCAGTTTTACTCCCTCGGAGAAGGTTCCCTTCATCAGATGGCTATTGATCTTGGCACTGTTGATATATATCCACGTGTGGATGCGAAAATTGTCGTGCCGCAGAATGGCCTCATTCTCTGCAACGCGCTCGAATTCAGCCAGGGCCCTGTCGAAACCCCTGAAATCCCGCAACGCGAAGTGAGCATTGATGAGACTATGCACTCCCTTGACATAGTGACCGGTCTCGATCGATATCATCCGGGGATCCTTTACGTATAGATCCACCCACTTCCGGGCATAGCGATAGTTCATGAGAAAATCCTGGCGAATGAATGCAAACCAGCAGAAACTCTGATACAAGTACAGCTGCTCATAAAACCCGGATACCTTCGACAGGTCCGATGGCAGATTGTTCCTGAAATAAGTATTCAACTCGTTCTCCTCCGCCTGATCCCGGGTGTGGCCATAGATGACATACCACCGGTACAACAGCAGCGCAAGACTGGAGAGCTTCGTGACCCGCTCGATATGCTGACTGACCTCCATGGCCTCCTGCGCCAATTCCTCTGTCTTCTGCGCCGAACTGCGGGTGATATGCAGCGTCTCGATCTTTTTCTCCAGCGAAATGAGCTGCACCAGCGTGTTGAACTTCTGATTGGTGCGTGCCAGCTCTTTGGCCCGCTCCAGGATCTTCAGGCTTTGGAGCTTCAACCCCTTGTTGTACAGGATCCGCGCGTCATCCAGGTGTTCACTGAGCTGGAGATCGATATTGTCTTTCGATTTCAACAAACGCAAGCTGGCCAGCAACTGCTTGTAAAGATGCGTCTTGAGATTCGCCAGCTTCGACTTGTTCAATGACTTCATCTTCCGGAAGATCGCCTTCTCGTCGTAACTGTCGAGCGCATCCAGGGCGTCGAACAACTGAACCACCTTCAGATCCTCATTGTCGGAACTGCGTTTGATATAGATCTTGAAATGTCGCTTCTCCGCCTTCTCCATTGACTTCACCAGCTGGAAAAGCGCATCCGAGAATGGTGTTGACATCATTTCGATTTTAAGTGGAAATGCCCGGATATCGGGCATTTCAGGAGAATGCGCCCCTTATTGACATCAGAAAGAATGGTACAAGTTCATCTGCCGTAAGTATAGATGATGGATACTTTTGCATCGTTATCGGATCCAATGATCTCACGGGATATATTCATCCCAACCTACAACCAAAGATCTCACTACCTTTTTTATATGGCAAGCAATCGTTAACGGTCGGCTGTTTCAACAGCTGACCCTTTTTTTTGATTACCACACACATAAAATTACAAAATCGCCCATAGTCTCCATCCCGCCCTGTTGTTTTTGTTTCGCTTCCGGCAGCCTGATGCATGCCCAAATGAAAGTGCCGACACATGGCCGGCACTCTCTCTGGTTGGATGCAGCAGGGTTTGATATCATTTCATCCTCCGGCGATCCATGCGGATAGTGCCGACAACCGCATCCCTTTCCGAACGGGTAACTTCCACCATCAACTCCTGATTACCGATCTCTTCTCTGAGAAAGCAGTATTTCCGGGTAATGTTCTCCCCTTCAAGGGTTTCCTCGTGCAGGATCGCGCCGTCCTCATCGCGGATCGTGACCACCAGCCTGGTCTTTTCAGGATTTTTTATATCCAGCTTGTACACCGGCTGATTGTTCAGATACCCCACGAATTCAAGGACGGGTTTCGGGTTTCGCTCTGTAGCAAAGGCACTGTTGATGACACTCATCATGAGGACGATAACGATTGCGCACACTGATCTGAGGTTCATGGTTTTCATGACTTTAATTTTTTAAATGTGAATGATGATGGAAGATCAGGCAAGCATGACGACCGACATATGGCGGGCATGATCGTCGGGGCTCGAGCATCGATGCGGTGGTCGTTAAACCGCGTTGAGGATACAAAGTTAGCAACGGCAACAGGCTGACCCAAACGATGTTTGATGCCGTTGATTGACGTTCAATATCCGTGAATACATCCTGAAATACTTGTCAGCAAAGGGTTACAGCGAATTAAAATACATGATGCTCAAGACCATTTCATTATGTCAGAATAGAGCAATTAAATAATTACTTAACACTTCGTTTACACATGACCGTTAGTCATGCAATACACATTCAAGAAAGATCTGCAACAGATTTGTTTGGATTCATATTCATGCTACAAGTGAATCGATCAGGCCACTGACACAGATCAACGAACCTTCGGCTTGCGCCTCTCCTGTCTGTAAGCCCAGGGGGCAACAGGAGCCGGATCCGACCACAACCCCTTGCCGGCTGCCCTCGCCTCCGACTCCAGACGCGAGAGCGCAGTATCTGACGAATACTTTAAATAATGCCAGGCCATCCCCTCTGAGATCATCATGGCATTGACATGGCGTTCATTGCGGTCGTACACCCGGCCGATCCAACGGCCATACCTGTCCTTACTCAGTAACTCCACCCGCAACGGAGCATCCGAACACAATGACCCCAGCATGTCCTTGGAACGACGATAGAAGGCCTGTCCGCGCTCCGGTGCATCTATGGCATCCATGCGGATCTTGTAAGTCACCCCATCCGCCAACCCTTCGAAAGTGTCCCCATCGATGATACGCACCGCACGCATTCGGGTTCCCGGGAGATCGGTGTCCATCTGGGACCCACAGGCGGCAAACAAAGTGAAGCAGAGCAATGTTAAGTAGGCTGACAGTCTGGTCATGGCCCAATGTACACCCATTCCGGACGATTTCGGCAACGTCGTCATTGCTGGCCCATGACCGGGATCATGGATGGACAAAATCAGAAATGCTATTTTTGCAGTCGAAACTGACGAGGTATGGCACTTGACATTAACAACCCGATTCCCATCGTAGATGGGTCTACCATCACTCGAGAAGCATTCCAGCGCGATTACTACATTCCTCAAAAACCCGTTGTACTCAGAGGTTTGTGGAAAAAATATCCGGCATACGAAAAGTGGACCATGGACTATTTCAGGCAGTCCATGGGCGATATTGAAGTCGGCTTGTTTGGTAACCGGAAGGAAGACATATCCAAAACCCTGCAGGAACCGAACGCAGTCATGCGCTTCGACGAATACCTGAATCTGATCGAACACCAGCCCACGGACCTGCGACTCTTTCTGTTTCCGGTTTTCAAACACAAGCCGGAACTCCTGAAGGATTTCGGCTATCCGGAAATTGCCAGCCGATGGATCAGAATGCCCTTCATGTTCTTCGGCCCCGCGAAATCAGTGGTTCGCATGCACCAGGATATTGATATGAGCAACGTATTCCTGACCCAGTTCCATGGACTCAAGCGCGTTGTACTATTCCCGCCGGACCAGTCAGATCTGCTATACAGGCTTCCTTTCAATGTTCACTCCATTGCCGATATCGATCACCCCGACTATGACCAGTTCCCCGGACTGAAATACGCCAGGGGCTTGAGCGCACTCATCGAACACGGGGATACCATCTTCATGCCCAGCGGCTACTGGCATCACATCGAATACGTCACCGGTGGCTTCGGCCTCGCCCTGCGTACCATGGCCAACACCATTCCGACCCTTAGCAAGGGCATATGGCATCTATCCGCACTCCGCATCACCGACAACATCATGCGGAAGATCAACGACAAAAAGTGGTTTGAGTACAAGCGCAACCTGGCCATGCAGAAAGCAGAAAAAGCCATTGAAAAATTCAACTGATTTCCATCCGGCGTTTATCCTGAAGGCCGAAACATAACGTACCTTGTAAATGATTCGGTTTCAGTCAACACGCTATGAACAAAGCAAGAACACTCGCCATCCTGAACCTGCTGGGCGGAGCCTCCGTACTGGTCGTCAATACTCTGGCCAACACATTGCCCATCAACGGGCTCAATACAGGTGAGGTATCGCGGATGTATCCCAACCTGTTCGTCCCCGCCGGTTTCACTTTCTCGATCTGGTCGGTCATCTACCTGCTGATGCTGGGCTTTATGGCCCTGTCCGTCAAATGGATGTGGAACGCGCCCACCCTCAGACCCGGCATGCTCGCCATCGAGATCTCCCCGTTCTTCCTCCTCACCTGCATCCTGAACAGCGGCTGGATCATTGTATGGCATCATCTCCTTGTTGGCCCTTCAGTCCTGGTGATGCTGGCATTCCTCTCTACCCTCATCCTGATATACCTGCGGTTGCAAAAACACAGAAAAGGGATCAGCGGCTACAAGAAGGTCTTTCTCTACCATTTCTTCGTGGTTTACCTGGGTTGGATCTCGGTGGCCACGATCGCCAATATTACTGCCTGGCTCGTCAGTTGCAAATGGCAGGGTTTCGGTCTGGACCCCGCTTACTGGAGCCTCACCCTCATCGCCGTTGCCATCGTCCTCGCCATCATCTTCACATCTATAAGGCGCGACCATGCCTACGGCTGGGTCATCGCCTGGGCCCTATTCGGGATCTATGCCGCTCAATCCGAAAGAACCCCCGCCATCGGGTCGCTCGCATTGGGTGGTGTCATCGTCATCGTCATCAGTTCGGCGGCAAACCTCGTGCTGGATCGAGTGAAAAGATGAACCCGGGAGCATCCCGCTATGCATTCAAAGCAAGAAATTCATTATGATAAACCTCAAGAACAGCCTTAAATGGCTGATGATATGCGCATTGGGAATGAATCTGATCGGATGCGCATCCACCGGCAAAGAACCCGGTTTCGTGACCGTTTCCGGTACACAATTCATGCGCGACGGCAAATCCTACCAGTACATGGGAGCCAACTACTGGCAGGGTATGAACCTGGGTGCACCCGGAGCCCTGGGTGACAGAGCCCGCCTACTCAGGGAACTCGACATGATGGACTCACTCGGCATCCGTAACCTGCGCATCCTCGCCATCAGTGAAGGACCCGACGGCAGTATGCTCCGGATCGCACCCGCCCTTCAGGAGGAACCGGGCCAACTCCGGGAAGAATTGCTCCAGGGACTGGATTTTCTCCTCGAAGAAATGCGGAAGCGGGATATGACCGCCGTGCTGGTCCTGAATCCCCACACGGGAAAGGGACCTGGGACAGCTATCAGCAATACACGGCCGCATTCTACACCGATACCCCGGCCATGCGGCAATATGAACAGGCGGTCAGATCGCTGATCGCCAGAAAGAACTCCATCTCCGGCCGGCTGTACACCGAAGATCCCACCATCATGTCCTGGCAGCTCTGCAACGAACCGCGGGGGATGAACAACACGGAAGCCATGCACCGGTGGATCGATGAAACCGCGGCCATGATCAAAAAACTGGCCCCGAAACAACTGATCTCTACCGGAGCCGAAGGATACACCACCGCACCCGATATCACCGGAACCGACTTCATCAGGATGCACGATGGCCCGAATATCGATTATGGCACCGCTCACATCTGGATCCAGAACTGGCAGATGTACGATCCTCAAAAACATGACAGCACCTATCCGGCAGCCCGCAAATTCATGGTCGACTACCTGGCCCGACATGCCGCTGATGCCCGCAAACTCAATAAACCCTGGGTACTGGAGGAATTCGGGATCATGAAGGATAACGGATCCTTCGACCCCTCGGCCCCGAACACGCACCGCGACGAATACTACGCCGCCGTATTCCATGAGATCTGGAGCCTGGCCAAAAACGGACAGGCATCAGGCGTAAACTTCTGGGCCTTTGCCGGCTTGGGAAGACCCGTGACACCGGGCGAGATGTGGAAGATCGGCGACCCCCTTACGGGCGATCCGCCGCACGAACCGCAGGGCTGGTACTCAGTCTACGACACCGATACATCCACACACCGCGTGATCTCCGATTACGCCCTGAAAATGAACGAGATCAGCAAAGGCAGATGATCACTGACAGACCATTATCTCAGTTCCATATTTACGAATTCGGAAAAAAATCGGACGTCAGAACCTATTTGAGGCCAGGAATGCGCGCTTAAGTACCGGCAAGGTCAGGTTCTCGTTAATTTTGCAGGGTAAACGTAAAACAAACACATCATGGTGAAGCCCGGTAACCTTGTGATCAGCATCTACACTGAAATGACTCCGAACCCGGAGACCATGAAATTCGTGGCCAATAAACTCCTGTATCCCGGCAAGACGATCGACTTCCCGGAACCGGAAACCGCCGGCCCCTCTCCGCTGGCAGGTGAACTGTTCACCTTCCCCTTCGTCAAAAGCGTGTTCATTGCCAGCAACTTTGTGACCATCACCAAAACACCGGAAACAGATTGGGATGACGTAAAGCCCTCCATCCGCCAGTTCCTGAAAGAATATCTCGAGGAAGGGAAGGTCGTCATTCACGAAGACCAGGTCGTTCAAAAAGATCAGCCCGCCTCCAACATCGTGCTTTCCGAGGACGGAGATGTGGTGAAACGCATCAAGGAACTGCTTGAAAATTATGTCAAACCCGCTGTGGAGACCGACGGCGGCGCGATCCAGTTCAAGAAATTTGAGGATGGCGTGGTCACCCTCATGCTGCAAGGCTCCTGCAGCGGATGTCCCTCATCTATGATCACCCTGAAGTCGGGTATCGAAGGCATGATGAAACGGATGATCCCCGAAGTAACCGAAGTAGTCGCAGAAGCAGAATAATTTTGCATTGAAACCCCACCACCGAACGCAGGGTGCCCGCAAGGTCATCCTGCGTTTCGGTTTTATGGACTCATGGCTGTGCCTGTTCATCCCGCCCCCTGAAACCCTGCATCGAGGCATGGATACCGAACCATTTACCGATCAGCGTATCAAACCATCGCTGAGGAAGCACCCCGCGGAAAAAGGGCATCGCATACACGATCCAGGGCATACGACTGAAAATACGGTTCCGCTCCACATCATCAAGAATACGCCGGGCAGCCCGCTCCGGCCGAACAATGGGGACGATCGGAGAACGTACCCCTTCAAACATGCCCGTACCAATATAGAAAGGCGTTACCGTCGTCACATGAAGATCCCCGCCTTTGGCTTCGAGTTCCAAACGGAGACTCTCACTCCATCCGATCACCGCCCATTTACTCGCTACATAGACCGACAAGCGCGGGTTGGAGGCCATGCCCGCCGCAGAGGCGATGTTGACCAGATGACCCCGGCCGGCTTCCAGCATCGCCGGAAGAAACGCGAGGGTGATATGCATCATAGCCTGGGTATTCACCTGCATGGTTCGATCGATCTCGGCATGCGAATGGTCTTCGAACAACTTTCCGGTGACAATTCCGGCATTGTTCACCAGGATGTCGACCGGTCCAAGCCTGTCCGTAATAGCCTTCGCCTCCTTGAGGACTTCGTCCGTTTGGGTAATATCGATCGCTTTGACCATCACCTGATGGCCTTCAGCAACCCAGGATCGGACAGCCTCCGACAAGGGCGCCGGATCCTTATCCCAGATGATCACCCGCCGGGCACCCCGACGCAGACAACCTTCGGCCATCAGACGTCCAATGCCCGAAGCCCCTCCCGTGATCAGCACCTGCGCCCCGCGAATATTGCTCATGGCCGATTTCTTTTAGGCAAAGTAAAATTATCTGTGGATTTTTACACCGATGGAAGGTTTTCTGAAACAGTTCCTTGAAGGCATCATTCATACCACCCCGCTCGAATACCTGGCCGTCTTCGCCGGCATCGCCAGCGTCTGGCTGTCGAAAAAGGAACACATCCTCCTCTATCCGGTCGGTCTTGTCAATACCATCATCTACATCTGGCTCAGCCTGGAAGCCCATCTCCTCGGTGAAGCCAGTGTCAACCTGTACTATACCATCGTCAGCATCTATGGTTGGATCGTCTGGTCGCAAAAAAACCGGCAACAGCAACACGTCCTGCGCATCCGCCATTCAACGCGGAAGGAATGGGGCGTTCAACTGGTGTTCTTTCTGACTTGCTATATCGCACTTTGGCTGGCCCTGCGTGCACTCCGGCAGAGCTTCGCACCGGGGGCCATCCCATGGGCGGACGCCTTCGCCTCCGCCACGGCTTACACCGGCATGTGGCTGATGGCCAGAAAGAAAGTAGAAAGCTGGATTTGGTGGATGTTGACAAACATTGCATCCATCCCGCTGTATTATACCAAAGGCTTTGTATTTACAGCCATTTATTATGTCGTGCTCCTGTTTATCGCCTGGTTCGGATGGGTGGAATGGAAGAAAAAGGCGGCATCTGAAGGTTAATGCGTATGGATTTGAAGAGGATCGTGGTCATCGGACCGGAATCGACAGGAAAAAGTTCACTTTGTGAAGCGCTTGCGCGCGCCTTCGGCACCATCTGGTGTCCGGAATACGCCCGTGAATACCTCACAGAACATGGAAAAGACTATACCTTCGAACAGCTCGACGAGATTGCACGCGGACAGATACGTTTGGAGGAAGAACAGGCGGACCGCGCCCTGCAGCAATGGTCACGGCAATCAAACCCGGTTACACCCTGCCCCATGCTCTTTGTCGATACAGACATGTACGTCATGAAAGTATGGTGCGAATTCGTATTCGGAAAATGTCATCCCTGGATCCTGGAAGAGATCGGCCGGAGAAAATATGACCTATACCTGCTCTGCAATACTGACCTCCCCTGGCAACAAGACCACCTGAGGGAATATCCAGACCTTGAAACCCGCGAAAATCTCCTCGGCATCTACAGGGATCTGCTCAAAAACCAGACGGTGCCCTGGATGGAGGTGACCGGAAGCGGACAGGACAGGATCGATGCGGCCATCCTCGCTGTAAAAACCCATCTACTGACCAAACGTTGACGATATGGAAATGCCCGATGACCGGCGCTTGACCATCGGCAGACGGATCAAGACGGCCTTTTATCTGCTCTGGCTCGCCAGCGCCATGCTGCATGCCGGCAACGCCGGACTCTTCGACGACGAAGCCTATTACTGGATGTACGCACAGTACCCATCCATGGGTTACTTCGACCATCCACCCATGATCGGCCTGCTGATCAGGTACGGCTACGCAATGTTCTCCAACGAACTGGGTCTTCGATTCTTCATCGTTCTGATGTCCACCGGCACGGTCTGGGGGATCGACGCCCTGCTCAATCACCGAAACGACCGACTTTTCTACGCCATGGCCCTCAGCCTGGGCCTCATGCAAGTAGGCGGGATCATCGCCGTTCCGGATATCCCGCTCATGTTCTTTGTGGTCCTGTTCTTCCTCGCCTACCGGAGGTTCCTGCGTCAACCCGGATGGACTGAAACCATCGCCATCGCACTGACCATTGCCGGCATGCTCTACAGTAAATACCATGGCGTACTCATCGTGTTCTTCACCCTGCTCTCAAACTTCCGCCTACTCGGTAAATGGCAGACCTGGCTGGCAGGGATCCTCGCCCTCGCCCTCTTTACCCCACATTTATACTGGCAGTACACCCACGACTTCCCCTCCTTCAGATACCATCTGTTCGAACGCAATGCATCATATTATAAATTTGAATATACGTCTGAATACATCTTCGGACAGATATTACTGGCCGGTCCCATGATCGGCTGGCTGCTGTTATGGGCTGCCGGCAGCAGAAAACCCGCCGATGAACTTGAAAAAGGCCTGAAATGGAGCTTCTTCGGCATCTATGGATTCTTTTTGATCAATACATTCAAGGGGCGGGTGGAAGCGAACTGGACAGCACCGGCCTTCATATCCCTGTTCGTATTATCCCATCAGTGGCTGCATGAACGACCTGCTGCAGCCAGGTGGGTGTACAGACTCTTCATCCCATCTCTTCTGCTGGTGCTAACGGTCAGGGTTTACATGATGCTCGATATTGACCCTTCTCCCTTGATGCCCAAAGATGAATTTCACCGGAATCCCGAATGGTCGGAAGTGATCCGCAAAAAGGCCAATGGAAGGGCCATCGTGTTTGTCAACACGTACCAGCGGCCTTCGCAGTACATGTTCTACACGGGGGAAAAGGCTTACGGACTCAATAACATCTTCTACCGACGAAATAATTTCAACTTCTGGCCGGTGGAAGCGGACGTATTCGGAAAATCCGCCCTGGTGATCTCCCACGAAAACTACGCTTATTTCACCGACACCATCCATAGTCCGCGGGGATTCATCGGATCCAGGCATTTCGATGAATATTTCTCATTTTCCGGGGTCGATATCAGATGCCCGGCCACTGTGAGGCCGACAGGCGGAAGGGTCGCCACGACACTCGATATACGCATGCCGGACCACCTCGCGGCCCATCCACGTCTTCACGACTTTGATACCGCGCAGATCGTCATGGCAATTTATATCAGAGATAAAAAGAAAGCCACCCTGCTCCAGTCCGGATCCAGGATCCGGGATGTCAGGAACGGTAAACTGAACGTCGAACTGCAATTACCCGAGACTTTCCTCACGGAGGATGTCTATCAGATCAAATGGGGCATCAATACGGCCATTCCGGGCTGGCCTTCGTTGAACAGCAGTGATTTCAGGCTGGAAAAAGGAGCAGGCGCCTAATCCTGCGTCAGCAATTTGCGGATATCCGGATCATCTTCGAGATTCTTCATCTGACGCAGGATCCAGGGATATTTTCGACTCACCCATCTGCTTCTGGGTTTCACGGTGTAAACTTTGGGGTTGGGCAAACAGGCTGCGATCATGGCCGCCTCCTGACGGGTGAGCTTCGCGGCTGACTTCCCGAAATAACGACGGGAGGCCGACTCTATCCCAAAAATGCCGTCACCCATCTCCGCAACGTTCAGATACATCTCCAGGATCCGATCCTTACCCCAGACAAGCTCGATCATGAACGTGAAATATACTTCCAGGCCCTTACGGATCCAGCTCCGACCCTGCCAAAGGAAAACATTCTTGGCCACCTGCTGACTGATCGTGGAAGCCCCACGGACCCGGCCGGGTTTCCGCTTGTTGTAATCCATCGCCTTCTGGATGCTCTTGATGTCGAAACCGGAATGGTCAGGAAACAACTGATCCTCACTGGCCATCACCGCCAGCATGGCATGGGATGACATTTCAGATCGATCCACATAATCACGCTTCAGACCATGGCCTGTGAATAAACTACCCAGCTGCGTGAGCGTCACCGGCGGGTTCACCCATTTCAATATCACCAGGTAGACCAAATGAGAGACGAAAAGGAATAACAGGATGCGTCGAATGATTAAGAGGATCTCCTTCATGGATGGATGTTAAAGATCAAGATACTGCCATTGGTATTTTCGGCCCAGCACATAGGAGTCTTTGTAGAGGAAACCCAGCAGGTAACCGGTGGTGGTGACCGCACCGGCCGCTGCGATCTCAGGAAAAAGCACGGGTTCCTTCGAGATCGCCGCATTCAGCAGATGAAGTGTTCCAAATCCAATGCCCGACCACTTCAGCAGACGGCCATTGCTAATGAAGCCGAAAGATCTGGATGGTTTGACAACGGAAACGATATCCCGGTAATCAACCCGGACCGGCATCCTGGCCACCGTATCGAACAACACGCCACCTGTCATCGTGGTCATCCTGCGGATATCGTAGATCTCAAAACGGATCGTATCCTGGTCGATCCGGACGATCCTTCCTGAGAATCTGGCACCAGATCGTTCCAGGAATGAAATGCCCGCACCCTGCATATAACTGGCCATCCTTCTGCCATCTCTCCGCTTCAGTACCAATACATCGGAAGATTGCCCGCTGACAGCTTCCGCCAGACAAAGACAAAGCAACAGGGCGATGATGGATCTCATGATGGCAAAGTTAGGGTGATGCAGGCGGCTCAATCACCGATGGAGGGTCGACTTCCGGACATGACACCATAAAACAGGGCGATGCCGAAAAGGATGAGAATGGTGCCGGACACTTTGTTAATGATACGGATGTTATGCATGGTAAGTTTGTCGCGCAATCTGCCGGCCATCATCACTTTGGCCACGTCAGAGAGCATGTTGACGAGCAGGCACACACTGAAAATGACCACACGCTCCGTGATATCATGGGCGACAGCCAGAGCCGTGGCATTGATCAGCCAGAAGAGAAAAATGCTGGGATTCAGGGTGTTGACAAGAAATCCTGCCACTACCGTACGGATTGCATCCTTCCGGTTGAATGGAGGCAGGTTGCTGAGATCGTCGCGGCCGAAATCGACTTTCTTGAAGAAGACATAATAAATGCCCATCAACATCAGAAAGCCGCCGCCACCATAAGCGATCTCATCGCTGAAATGCAGGATCCTGCCCACCACTTCAGTAAACATGTTGCTAAGCACCACCAGGATCAGATCACTGGCCCATACACCGGCCACGAAGGAGAATCCACCGGGCGGCCCGTTGTTGATACTCTGTTTGATGATCGCAAAGATGACAGGCCCCACGGACAACATGAGGATCAAACCCAATCCCAACCCCTTGATGATGGCTTCCGTCATGGATCGTTTTCAAATCTTCGAAATAACGGGAATGCATCAGATCGTTCCGGTGGATACGAACCGCTGCCACTCGTCCAGTATCTTACCCTTCAAGACCCTCGGAAACTTGTGCTGTCCGCCGATCTTACCTTTCAAACGCATGAACTCCATGAACGATTGAACCGGCAGCACATCCAGTTTGACCGCTTTGAGCGCACTTTTACGCTCTACCGCGTAATCATCGTTCAGTTCCATGAGCTTCCCGTCGATAATGTCGCGCAAGCGGTCCTCATCAACAGGTTCATCACAGCCGACATACCAATGATGGGCAAAGAGCGTATCATGATGAACCCCAAGTACCGTGAATTCAGGTAATACCACATTCATCTGCTCACCGGCATACTGAATGGCGTGATTCATATTGTCAACGCTAAGGTGTTCTCCGACCAGACTGAGAAAATGCTTGGTCCTGCCGGTGATGACGATCTCGCAACGCTCCTTGTCGGTGAAACGGACCGTGTCCCCGATCAGATATCTCCATGCGCCCGCTGCGGTGGATAGCAGGATCGCATAGTCGCGCCCTTCCTCCACCTCGTGGATCATAAGGGGGCGCGAGTGCGGACGCATATGGCCTTCGGAATCGAAATGCTCGTCATCGAAGGGAACGAACTCAAGGAAAATATGCTCGTTCGTAACCAGTCGCATGCCACTGCAATGCTCACGGTCCTGAAAAGCGATGAAACCCTCAGAAGCAAGATAGGTCTCGATATAGGTCAGCGGCCTCGCCAACAGCCTTTCGAATCCCTTCTTGTATGGCTCGAAGGCCACGCCACCATGTACAAAGACATTCAAGCGCGGCCAGATCTCATGAATATTCTTCAGACCATAACGCTCGATGATCATCTCAAGGCACATCTGGATCCAGGCCGGCACACCAACGACGAATCCAATATCCCAGTTGGGAGCCTCCCGGACAATATCCTCCAGTTTCTCATTCCAATCCCGCTTCTGCGCAATGTGTTTGCCCGGCTTATAAAAGGGAGAAAACCAGAAGGGCACCTTTTTGGCCGTGATGCCGCTCAGATCTCCGGCATAATATCCCGGCCCGCGCTGCAAGTCGGTACTGCCGCCCAGCATTAGAAACCCTCGACCCACCTGCTTCCAGCTGATCGACTCATAGGTTCGGAGCGAAAGCAGCTGTTTCAGCATCACGACGCGGTTGCCAAACATCAGCTCATTGGTGATGGGGATATACTTGCTCGCGGACTCCGATGTGCCGGAACTGAGTGCGAAATATTTGGTCTTTCCCGGCCAGCAGATGTCATGTTCTCCCCTCAGCGTCCTATGCCACCACTCAGCATGAATACCGCTATAGTCAGATGCAGGTACCAGCTCCTGGAATTTTCTGCCCGGATGTTTACTCGCAAGGATCTCGTCGAATCTGTATTGACGGCCGAATTCGGTCAAACGTGCCTTCCTGAGCAATTTCCTGAGCACACGGATCTGCTGTCGCTTGGGTGAATTCGTAGGTAACTTCAGGGCCTTCGCGATCGTCTGTGGAAGATGTATCTCGAATATGGACATTGTCCGCAAGTTATATCATTGCCCACAATAATCAACCGAAGTGGCCGGTGGCAACACCTTATTAACAAAGGTTGAAGGCTTTTGGATGAGTAAGATTCAAGATTCTTCAACCGGGCTGGCATGACCGGATGAAATGATGCTGTCTGACCCAACGGCACTGATGGAAAATTTGCAGGGAATGTCAATACCATCCAGTATGCCAATGAACTCGGTATATGTGCAGGCATCCGCCGGAGGATGTTACGGATGCCATCCACCTTGGAAGTGCGGGCGTGCTGTCTGTCCTCCAGCGCGATCCTGCCCGGTATCCAACTGCCCGCATCGGACCTGATCCCGTTTACGATGCGCTGATACTGATGTGTGTCTGCAGCGATCAGTATCTGCCCCCTCCCGTCGGTGGCGGCATCAAGCACAGAGGTGGTAAGACTGGCCATAGACCTGAAAAAACCCATTAAATGTCGACGAAATGGGATCAGAAGCACCGTGGCCAGCGCCCTCAGCCAAATGGCGACATGAATGCAGGCCGTAAGAAATCCCGCACGCCATCCACCATAATGTTTTCTGGCGAATATGGCCATGGCACCATAGAACATGCGGACATACATCAGGGTGTGCTTGCTCGTACTCTCCCCTTTGAAATGTATGATGGGTGGGTTTGACAGATAATGGTTCTCAAATCCGGCCTGACGGATCCGATAACACAGATCGATATCCTCGCCGTACATGAAAAACCGCTCATCGAATCCGCCGGTCTGCTCCAGCACCGATTTTCTGACCATCATGAATGCCCCTGCCAACACCTCGGTCTGATGATTCTTCAGAGGATCCAGATGACCCTGATGATATCTGGCGAAAACGGAAGATCTTGGGAACAGTCGGGCCAGACCGATCAGTTTATAGAATGCTGTCATCGGTGTCACAAACGACCGCTTACTCTCCCGAAGAAACCTGCCGGAACCATCCAGCATCCGGATGCCGATCGCACCCGCCTTCACATTCTTTCTGAAATGATCGATGCAGGATGACAAACACTCCTCGGACAGGAGAGTGTCCGGGTTCAGGAAAAGAATGAACTGCCCCCTGGCCTCTGCCAATCCCTGATTGTTAGCCACGGCAAATCCCCGGTTTTCACGGTTCCAGATGAACCTGACCGACTGAAATCGGGTTTCCAGATATTCCCTGCTGCCGTCCGTGGAAGCATTGTCCACCACGATCACCTCATACACAATGCCGATGGCTGAAGGCACTATTGAGCGCAGACACTGCTCCAGAAAGTATCTGACATTATAATTGACTATGACGATCGAAAGGGTCATGCGCTTGGCTTATGAAATTAGGGATTTTGCCACAGCATTTTCCGATCATTCACCCGTACGGGGTAAAAAAACGGCATCCGTGGGATGCCGTTTCCATATTGACTGACAATATGATGTCAAAGGACCAGCACGCCAGCCGCAACAAATTGGATCTCCCGCTTTGATTCCTTGATCTTATCGATCTCCTCCTGCGACTTTCCGGCATCCTTGGCATAATGCTTCAGTTGTTTGACCGGAACCTCCTTTACGACAGCCTGACCCTCCAGCACCACGTCCTTTCCGACAATGTCCTTGGGCATGAAGAACTTATAGTCCTTGAACTTGACCATCAGGGGCTCTCCATCAGATTTCTGCAACTTCATCCAGCAACCCTTCTCCTGGCAAACCTCAACGACCTTGCCGGTAACCTTCCCTGCATATTTATCCTTCTGAAGACGGGAAGGCAGGATGTCGGCAGAAAGCAAATCCCCCTCGACACTGGTACCGGCGCCATAGGTGACACCCTTCTGAGCGGAAACCGGATCCTGAGCACTGGCCAATCCCGAAATCATCACCGCTGCAAACGCGATCAGATATCTTTTCATGAGTCTAGGTTTTCAACAAATGTCCGAAAAAAGACGGATTGCAACCCCGGTAAACGCATTTTTGTTTGGATATATAGGGTTTCACAGTTCTAAGACGTCTTTCTCCCGGATACGCACGATGTTCCCAACACGCTGATCCGTGTAAAATACTAAAGAAATTAGTGGATAAAATGCTAAAAAAATTAGTGGTTGAATTCGAAAAATCCTACCTTTGTTCAACATTATTCAATGACCACCAAACAGAACCCCATGTCAAACAGCGAAAAACTCAAGGCACTCAAACTCACACTCGATAAGATAGACAAGGATTTCGGAAAAGGCAGTGTGATGATGATGAATGAGAAAGGCGAACAGCAGCAGGAGGTCATCTCGACCGGCTCCCTGGGTCTCGATGTGGCATTGGGGATCGGTGGTCTGCCCAAAGGACGCGTAGTGGAAATATATGGTCCAGAAAGTTCCGGTAAGACCACCCTGGCCATCCACGTCATAGCCGAAGCACAGAAAAAAGGTGGCATCTGTGCCATCATTGACGCAGAACACGCATTCGACAGCGCATATGCCAGAAAACTGGGTGTGGATGTCGACAATCTGCTGATCTCTCAGCCCGACTACGGCGAACAGGCCCTTGAGATCGCCGACCGCCTGATCCTATCCGGCGCTGTCGATGTAGTGGTAGTAGACTCCGTCGCCGCACTCGTGCCCAAGGCGGAACTCGAAGGCGAAATGGGAGACAGTAAAATGGGCCTGCATGCCCGACTGATGAGCCAGGCACTCCGCAAACTGACGGCCACCATCAGCAAAACAAACACCATCTGCATCTTCATCAACCAGCTTAGGGAGAAGATCGGTGTCATGTTCGGCAACCCGGAAACAACCACCGGCGGTAACGCCCTTAAATTCTATGCATCCGTTCGACTCGACATCCGCCGTCAGGCACAGATCAAGGACGGTGATGAAGCCATCGGCAACAGGGTAAAAGTGAAAGTGGTGAAGAACAAGGTGGCACCCCCCTTCCGCTCCGCAGAATTCGACATCGTTTACGGCGAAGGCATCTCAAAAACCGGTGAAATTATCGATATGGGCGTTGAACTCGGCATCGTCACCAAAAGCGGCAGCTGGTTCAGTTACAATAGTGACAAATTGGGACAGGGTAGGGATACCGTCAAACAACTCCTCATCGATAATCCGGAACTTGCCCTCGAACTCGAAGGAAAAATCCGCGAAAAGATCAAGGAAATGCAGAACGCATGATCATTTGTACTTGTCAATGGGTTGGTGAGTACGACCGCATCCCTCAGGATGCGGTTTTTTTATTAGCTTACCGCAAAGAATAGACGAATAAGATGCAGCAGACACGGAAAATGTCAGGCAGAAAAAGGATCGCACTCGTTGCCCATGACAACAAAAAGAAAGACCTGATCGATTGGGCAGAATATAACAAAACAGCATTACTCAGGCATGAACTAGTGGCCACAGGAACGACGGGGAAAATGCTGGAAGAAAAATTAGACAGACCCGTCAAACGACTGCTGAGCGGTCCACTCGGAGGAGATCAGCAGATCGGAGCCATGATCGCAGAGGATAAGATCGACATCCTGATCTTCTTCTGGGACCCCATGGAGGCGCAACCCCATGATCCGGATATCAAGGCACTCCTGCGCGTGGCCGTTACCTGGAATATTCCATTCGCCTGCGACAGATCTACCGCAGATTTTATGCTGACCTCAAAATTGTTTCATGAAACATACGAGGCCATCATTCCCGATTATTCAGAATACGTCAGCCGGAAAGTGTGAACCATTCCATCTGAATGAGGGTTTTTCAAGAGATGTCAGAGGAAAGGGACTATCATCCATAACTGATGAGGAAATCTTCCGGAAAGGAACACAATCTGAAATTTCAAAGTATTCATCATGCCCTTCCAGCTCAGATCCGAATACACTCCGGCGGGTGATCAGCCGGAAGCCATACGGCAGCTCGTTGAAGGACTTAACGATAACGAGCCTTGCCAGACACTACTCGGAGTCACTGGTTCAGGAAAGACATTCACCATCGCCAACGTCATCCAACAGGTACAACGGCCTACCCTTGTATTGACCCACAATAAAACACTCGTCGCCCAACTATACGGCGAATTCAAGCAGTTCTTCCCGGAAAATGCGGTGGGGTATTTCGTTTCATACTACGACTACTACCAACCCGAGGCCTATCTCCCTGTCAGCGATACCTATATTGAAAAGGACCTCGCGATCAATGAAGAACTCGATAAACTCCGGCTACAAGCTACAGCTCAACTGTTGTCTGGCCGAAGGGATATCATTGTGGTGGCATCCGTCAGTTGCATCTACGGCATGGGCAACCCCACCGAGTTTGAAAATGGTATCATACGTCTGAAAAGGGGACAAACCATCAGCAGGCAGGGCTTTTTGCACGGACTTGTAAACGCCCTGTACAGCCGGAACCAGATCGAATTCAAAAGAGGTACGTTTCGGGTACAGGGTGATACCGTCGACATCAACCTCCCCTATGTCGACTATGGCTACCGGATCACCTTCTTTGGAGATGAAATTGAAGAAATTGAAAGCCTCGACTTAACTACAGGTAAAAGGATCGGTACAATGGACAATGCAGCCATTTTTCCGGCCAACCTCTATCTCGCACCCAAGGAAATGCTGCAACAGATCATTTCGGAGATCCAGGACGAAGCGGCAGCTCAGGTAGAATACTTCAAACAGTCAGGGAAATACATTGAAGCTCAGAGACTCTCTGAACGCGTCAATTTCGACCTGGAAATGATCAGGGAACTCGGCTACTGTAATGGGGTGGAAAACTACTCCAGATTCTTCGACCGGCGTTCGCCCGGGACCCGACCCTTCTGCCTGCTCGATTATTTTCCAGACGATTTCCTGTGCGTCATCGACGAAAGCCACCAGACCATACCACAGGTAAGTGGAATGTATGGTGGGGATAGAAGTAGAAAAATGGTGCTGGTCGACTTTGGATTCCGATTGCCATCGGCACTCGACAACAGACCCCTGAACTTCCACGAATTCGAATCCATGCTCGGTCAGGTCATCTTCGTTTCCGCCACGCCGGGAGAATATGAACTGGAACGGACCGGAGGCGTCGTCGTTGAACAAGTGGTACGGCCTACCGGACTGCTTGACCCACCCATAGAAGTCAGACCCAGCATCAATCAGGTGGATGATCTGCTCGACGAAATCGACAGAACCATCAAGAAGGGATTCAGAGTCCTTGTCACCACCCTGACCAAACGCATGGCCGAGGAAATGGACAAGTATCTGCACAGGATCGATATCAAATCGAAATATATCCATAGCGAAGTAGATACACTTGACCGCATTGAGATCCTGAGAGAATTGAGACTGGGTGTGATCGACGTGCTCGTAGGCGTCAACCTCCTTCGAGAAGGGCTGGATCTGCCGGAAGTAGCCCTGGTTGCCATACTCGATGCAGACAAGGAAGGTTATCTACGGAACGAACGCTCACTCACGCAAACGTCAGGACGTGCCGCCCGAAATGCTGAAGGGCGAGTTATTTTCTATGCCGACAAGATCACAGGGAGTATGCAGAAAACCATTGATGAAACAAACCGGCGCCGTACAAAACAGATCGAATACAATACCCGCCACGGAATAACACCGACAACGGTATCTAAAAGCAGAGAACAAGTTTTCGCACAAACTTCCGTACTCGACATCAAAGGATTTGATCCCAAAGATGCAAGGGCGGGAGAACTCGACACGCAGATCTCAAAGGTCGCGGAAGAACAAACCGCCTACAAATCCATACCGGAAATCGAAAAAGTCCTCAAACAGACCAGAAAAAGCATGGAAAAAGCTGCGAGAGATATGGATTTCATGGAAGCAGCCAGGTTGCGGGACGAAATGTTCCGGCTGCAGAAAGAACTCGAGGAGATCAAAAACTAATGGATTTTCGGATGCAGAAGACAGCATAAGAAAACTCCATCTGAGAATGAGCCACAATGCCAGCGGAGGTAAGATGATCCCGGAGCGGAGCATAAGGGAATATCGCACTTCTTTTCTTCTCTATCAGGAACTTCACATGGAAGATGTTGAACCGATCGCGCGAAGCACGTTTGAAGACGCTGTCCCAGTAGTCGAACAATTACTCGTGATGATTGATGGTCTTCATAAAATGGTCCATAACATCCTATGAGTCAACCACCATGATGAATAACTCAACTTCTACCCCAGAGGTCCCAACATTCTGAATAAAGTCCAGGACAACATGTATGGGTCCATACTTAGGATCTAAGACCATCTCTGGCCAGGTTTGACACCCGACTTGCTCTGCATTTTGCTCATGGTAGATACGAAGGCCTCAGGAAGTGAGCTGATTCATCAAAAAGGTTTGACAGTAGACTGTTATTTGTAGACAAACAGTTGCACGCACTCAGAGAGAAGATCCTGAGGATCGAATCATAAAAAAAGGGATGGTCGCTGACCATCCCTTTTGATTGATACTTCTACCAATTCAAACACATCAAACCTTGTAATACTGCTCCCAACCCTTACGCGGAGGAGCACCTATCAGTAATTCGTTGGCGAGTTTGTTGTTTGTGATCTTTTTGGTCTCTCGGTCGAATTTGAGATCGGTTTTCAACATCTGCGACAATACACCGAGACAGAACACCTGACTCAACGGACCGGCGAGCTCGAAGGGGGACCGTGTTTTTTCCTGACCCATGCAAGCCTTAAGGAAGTTGGCATAGTGATTCGAAGGGGAAACCGGTACTTCAGGCAGACGCGACGCCATAGCCTTAGCCTTGTCTTCCGGAATGATGGATAGAGTGGTACCATGCGAGCCACCTTTGAAGGTCAGGTCCTTACCGTAGATGATCCTACCGGGCGGCAGCTTAGCAGCAGTAGCCGCTACACCACCAGGCGGCGGAATGTTCGGATCGACTTCTGCACTACCACCATATCCTGCCGGCAACGGGGGTTGGTTACCCTGACCATCGTACCAGGTGATATCACAGGCCGGCATATCCTTACGCTTCGGAAAACGGAATCGAAGCGTAGAAGCCTGCGGGAAGAAAAACGCATTATGACCATCGGCACGCAGCAGGTTGATCTCGTAGGGAAGTCCCAGTTCCAGGAACTCATGGGCCGTATCGATCAGATGCGCACCCCAGTCACCCAGCGCACCCATTCCGAAATCATACCAGCAACGCCATTGCCCGTTGACCAGGTCTTTGTGATACGCATGTTCCTTCACAACACCATGCCAGGTATCCCAATCCAGGGTCGAAGGGATCTGCTCGGCGGCAGGGAAACTTTTAATATTGGTATCCCATCCATGCCAGCGACGAGCACCATTCATGTGGGCGGTGATGGCGGTCACATCCTTGATAATACCGGCATCCTTCCATGTCTTGAACTGAAAATAGTTACCCTCAGAATGTCCCTGATTACCCATCTGGGTGACGAGATGGCTGTGCTTGCGCGCCGCCTTCATCATCAGTTCGACCTCATTGAAGGTTCTGGCCATGGGTTTCTCTACAAATACATGCTTACCCAGCGCCAGCGACATCATCGTGATCGGAAAATGCGCGTGGTCCGGAACCCCGATCAGGACGGCATCGATCTGGTTGCCCATCTTGTCGAACATCTTACGGAAATCCTGAAAACGCGGCACATTGGGATACTCCTTCAATACCGGCAGGGTCTGAGCCGCACCCATGTCCGTATCACAGAAAGCAACGAACTCTGCCAGTCCGGTCTTCGCCATCGAACGGACATCACTGCCACCCTGATTACCAATACCTATGCATGCCAGCTTTACCTTGTCACCCGGTCTGATCGTCCGCTGCGGGATTCCGGGGAGCGGGTTGGCCTTGATCCAGATCGACGGAAATGCCCCCGCGGCTGAGAACAAAGCTGCATCCCTTAAAAATGAACGACGAGAATTCTTTCCCATATGGTCTGATTGTAATGTGATTCTTCCGCTGAATTTCGGCAGAAATGACCGAGCCTCCAAATCAGTTTACGCAAACGATAGAGAACATGGATAACCGGGGCCATGGGATTTGTATTATCACGTAATGACCATCAGAGGGGTAACGTACATTTGAGCACTGCAGCCATCACCGACCCAAAACGCATGTTAAATGCGAAAAACCTTGACGATCCATGCCAACATACACGCAAAATCAGTACTGTCATGCCTGACAGGCATGATCTTATGCCTGTCAGGCTTGGGCCAGCACCTGAAACGAGACACTACAAAACAGACATTTGCACAAGTGATCTGCCAGACCGGATTGTTCGGGACCGGGATCCGGAATGACTCGGTCAGCCTGCCCGGCTCCATTTACAACGCCGTTGATGTCAGATTCGGATGGCAATCCAGACGAAACGGACTATACACTACCCTTTACAGACATCCTACTTTTGGCATCGGATGTTATGCCGCCACCTTCAACAGACCGGAGATCGGATCACCCTTCGCGATCTACGGATTCGTGGACTTTCCATTCTGGACAAAAAAAGAGAAATGGCAGTGGATGTATAGCATGGCCATGGGTTTGTCCTATAACTTCAACCCCTACGACCGCGAAAAGAATCCCTTGAACACACTCATCGGATCCAGACAGAATGCCTACATACATTTTCACGGTCGTATAAATCACAAGATCAGCGATCGGCTATCCCTGGGTTTCGGATTGGGTTTTACGCATTTTTCAAATGGAGCCTACCGGCTTCCAAACGTCGGTTTGAACAAGGGGTCGCTCCTGGTAGGTGTACAATACAGAACCTCGAGGGAAAAACCACTGAATCAGAACGAGGCTTTACCCACTTACAGCCGGAAGATACAGATGGACCTGTACTGGTCCAATGGTGTGAAAAATTTCCGCCCCGGCGGTGCCATATACTGGAAAACCGGGATCGGCCTGAGCCGTACCTGGTCAATAGACCATCGCTACAGACTGGGGATCGGAACAGATCTGTTTGCCAGAACCGGCGCAGCAAGCGTCGCCGGAAGTACAAACCTGTCAGAAAATACCTGGAGTTCAGGCGTTTATGCAGCCTGGGAATGGGTGATCACAGAAAGGCTGTTCATGCCCGTGAACATTGGAGCCTATCTTCATGACTATGTAGAAAATGGCACCAGACACCGGTGGTATGAGCGGATCGGACTGAGGTACCGCATCAGCCAGCACATTTATGCGGGAGTGTCCATCAAAGCACATCTGCACGTCGCCGACTTTACAGAATGGACGATCGGATTCAGACCCGGTAAGCCATAAACGTCCCTCCGCCGGAATATTCAGTTAGCAACCACCTCTCGTTGGCGTGACCTTAAACGTAAGCCCAACTTAAAATCCAGACGCGTCCTGCCGTCATCTCCGTGGATGAACATATCAAAACGCGGACGATCGATCCAGGAATTACCATGGTAAATAAGGTAACGACCCACAGACCATTCCATGAACATATTCCTGCTTCGAAAAAAATGCTGTTTGCCCAACGCAAATCCGATCGATTGACTCTGGTATTTTTTCAGACGCACATCACTTTGATCAGGAATGTGACGGATGAAGGCGGATCTGTGAAAAGCCTCCGCGAATAGACCATCCACAACACCTCGATCTGACCTGATATAGTATCTGAACGAAGGAGTGAGCCGGTGGTGATAATAAACATTATCCCCCAACTCAATATGATTTTGATATCCCAACTGCACAGACCAATTTGGATGGAAAGCGAATTCTGTCGCCAACGCATGTTCAAAAAGGGGTATGACCAGGCCCTTGACCCTGATGTCCTGAGCGGATGCACCCAGGATCCCAATCCATTGAAAAACGACGATCCACTTCATGAACTTCATGGCAGCCCATTAAGATTGAACGCGAAAGAATAGCATGATGCCGGATTGTAAAGGTAGGGGTTGTGGACGGGTGATCGCAAGGGAACCGCCATCAAGACCATAGTTTTAACCCCAGGATTCGTATATTGTACAACGGGAATTCAAACTGAAAGTTTCCAACGTGTTGCCATGAAAAAATCAAGAAGGTATTTTCTGAGAAATGCAGGTGCCGCAGCGGCGGCTGTGACGGTGGGCGGCGTCCTTCCCTCATTCTCTGCCACCTCCTATCGCAGGATCCTGGGATCCAATGAAAAGATCACAGCCGCCGTAATGGGTGTGAACAGCCGCGGACTTTCCGTGGCCAGAAACTTTGCCAGCCAGGCAGACTGTGAGATGATGTATGTATGTGATGTGGATAGTCGAGCCATGGATAAGTGCGTCATCGCGGTGGAAAAGGAACAAAAGAAAAAACCCAAGGCAGAAAAAGACTTCAGGAAGGCATTGGAAGACAAGAACCTGGACCTCCTGATCGTAACCGCCCCGGATCACTGGCATGCACCAGCGGCATTGCTGGCCGTTGCCGCCGGAAAACACGTATATCTCGAAAAACCATGCAGCCACAACCCAAATGAAGGGGAAATGCTCATAAGATCAGCCGAAAAGCATGGAAAACTGCTGCAAATGGGCAACCAGCGGCGTTCCTGGCCAAATGTCATCGATGCCATCAAATCGCTCCATGAAGGCATCATCGGCAGACCCTACTATGCCAAAACCTGGTACACCAATAACCGCGAATCCATCGGCATAGGTAAAAAAACCGCCGTTCCTGATTGGCTGGACTTCGACCTCTGGCAGGGCCCCGCACCTAGAAAAGCTTATCAGGATAACCTGATCCATTATAACTGGCACTGGTTCTGGCATTGGGGAACCGGAGAGGCCCTGAATAATGGTACGCACATGGTAGACCTCGCCCGTTGGGGGCTGAAAGTAGACTATCCCGTCAAAGTCTCTTCCTCCGGCGGACGCTATCGTTACCAGGATGACTGGGAAACCCCGGATACCCAGGTGATCGATCTGGAATTCGACAATAACACGCTGATTTCCTGGGAAGGCAGAAGCTGCAATGGCAAAGGCATTGAAGGCAGCAGTGTTGGCGTCATCTTCTACGGTGAAACCGGCTCTCTTCTCATTGAAAGTGGGAATTCCTACAAAGTGTTCGACCTTAAGAACAACCTGGTCAAAGAAGTAAAAAATAACATGCGGGCTGAAGCCAGGGACCTCACAGGACCGGGTATGGAACTCGATGCCCTGCACATCCGGAACTTCTTCGACAGCATCCGGAAAGGCACGCCTCTGCATTCAGACATCGTCTCCGGACATAAAAGTACCCTGCTCGTTCAACTCGGGAACATATCCCAGCGCGTGGGTCGTACCCTGAGGATCGACCCGAATAACGGAAGGATCCTCCAGGACAAGGCTGCGATGAAACTCTGGCAACGTGAATACGAAAAAGGATGGGAACCTAAGGTGTAAGCCATCAATGATCACCATCCATTTCGAAACGCAAGGACGGAGACCATCATGAAAACACAACGGCTGCTATCACTGGATGCATTACGGGGATTCGATATGTTCTGGATCATCGGTGCAGACGAAGTACTGCACTCCATGGCAAAGGC
>JAJTFQ010000075.1 GCA_021299955.1 Chitinophagaceae bacterium
CTTCAGTTCAAGAAGGAGATGCGGATCAATCTGAGCCAGTATGTGATCATCACAAAGATCGACCGGGTCAAGACGATGATCCAGGAAGATCGGCATTCATTGACACAGATCGCCAACCAGATGGATTACAGCAGTGTCGCCCACCTTTCTGCACAGTTCCGGAAGATTACGGGGTTGTCAGCATCCGAGTTCAAGCGATCGGTTTGCAAATACATCTGATTCTGCATGTTTTTGCGGGGCAGGCATGAAAAATGAAAAGATACTGACGAAATCTGTAACACAATACTGTTGTTTTTTTTCTTGCTTTGTCTTGCGCACTGATCATCCCATTCCTTCCCGAAAAACCATCCCAAGATCCAGGTCCTCACTGATGCTTGGAACCAGGGGCATGTTGCGCTGGCCACGGACATGTATCCCACATCCGAACTCCTGAAACCGTGTGGTACGATGAACCAGATCGTACCCGTAGCAACCTATTTTAACACCCGTGCATATGCATGACCGGGCACCTGTGTGCCTGATCGGGCGTATGCCGCAACAAACTAACCTATGATCAGAATTCCTGTCAACAACATGAACGGCAAGGATGGAGAGAAGGCCGTCAGCGATTTATTGCACGCGCACAGATTCAACAATTACAAGGTCGAGAATGGATGTATTGAATTGCACGATCACGAAAACCCTCATCGTATCTCGCATCTGGGTGCCAGTATGCTCAAGCAGGGTTACGAGCTGGTGTACGACCATCAGCGGATCCTGGTGCAGCGGATATCCCATGTCGTTACCGAGATGGTGAACAACTGGGAAAATCGGCCGAACCTAAAGATCTCGGTGTATCTGAGCGACAAGCTGAATCTGAACTACAATTATCTCTCCAACATCTTTTCAGAGCACAACAAGATCAGCCTCCGGCAATTCATCATCAACAAGCGCATTGAAAAGGTCAAGAAGCTGCTCCTGCACAGCGGACTGAACCTGACGGAGATCGCGACGATGCTTAACTACAGCAGTGTCGCGCATCTTTCGAACCAGTTCCGGAAGACGACCGGTCTCTCTGCTTCTGAGTTCAAGGCCCTGCACCTGCATCAGTTGATGAATACCGACGGACAGTTACAGCCCTTTGCCGATGGCGATGGCCGCATCCCTTATGCCGCAAGTTCAGGCATCCCGCATTATGTATCCTCGGCAGCCGGTCAGCCGGCTTCCTGAATGGCGTATTGCATGTCATTTTTAACGCCGGACACGGATCCATGTGATCTGTGTCCGGCTTTTTTTTATGCAGTTGATGACCTGTTCATTTCATCATTTTCATCAACCCTGAATCTTGATTCATATTTATATGAATATAAAAAAAACACCCCGGAAGGTGTCTTTTTCCTTTTTCCTGTGAAGGAATTTCGTTTGGGTCGTCAGTCGCCGAACAGGTAGCCTACGCTTACGGAGAAGACATGGTTTCTCCAATCGTGATTTGAAGAATTCCGGAGGTTGCTCACGCCTCTTAGGTAATTCAAACCGATAATGAATCCGGCTTCCGATTCATATCCGGCCATGAAGTGCAGGCCGAAGTCGAATCGCTTGAATTCTGAGTCGCCGCTGCCGATGCCGATATCCGTCACGCTGCCGTTCTGCTTGTAGTTGGCATCCAGATTGAAACCCAGGTTGGGCCCTCCGCCGACGAAGAAGCCATCCGACTTGTAGAGCAGGTTCAGGGGAATGTCGAGTGAAAGAAATCGGTAGAGGGTATCCGCTGAGTCGTACTTGATCTTGGTGCCTTTTCCCTGGATGACGACCTGCGGCTGGAAGCTGAAATGCGCTCCGGCGGAGAAGTCGGTGAGTAGTCCCGCCTGAAATGTGGGCCTGACTTTGTCGTAATCCGTGATCGCCGATTCATTGGCGCTGATGTGGGCAAAATTGAGGCCGGCTTTGAGGCCGAACCTTGTCTGCGCGTGCAGGAGGCTGGACAGCAGGAGTACCGCTGCGGCCAGGATGTGTTTTTTCATGGTTGTGTATTTTCGGGCGAGGCCCGGTGAGTGATAGAATGCGAGGGGGTGTCCGGTTACGTGGATCCGGCGACCGGGAGATTTCCATCACCTGGTCGCCGGTGTCCTGTCATTTGACGGTAATGGCCTTCACCGGGTTTTTCTTTCTGGCTTCCTCTTTCTTGGAGAGTGTTAGCATCAATACCCCATTCTCGTAGCGCGCATCGATCTTATCGCGGTCGGCACCATCCGGCAGCGTGAAGCTCCGCGAGAAAGATTGGTATTCGTATTCGCGACGGGTAAATCTCCTGGCCCCATCTTGCTGTTCGCGCTCCTTCTCTGCATGGATCGTCAGTGTGTCTCCTTCGAGATCGATCCGGAAATCATCTTTCTTCATGCCGGGCGCGGCGAGGGAAAGGAGATAACTGTTCTCGTCTTCCGCGATGTTCACGGCGGGCAGTGTGGTACGCCATTCGGGGAAGAGGTCTCCGTCTCCCGTCAGCTCGTTCCAGGGCATCATGAACTCGTCGAAGATCCGGGGGCGCAACAGCCCGAGGGGGCGACTGATTGTGTGTTTCAGCATGGCATTGTGTTTTTAGGTCAGCAAAAGAATTTGACGACCCAAAGGTATGCGTGATGTGTGGGGTCTTTATTTCATCATTGTCCGGGAAACGCCATCGGTGTGAATGATGAAAGTCACCGCCATGTCTGGAATGTATGATAAATGAGCACAACTCCCCGGGTGGAATGTGAGTTGATCTGGAAGCCCAATTCGGGTATGATATCCGTACTAACGGTTACGGGTACCCTATTTAATGTTGTTCCTGAAAACCTGAGGATTTGTTCAGCTTTCACGCAGCATGCTGTCCATATCGCGCTGGTCGCTGATGCGACCCTTCAGTTCCAGCATGCGCATGTCCTTGGCGTCGCGCAGGAAGTCTGATGCGAAGATGAAGGCGTTCAGCTTTTCGTTCTTACTGAAGATGATCTCCTGGTTTGAGCCTTCCCATTCCTTGTACCCCTGGTACATATAAAAGATGCGGTCGCCCATCTCCATGACCGAGTTCATGTCGTGGGTATTGACCACGGTGGTGATATTGTATTCGAGTGTGATCTCGCGGATCAATTTGTCGATCACCAGGGAGGTCTGCGGATCGAGGCCCGAATTGGGTTCGTCGCAGAACAGATACCTGGGGTTCAGTACAATGGCACGGGCGATACCGACGCGTTTCTTCATGCCGCCGCTGATCTCTGCGGGGAATTTCCTGTGAGCTTCTACCAGCTGGACCCTGGCCAGCACTTCATCAACGCGTTTTTGTTTTTCTCCCCGGGTCATGTTGCTGAACATATCGAGCGGAAACATCACGTTCTGTTCGACGGTCATGCTGTCGAAGAGGGCCGATCCCTGGAAGAGCATGCCGATCTGTCGGCGCATTTCCTTTTTCTCACCGGTATTCATCCCGGTGAAACGAAGGTTGTCGTAGATGATGTCTCCGGCGTCGGGGTCGAGCAGGCCCACCATGCATTTCATGAGCACGGTCTTCCCGCTGCCACTGGCGCCGATGATGAGATTACACTTGCCCGTTTCCATGACCGCGGATACGTCGCTGATCACGGTGCGGTCGCCGAATCCCTTCCTCAGGTTCCTGACTTCGATCATGGTGAATGGGTAATTGACTAACGGTGATGGGTACTTGTTTCTGTCATCAGTCGAGCAGCAGGGCGGCCAGTATGTAGTCGGCCAGCAGCACGGTCACGCAGCTGGTGACGACGGCCCGGGTACTTGATTGTCCGATCTCCAGCGCTCCGCCGCGTACGTGGTATCCATAGTATGCCGGTATTGCGGAGATGATGAAGGCGAAGGTGTAGGCCTTGGTCAGCGCGAAGGTCACGTTGTAGGCGATGAAGTCTTTGAACAGTCCGCGGTCGAACACCTCATAGGACATGATCCCGGCGGCTTGTCCCGCGAATCTCCCGCCCCAGATGCCAACGGTCATGGCGATCACGACGAGCAGGGGGATCATGATCAGGCAGGCGACGATCTTGGGCATGATCAGGTAGGCACGGGTGTTGATGCCCATGATCTCCAGGGCATCGATCTGTTCGGAGACGCGCATATTGCCGAGTTCGCTCGCGATCTTGCTCCCTACCACGCCGGCGAGCACGATGCAACTGAGGGTGGGGGCGAATTCGAGGATGACGGTATCACGAACGATCTGGGCGATGGTCGAGATCGGAACCAGGGGACTGACGAGTTGGTAGGCGGTTTGTACGGTGGACACCGCGCCGATGAAGACGGAGATGATCGATACAATGCCCAGGGAGCCGATGCCCAGTTCAACGCACTGGTGCATGAGTTCCTTCCAGTACATCCGGTAGTTCTCGGGTCGGGAGAACATCCCGCGGATCATGAGGATGAAGGAGCCGTGGAGGATCTGGGGCATGGTGGTACATTTGACGAAGTTGGACTGTCCGTGGTATGCGGCCAGCTCTTCCCGCAGGGATGCTATCTTTTCCGGCAGGGACAATGGTTCTTTGGTGAGGGTGCGTTGGAGGTCGCTCAGCCGGTAGTATTCGGCGCGCACCCTGCGATGGAACAGGGATCGCTCTTCCATCTGGTATTGTTTGATCACGTCGGGATGCAGGCGTGACATGACTTCCTTTACAAAGGACTGATTTTCCTTGAAGAATTGTGGCAGGTAGATGTTCTTTCTTCCTTCATAGGATTGCTGGTCGAAGTCGATCGCCCGGATGCGGAACTGGATGTCGTCAAAATCCTGGGTGATATCGAACACGAAGTTGTAGCTGCGCATATCGCCCAGCAGGCGCATGAAGCATCTTTCATTGAATTTTACAAACTCCTTGGCGATGCGTCTGGGGTTGAATTCCGGCCGGTCCATGTACCGCTGGCTGAACACATCGCCCGGGATGCCGGAGATGTGTTCTTCGATGAGGGTCTGTCCATCGACCAGGTAGTTGATGCGGTATGGCGACAGCAGATGTTCCAGTTCGAGCCCCCAGATGCGGGAGGCGTCCGCGATCTTGAAGTAGAAATAGTCGTGTACCTCGTTGTAGGTGTTGACGATCTTGATGCGGAAGGGTTTCGAATTTCCGAAGACACAGTAGTCTATCCGTTCGATCTGCAGGTGTTCCTCCGCTTGTGTGTACCCGCTGGCCTTGAGGATGGAGTAGGTGCGTTTGAGTCCGCGGTGGATCTCTTCGGTCAGGGAGGGTGGGAAGAAGACGGTTTCCCAGTAGGTGTCCCGGCCTTCCTTGTCATACAGGGTGATGGCGTCCTGATACCCGCGCAACATCTGGTAAGTCACGGGCAGGGGGATGGTCCGGCCGTGCCTGGCGAGGAATTTCATGAACGCCGGACTCACCGCAAAATGCTGTTTCCGGCGGGAGATATGTTCCATGGCGGGCGATTACGAAGAGATCCCCGGCCATTACGTTGCGTTCTCGCGGTCATGCATTTACCGCAGGGATGCAACGTAATGGCCAGGGCCTGATCAGCGTGATTTCATCTGTGCATCCACCACGGAGATCACCACCATATTGATGATGTCGCGTACGGATGCCCCGAGTTGCAGAACGTGTACCGGTTTTCTGAGTCCCAGGAGGATGGGACCGATGCTGTCGGCGCCGCCCACTTCCTGCAGGAGGTTGTAGGCGATGTTGCCTGCGCTGAGGTTCGGGAAGATCAGGGTGTTGACATCCTCACTGTCGGCGAGTTCACTGAAGGGATAGTTTTCTTTCAGCGTTTCGCGGTTGAAGGCCAGGATGCCCTGGATCTCGCCGTCGACGATGAGGGAGGGGTTCTTCTGCTTGACCTTCAACCTGGCTTCGCGCATGGTGATGGCCTCGGGAGTTTCGCTGCTGCCGAAGTTTGAATAGCTGAGCATCGCGATCCGGGGGGTGATACCGAAGGCCCTCACTTCCTTGGCGACCAGCAGGGTGATGTCTGCGAGTTCATCGGCTGTGGGGTTGAAGTTGACGGTGGTGTCGGCCAGGAAAAGCGGGCCGCGCTTTGTAAGCATGATGTACATGCCTGCGATCTTCTTCACACCCTCTTCCGTTCCGATGATCTGCAGGGCCGGCCGGATGGCTTCCGCATAATTCCGGGTGATCCCGGAGATCATCGCGTCTGCATCACCGGAATCTACCATCATGCAGCCGAAGTGATTACGATCTCGCATTTTCTTGAATGCCTCGTAATGATTGACACCCCGACGCTGGCGTTTCTTGAAGTAGGCATCCCCGTATTGCTGGCGTTTGGCTTCCATGGCCTCACCGCGGTGATCGATGACTTCGATGCCTTCCAGGCTGATCCGGTTGCGTTCGGCGATGTCGGCAATGCGTTTGGGATCACCGAGCAGGATCGGAAATCCGATGCCTTCGTCGTATACGATCTGGGCGGCCTTGAGGATCTTGGCATTTTCCGCATCGGCGAAGACAACCCTTTTCGGGTTCTTCCGGGCCTTTGATCCGATGGCCTGCATGAGCTTGTTGTCGACGCCCAGCCTCCGGTTCAGTTCGTTCTCGTATGCATCCCAGTCGGTGATGGGACGCCGCGCTACACCGCTCTCCATGGCCGCCTTGGCGACGGCCGGCGAAACGGTCGCCAGCAGCCGCGGATCCAGCGGTTTGGGGATGATATAATTACTGCCAAAAGAGATGTCTGATGCGTTATAGGCCATGTTGACGATATCCGGGACGGGCTCGCGGGTGAGTTCCGCCAGGGCCTTGACGGCTGCCAGTTTCATCGGTTCATTGATGGTGGACGCCCGCACATCGAGCGCGCCCCGGAAGATGTATGGAAATCCGAGGACATTGTTGACCTGGTTGGGATAATCGGAACGGCCGGTCGCCATGATGATGTCCTCACGTGCCGAGGTGGCATCCTCCCAGCTGATCTCCGGATCCGGATTGGCCATGGCGAATACGATGGGGCGGGGCGCCATCTTCATGACCATTTCCCGGCTGACTACATTCCCCTTACTGAGGCCAATGAACACATCTGCGCCGGCGAATGATTCTTCCAGCTTGCGGTCGCCATCTCCGTTCACATATCTTTTCTTGCGATCGTCAAGGTCTGTCCGGCCGGCATGTACGAGTCCCTTGGAATCGAATACGAACACTTTTTTCGGATCCACACCGAGGGCTACATAGATATCAATGCACGCCAGTGCGGCGGCCCCTGCACCATTGACAAGCATGACCACTTCATCGATCCGCTTGTTTTGCAGTTCGAGGGCATTCAGCAGCGCGGCCGCACTGATGATGGCAGTGCCGTGCTGATCGTCATGCATGATCGGGATGTTCATCTCCTCCTTCAGTCGCTGCTCGATGTGGAAGCATTCCGGGGCCTTGATGTCTTCCAGGTTGATGCCGCCGAAGGTGGGTTCGAGCGCCTTGACGATCTCCACGAATTTATCCGGGTCCTTCTCATTGATCTCGATGTCGAATACGTCGATGTCTGCAAAGATCTTGAACAACACGCCCTTGCCTTCCATTACGGGTTTCCCGGCCTCGGGACCGATGTCTCCGAGTCCGAGCACGGCGGTACCATTGCTGATCACGGCCACCAGGTTGCCCTTGGCGGTGTACTTGTATACCAGTTCGGGATTGGCGTGGATGTCTTTACAGGGTTCCGCAACGCCGGGAGAATAGGCGAGTGACAGGTCGCGCTGGGTTTTCGCCTCCTTCGTGGGGATCACTTCGATCTTGCCGGGGCGTCCTTTCGCGTGGTATTCCAGCGCCTGTTCCCTTCTGAGGTCCTTTTGCATGCAAGCAGGTTTAAGGGGGTAAAATTAGTTAAGAATATGGGTAGAATCGATGTTGTGTTTAAGGTGTTGGGATCTGCATAAGTCAAACGGCCGGGTGGATGGATCTCCTGCCCGGCCGTTTGAAAGATGGTGTATCGCGATCTTCATGGTGTTTCCTTGTATATGGCTTGTGCACCCATCCAGGCCATCATGCCCATGCCGATGCGGATGGCCGACTCGTCGATGTCGAACCGGGGGGTATGCACTCCGGCGGTGATTCCGCGTGATGCATTCGCGGTTCCCAACCGGAAGAAACATCCGGGGATGCGTTCCGAGTAGAATCCGAAGTCTTCAGCACCCATGCGGAGTTCTGTCTCTTTAACGTGATCGCCGCCCATGTATTGTTGAGCAAGTGTCCAGGCCGTCTGGTGGAGGGACTCATTATTGAATACGCAGGGGTATCCTACATCGATGTGCAGATCGATCTCTGCATTCATCGCCTCTCCGATATGTTGGACTTGGCGGCGGATGATGTCATGCGCTTTGAAGCGCCATTCCTCGTCCATGGCGCGGAAGGTTCCCATCATTTTCACTTCGGAAGGGATGACATTGGTGGTATATCCGCCCTGGATCGAGCAGATGGAGAGTACGGAAGGTGAGAACGGGCTGTTATTGCGACTGATGATCTGCTGAAGGCTGGTCACCAGATGAGCGGCCACAAGGATGGTATCGGTCGTCCAGTGCGGTGCCGCGGCATGTCCGCCTTTCCCCCGGACGGTGATATATAGTTCGTCGGCACTGGCCATTACCCGACCGCTTCGGAAACTGACCCATCCGGTTTCGAGCTGTGGGTTTACATGCATGCCGAAAATGGCTTCAGGCCGGGGGGATTCAAGGACGCCTTCCCGAATGAGGATGCTGGCGCCGCCCGGATTTCTTTCCTCTCCCGGCTGGAAGATGAGTTTGACCGTGCCTTTCCATTCTGCACGCAGCTCCTGCAGGATGCGGGCAGCACCCAGGAGGCAGGTGGTGTGCACATCGTGTCCGCAGGCATGCATGATACCGGGCCGGGTGGACCTGTAGGGCACATCATTTTCTTCCTGGATCGGGAGCGCATCCATGTCGGCACGCAGCGCGACAACCCGGGAGGTAGGATCTTCCCCTTCGATGATTCCAATCACCCCGGTGTCTGCCATGGTTACATGGGAGATGCCGTATTCGGTCAGTTTCCGCCTGACGAAGGCAGATGTCTCGAATTCCTGATAGCTCAGTTCCGGATGGGCATGCAGGTGATGCCTGATGTCCAGGGCATCGGATTCGTACCGGGCGGCCAGTGACCGGATCTTTTCGGATAACATGGCGTAAAGTTACGCCTGAGCGTTCATTCCAGTTCCTCTTCCTTCTCCGGCTTGTATTCGACCGTAGAGGGGACGATGATGATGCCGGTGGGCCAGATCTCCTGGATCTTTCGTTGCAGTGGTTCGGCCTCCGGTCGGGTCCGGAAATTGCCGATCATGATCTTAAAGTAGGGCGACTGGTAAACCATGTATGATTTCTCTTCCGGGAAGTCGGACATCATCCTGGATTTGACTTCCAGCGCCTTCATCCGGTCGTTGGTGTTGATGACCATGATCCGGTAGCCAGGTCCGGTCTTGTTATTGAGCTTATCCACCTCTTTATTGAGTTCTGCCTGCTTTTTGAGCAGCATATCCAGGCGGGGGTCTTTCATGATGGTGACGGTCTGAGACTGAAGCGCCTGGAAGATGAGCAGGAATAAAATGGTGGTTATTTGTCGCATGTGGTTTGTCGGTTGGCAGCGATTCCAAATATAATAGGACGCAATTCGGGCATCAAACGTTGCATGGAATGCTGTTATGCGGTGCTGATCCCCAACCCTTGGAGCGTCCGGCAACCCTCCAAGCGTCGGGCAACCCTCCAAGGGTTGGGTAACCCTCCAAGCGTCGGGCAACCCTCCAAGGGTCGGGTAACCCTCCAAGGGTTGGGTAACCCTCCAAGGGTTGGGTAACCCTCCAAGAGTTATGAACTCTCCAAGAGTTATGAACTCTCCAAGAGTTATGAACTCTCCAAGAGTTGTAAACTCTCCAAGGGTTTATTGGCCACTAGCCTGACGGGTTCGCCCGCCGGATCAGGCATCCTTACCGTGACACTGCTTGAATTTCTTACCGCTGCCACAGGGACAAGGATCATTGCGTCCCACGCGCGGAGCGACGCGGACAGGCTCCTGCCTGACTGGCGTCGGGTCGTGGTATTCTCCTCCCGGCTCTGTGATCTCGGGCATCTGATCTCCGTCGACGTTGTCCTTGCGTACACGCATGCGGCTCATGTCCGTCCGTTGTTCGCGGCCTTCCCTGAGATTTCCGGCCCCTTCCTCCACGGGCAGTCCCGCATGACAGAGGAAGGATACGATGTCTTTGTTGACCTCGGCATTCATGTTGGAAAAGAGTTCGAAAGCGGTGGTCTTGTAGATGACCAGGGGGTCCTTCTGTTCATATACCGCCGTCTGGACACTCTGCTTGAGGTCGTCCATTGACCGGAGGTGCTCCTTCCAGGCATCATCGATCACAGCCAGTGTAATGGTCTTCTCGAGCGCGGAGATCATCTCCTGGCCGTTCGAATGGAGGGTCCTGTCGAGGTGTGCGAGCACGTTCAGACCTTTACGACCATCCGTGAATGGTACCACGACATTTTCGATATGACCACCCTGCGTATTACGTACATTCTGGAATACCGGCAACGCCTGTTTCATGAGTTCCGACTTCCGGCGCAAATATCCGGCGAGCGCTTCCTGGTAGACCTTCTCGGATAGTTTTTTGACATCGCCCCTGGCAAATTCCTCTGCGGTCACGGCGGAGTCGATGCCAAAGTTTACGATGGCTGCGAGCCGGAATCCTTCAAAGTCATTCATCCCCGTGAATCCTGATACCAGGTTCTCTGCTACCGCGTAGAAGGCGTTGTCGAGATCCAGGGCGAGGCGTTCTCCGAAGAGTGCGTGCTGCCGCTTGGTATAAACGACGTTCCGTTGTTTGTTCATGACATCGTCATACTCGAGCAGGCGTTTGCGGATGCCGAAGTTATTTTCCTCGACCTTGCGCTGGGCCCGTTCGATGCTCCGGGTGATCATCCGGTGCTGGATGACTTCGCCTTCCTTATAGCCCATGCGATCCATCAGCGATGCGATGCTGTCGCTGCCGAACATGCGCATCAGGTCATCTTCCAGGGACACATAAAACTGCGAACTTCCGGGATCACCCTGACGACCCGCCCGTCCGCGCAACTGCCTGTCCACCCGGCGGCTTTCATGACGTTCCGTGCCGATGATGGCCAGTCCGCCCGCCTCTTTCACGCCTGGCCCGAGCTTGATGTCGGTTCCGCGGCCGGCCATGTTTGTGGCGATGGTGATGCTGCCGGCCATGCCCGCTTCCTGGACTATCTGCGCCTCCCGGGCATGCTGCTTTGCGTTGAGCACGTTGTGGGGGATCTTCTTCTGCGACAGCATTCGGCTCAGCAATTCGCTTACCTCCACCGAGGTTGTACCCACCAGGGCGGGACGTCCCTCGTTGCGCAGTTTCTCGATCTCCTCGATGACAGCCTTGTATTTTTCACGCTTCGTCTTGTATACAAGGTCGTCGTGATCCTTACGGACCAGCGGCAGATGGGTCGGGATGGATACCACATCCAGTTTGTAGATGTTCCACAATTCCGCGGCTTCGGTTTCGGCAGTACCGGTCATGCCCGCGAGCTTGTGATACATCCGGAAATAGTTCTGGAGCGTGACGGTCGCGTAGGTTTGAGTAGCCGCCTCGATCTTCACGTTTTCTTTCGCTTCTATGGCCTGGTGCAGGCCGTCGCTGTAGCGTCGGCCATCGAGGATACGACCGGTCTGTTCGTCCACGATCTTGACCTGTCCGTCCATCACCACGTATTCCACGTCTTTGTCGAACAGAGAATATGCCTTGAGCAACTGTTGTACGGTGTGTATCCGGTCAGCTTTCTGGGCGTAGTCGCTCAGTAACGCTTCTTTGCGGTGAAGCCGGGCCTCGGGGTCGCTTTCCGTGCGCTCGATCTCGGCGAGGGCAGTGCTGAGGTCGGGGAGGACAAAGAAGTTGGGATCTTCACCGCTCCGGGTGATGTAATGCAAACCCTTGTCGGTCAGTTCGACCTGCTTGTTCTTCTCATCGATGTGAAAGTAGAGTTCTTCGTCGACCTCCGGCATCAGTTTCTGCTGATCAGCCAGGTAATGATTTTCAGCCTTCTGTAGTTTGACCCTGACCCCGGACTCGCTGAGGAGCTTGATGAGGGCGGTGTTCTTGGGCAATCCGCGATAAGCGCGCATGAGGTGCAGCCCGCCCGTCTGTGGGTCGTCCTTACCTTCAGCCATCAGCTTACGGGCCTCCAGCAGGGATTTGTTGACGATCTGTCGCTGGACTTCCACCAGTTGTTGCACACGGGGTTTGAGGATGTGGAATTGCTGGTCATCGCCCTTCGGAACGGGACCGGATATGATGAGCGGTGTCCGCGCATCGTCGATCAGTACGCTGTCCACCTCATCCACCATCGCAAAGTGATGCCGGCGCTGCACCATCTCCTCCGGATTGTGCACCATATTATCGCGGAGGTAGTCGAAGCCGAATTCGTTATTGGTGCCATAGGTGATGTCGCACTGATAGGCCTTCCTGCGCGCCTCACTGTGGGGGTCGTGCCTGTCGATGCAATCAACGGTGAGTCCCAGCCATTCGAAGAGGGTACCATTCCATTCGCTGTCTCGACGTGCCAGGTAGTCGTTCACCGTGACGATGTGCACACCTTCTCCCGGCAGTGCGTTCAGGTACGCAGGCAGGGTGGACACAAGGGTTTTACCCTCGCCGGTGGACATCTCCGCGATCTTTCCGTCATGGAGGACGGTGCCGCCAATGAGCTGCACGTCGTAATGCACCATGTTCCAGGTCACCAGGTTGCCCGCCGCCATCCAGCTATTCCTGAAGATCGAATTGTCCCCTTCAATGCGGACATGTTCCTTCCTGACACTCAGGTCGCGGTCGAGCGGGGTGGCCGCGGATACCAGTTCCGTATTTTCCGTGAAGCGCCTGGCGGCTTCCTTTACGACGGCAAACGCCTCCGGCAGAATGGCCTTCAGCACTTCTTCGATCTGTTCGTTGCGTTTTTTTCGCAGCCGGTCGATCTCCTGATAGATATCGTCTCGACCGATGATATCCGAGGGATCAAGGGCCTCCGCCTTCGCGTTGAGGCCTGCGATCTCCTCGTCGATGCCGGTGAGATGTTCGCGGATGCGCTGACGGAATTCAAGGGTTTTGCCGCGGAGGGCATCGTTGTCCAGGGATCTGTAGGAAAGGAAATGCCGGTTGATCTCTTCGACGACCGGTCTGATCAGTTTGACGTCCTTCTCTGACTTGCTGCCACCCAGCAGCTTGGATAAGAAATTGAACATGTCGTGTGGTTATGTCTTCCGCTGCGCGGGATAATTATTGCTTCAAAATCCGTGCAGTCATGGTTCTGACCGACAGATTGACAGACGCAAAGGTATGCAACCGGCGGTTACCTTCACAGCGCGAAGATGTGGCTTCTGTCAATTCATCCGCCCGTGTGAGTTCATGCGTTACCGGAACCATACTGCGTTTTTGGGGGGCTTACAGGACGCTGATCCGCCTTCAAGCCGAAAAATCGCCGTTCATCCCATTTTTAAGCGGTTCGGCAAAGGAAACCGGTCCAATAGGCATCTCATACTCAATATCTTTACATCCATGAAGCAGATCCTTGCATTTTTTATCTTCCTGTCCATGCTTTCGTCGCTCAGTGCTCAGGTTTCCCGTCAGGTGACCGGCAGGTTGATCGACACGGCAGGCAATGCGCTGTCGAGAGCCACGGTGAAACTGTATGCCGTGGGGAGCAGGGATACGCTTCGGGCCGTCACGAACAACAACGGTGCGTTCATCCTGAAGAAGGTGCCGGTCTCGAAGTTCAATATCAGCGTCTCCAACATCGGCTATGCGGTCACAGAGCGCACCTTCAGCTTTGATCCGGTGCAGGAGGATATTCGCCTCGAGGATATCGCCATGCAGCCTTTTGCCACTACCCTGCAGGAGATCGTCATCACCACGCCGCCCATCGTCGTGAAGGAGGATACGGTGGAATACAAGATCGATTCAACCATGGTAAAGCCGAATGCCATGACCGAGGACCTGCTGAAGAAACTTCCGGGCATCGAGGTCGACAAGGCAGGTAATATTACGGCGCAGGGTAAAACGGTTACCCGCGTGAAGGTGAACGGCAAGGATTTCTTTGGCGGCGACCCGAAGGCGGCGACCCGCGAATTGCCGGCCGATCTGATCGACAAGGTTCAGATCATCGACGACTATGGTGATATGGCCAATATTTCCGGGATCAAGGATGGTGAGCCGGAGAAAGTGCTCAATCTCCAGCTGAAGAAAGACAAGAACAAGGGTGTATTTGGAAGGGGTACGCTGGGTGTTGGCACCGACGACCGCTACCAGGGTACGCTGAACACGAACATCTTCAATAATAACAAACAGCTCTCGATCACGGGTAATTCGAACAATTCCAACGCCAGCGTCTTCAACGATGGCGGTGGCGGTGGTGGCCGTGACCTGAATTCCGGCGGGATCGGTCGCGCGGTAATGGCAGCGGTTGATGCCGGTGGGTGGCGGTGGCAACGATGGCATTTCTCAGACGAATTCCATCGGTACCAACTATCGTCAGGATTTTGAGAATGGGAAAGGTTCGTTCTATGGCAGTTATAGTTTCACCCGCAGGTCTACGGATGTGCTGCGTGATGTCACCCAGCAGAATTTCTTCGCCAGCGGGAATTTCACGAACAACCAGAAGACCATCAGCAACAATCTCAGCAACAATCATCGGGCATTCCTGAACCTGGAGTACAATATCGACTCATTCAATTACATCAAGGTCAGTCCGAGCATCACCTATGGGATGAGCGAAAATCGTTCCTCCAGCGATTTCAATTTCCTCGATGCCAAGAATACCATGACCAGTCAGGGCCGGAATGGCGACACCTCAAGCAGCCTGACGCCCAACATCTCCGTCAATGCCATCTGGAATCTGAAATTCCGCAAGCGGGGTCGGAATCTGGCCACCAATATCAACCTCGGCGGAAACGACAATGACAGCGAGAGCGAGAAACTGAATTTCACCCGGAATATGAACCTGCCGATCCCGTTGGAGAACACCCTTCGCCAGCTCATCAATCAGGATAATTTCAGCCGTAACTACGGGGTGCGGATCAATTATTCTGAACCGATCATGCGCGATCGTTATCTGGATCTGATCTATGCCTATAACTATTCCTTGTCGCACAACGACAAGGAGGCCTTTGTTTACCAGCCCAATGGCGAATGGCTGTTGAACTCTCAGTTGAGCAATGCGTTCGAGAATACGTTCATCAACCAGCGGGTCGGTGCAAATATTCGCACGATAAAAAAGAAATATAACTACTCACTGGGGGTGAACCTGCAACCGGTGAATCTGAATGGCTACTCCATCACCAAGGATAGCAGTTACACGCCGCAGAAGCGGGTGAATGTATTCCCTGTGGCCCGTTTGGCCGTTAATTTCACGCGGACGAAGACCTTGAATTTTAATTATCAGGGCAGTGCACGTCAGCCGAGTTTCAACCAGCTGCAGCCGGTGCTTGATAACTCGAATCCGCAGTACCAGACACAGGGTAATCCTTTCCTCAAGCCCGAGCAGAATCATAATCTGAGTCTGTTCTTCAATAACTTTAATTTCACCAGCGGACGTGTATTCTTTGTCGGATCGAATTTCAGTTTCACACAGGATAAGATCGTGAACAACAGCATTCGCCTGGGTAGGTCCGGGTCGCAGCTTACGATCCCTGAAAACGTAGACGGGTACTACAACGCGACGGGCTTTTACAATTTCAGTAAGCCTTTCCAGAATCGCAGATATGTGTTCAGCCTGAATGGTACGGTGAACTTCAATCATAATATCAATCTGATCGACAGCGCACGGAATGTGGGCAGGAACACGCTGGTGTCCCAAGGCTTCAAGTTTGAATTCAACTTCAAGGAGTGGTTGGAATGGGATGCCGGCGCGCGGTATTCGCTCAACACGGCACGTTATTCCCTGCCGGGCCAGCAGAACCTCGATTTCAACTCCTGGACGCTCACGTCAAATGCGCGCGTGGATCTGAAGGGTGGCTGGATCTTTCGTTATGATTTCGACTATATGATAAACAATGGACTGGCCGCAGGGGTGAATGGGAACATAGCCCTGATGAATGCGTCGCTGGAAAAGACGGTGTTCAAGAAGAAGAATGGATTCCTGCGTTTCAGCGCTTATGATATCTTCAAACAGGCAACGAACATCAACCGGAGCGTAACGGGCAACAGCATTACGGATACCCGCACCAACCGACTGACGCAGTATTTTATGGTGACCTTCACTTACCGGTTGAGTCGGTTCACGGGCCAGCAAACGCCGGGTCAGAGTGGGATGGATCGCAGCCGTGGCATGGAATACAGGCGGGGCGGCGGTTTCTGATGATGCGGTTTCCCGTGGCATCATTTTGATTCGTATCTTGTTAGCAAACAATCCGATTCATGGCAGAATTGCGGCGCGTTTCATCTTTATTGATCCTGACATTCTTGTTGTCGGGCGTTGTGGCGGCCCAATCAAGGCGTCCGAATATCATCTTCATGATGAGCGACGACCATGCCTATCAGGCCATCAGCGCCTATGGGCATGGTTTGAATCAGACACCTCAGATCGACAGGCTTGCCGCTTCAGGGATGTTGTTCACGCGCGCATTTGTCAGCAATTCTATTTGCGGTCCAAGCCGGGCAGTTTTTCTGACTGGCAAGCATAGTCATAAGAACGGCTTCAAGGACAATCACTCCAGATTCAACGGCGACCAGCAGACGGTCGTCAAGTTGCTGAAGCAGGCGGGATATCAGACCGCCATCACCGGCAAATGGCATCTGGTGTCCGATCCACAAGGATTTGATTATTGGAACATCCTGCCCGGTCAGGGGGATTACTATAATCCCCGGTTCATCGAAAACGGCGTTGTGAAAAACTATGCCGGATATGTCACGAATCTGACGGCAGAGCTGGCCATGCAGTGGCTCGACAAGCGGGATACGAGTCGCCCCTTCTTTCTGGTATGCAATCAGAAAGCACCGCATCGCAACTGGATGCCTGAGCAGAAATATCTTAATCTCTTTGATTCTACTGAGTTTCCAGTGCCGGCGAATTATTTCGACGACTACGCCGGAAGGGGTCGGGCTGCCCGTGAGCAGGAGATGGAAGTGGCAAATGACATGCATCCATACTACGACCTCAAGCTGGGGCTGGATCTGCAGGCATCAGAGCGCGTCGGACTTTCGGCGGCCTGGCAGAATATCTTCAACAGGCTGAATCCCCAGGAGAAAGCGGGATGGACGAAGGCCTATGGTCCCGTCATTGATGCCTATCGCGCCCGTTCCCCTCAGGGAAAAGAACTGGCCATTCTGAAGTATCAGCGCTACATGCGCGATTATCTTCGTTGTGTACAGAGCGTCGATGACAATGTCGGCCGCATGCTCGACTATCTGAAGGATCGCGGACTTGATGACAACACGATCGTCGTGTACACCTCAGATCAGGGGTTCTACCTGGGAGAGCATGGCTGGTTCGACAAGCGTTTCATGTATGAGGAGTCGTTCCGGACGCCGCTGATCATTCGCTGGCCCGGAGTAACATCCGCCGGCAGTCGGTCGGCTTCGCTGGTGCAAAACATAGACATGGCTGAAACCTTGCTTGAAATGGCCGGTCTTCCGATCCCTTCAGATATGCAGGGGATGAGCATGGTCCCCGTATTGAATGGGAGACGGCGGGGTAACCTTCACGATGGGCTCTACTACCATTTTTACGAGAATCAGGAGCATGGGGTCGCCAAGCATTTCGGTATTCGCACAGACAGGTATAAGCTGATCTATTTTTATGAACTTGGCGAATGGGAATTATATGACCTGGTCAAGGATCCCTCAGAGATGCGCAGTGTATATGATCAGTCATCCTATGCCGCTGTCCGCAAGCGAATGAGGACTTCCTTGCAAAGGTTGGTCGATCAATATGACGACGCGGATGCGCGTGCTGCCTTGGTGGCATCTCGCTGACCCTGCGCAAGGCGTTTCGGGCAGGCTAAGGGTATTCAGGGTAACCCTCCAAGGGTTGGGTAACCCTCCAAGGGTTGGGTAACCCTCCAAGGGTTATGGTACCCTCCAAGGGTTGGGTAACCCTCCAAGGGTTATGGTACCCTCCAAGGGTTGGGTAACTCTCCAAGAGTTTGGGACTCTCCAAGAGTTTGGGACTCTCCAAGCGTTGGGAACTCTCCAAGAGTTTGGGACTCTCCAAGGGTTGGGTAACTCTCCAAGAGTTTGGGACTCTCCAAGGGTTATAGGGGCGCAGTCACCAAAATTTCAGGATGCCTGGGAAAGAATGGTCTCCAGTTCCTCTGCCCCGCATTCGGTCTGGGTACCGGAAGAAAGGATCTTTACGCGGAACACTCCCTTCGACATCTCTTCGGACCCGGCGATTACCACGGCGGGGATCCCCTTCTTTTCTGCGTACTTGAATTGGCGGTCGAACTTCACGGCTTCGGGGTACAGCTCACAGGGGATGCCGGCGGCCCGGAGTTCCAGCATCGCCGTCCATGCATATCTGGTCTCCTCCTCTCCGAGATTGAAGAACAACGCCCGGGTGCTCACTCCCAGGGATGCCGGGAAGGCTCCGGTCTCCTCCATTACATCATAGATCCGGTCCACCCCGAAGGAGATGCCTACACCGGGTATGCCCGGAACCCCGAAGAGTCCCGTCAGATCGTCGTATCGTCCGCCACCTCCGATGCTGCCCATGCTGACACCGATGGCTTTCACTTCCAGGATCGTACCGGTGTAATAGTTCAGGCCACGGGCCAGGGTGAAGTCGATGGAGAAGGGGTAGCTGCCTTCGCTTGTGCGCAGGAAGCCAGCCAGCCAGCGTAGTTCCTGAACTCCCTGCCGACCGGACCCGGTATGTCCAAGGAGTTGCTCGATGCGATCTAAACGTTCGTCTGTACTTCCGTCGATCAGGAGGTAAGCCCTGACCCTTTCCCGATTGCCGGCGTCCAGTCCGCGCTGTTCGAGTTCTTCCATCACCTTGTCGATGCCGATCTTGTCGAGCTTGTCGATCGCGACGGTAATGTCCGTCAGCTTTTCGCTGGCGTTGCAGCTTTCGGCCAGTGCGGCGAGGATCTTCCGGTTATTGATGCGCACATCCACGGAAATGCCAAGCCTGCGGAAGGCCTCGCGATAGATCTGGATGAGTTCCGCTTCATTTAGCAGCGATGCGCTACCAACCACATCAGCATCGCACTGCCAGAATTCGCGGTAACGGCCCTTCTGTGGGCGGTCGGCCCGCCATACGGGCTGCATCTGGTAGCGCTTGAACGGAAAGGAAAGTTGCCCGTGGTTCATGGCAACGTAACGGGCGAATGGAATGGTGAGGTCATATCTCAGGGCCCGTTCCGTCAGAGACTTCGAGCCTTGTCCATTGAGGACCTGTTCGAAGGCTTCGAGCGACTGGCTGCGCTTGGCGGGATTATCCAGTCCGTTGTTGAGGATGCGGAAGATGAGCTTATCGCCTTCATCGCCGTATTTTCCGAGCAGGGTGTCAAGGTTTTCCATGGCCGGTGTCTCCAGCGGCTGGAAGCCGTGGACTTCGAAGACGGAAGCGATGGTCTTGAGGATGTACTGACGCCGGCGCACGATCTGCGGTGCGAAATCACGGGTGCCCTGTGGCAGCGAAGGCTTGATCATTCTTTCGGTTATTGTTACAGTTATGTCGGTGGCAGACTGCTAATGCTCCCGTCGGTATTGATTTTTGTGCCGATTGGGTTTCTTTCATGGACCGGGGTCCTGCGGATCCGGGCCTGTAGGAAGCGGTTGCAATCCCTTCGTTTAGATTTTCAATTTAGATGTGGTGGAAATCTGCTGCCGCACGAGTTCGGCACACACCTCATTCAGGATCTCAAACACTTCGTGATAGTCAGGCTCTTCTCCGTACCAGGGGTCCGGCACATCCAGTTCTTCCCCCGGACGCGTAATATCCATGAATAGCCGGATGCGCGAAGGTTCGAACCGCTGTCCCGCGATATCGCGGATATCGCTCAGCACGTCTCCGGCCATGGCGAGGATCAGATCGAAATCATCCATGTCCGACCTCCGGAAGCGACGGGATCGCTGACCGGAGATGTTGATGCCATTCAGGCCGGCCACTTTCTGGGAGAGTCGGTGTGGCGGCTCCCCATCATGCAGTCCGTTGGTGCCAGCACTGTCGATGAACCATTCAAGCCCTGCCTCTTCCGCGTGTTTGCGGAGGATGCCCTCCGCGAGCGGACTGCGGCAGATATTCCCCAGACATACCATCAGGATCCTCATGTCGGTGTCGATTGGGTGGCAAAGATAAAGACAATCGGTCGGCCATGTGGAATATCGGCTGTTGCTGCATCATAAGCTCAAAGCGCCCCGGGGCCTTGCTTTTGGGCAAATAATCACTAACTTGTCAACCAATCGGTCAACCATGGATCGTCAGGCACATGAAGAGAGGCTACAGCGTCAGACCATCCGAACCCGAACCATCTACAGTTATGTCATGGGTGCGTTATGGTTCGGTGCGGGTATTTTCCTGCTCGTTAACCGGGCGGGACTTTCCGTCGCCACGGGGTACGATACAGGTGTGCTGACCTTTCTGGGCGGCCTGTTCGTCGTCTACGGGAGCTTCAGGGCATGGAGGGGTTACAGGACAGGCAGCGTCAAACAACAGTGATCCATATGGGAGTGGCATCATACAGGAGCCTTGGAGTCCGGTTAGGGGTGGTGATCATGCTGATGGCCGTTACGCTCGGGTGTGCGGATGTCAAAAAGCCGCGCTATATCCCGGGGGACGATACGCCCCGTTCGGGTACGATCCATGTAAGTGCAGATGAGTCCTTCCAGCCGGTCATCGATTCCCAGGTGAAGGTGTTCATGAATCAGCACCCGGACGCGAATATCATTGTTCATTACAAGCCAGAAGCAGAATGCCTCAAGGATCTGACCGATGACAGCACCCGGCTGGTGATCGTCACGCGCGGACTTTCAGACGACGAGATGCTCTATTACGAAGACACGCTTCAGTTCCGGCCGTCCTTCGGTGTGGTGGCGCATGATGCCATCGCGGTGATCGTGAACAATGCGAGCAAAGACAGTCTTTTTTCTGTGGCGGATGTCAGGGGCATGCTCAGCGGACGCAGCGGTTATCGTTATCAGCAGGTGATGGACGGCACCATCGCTACGAGTACCGTACGTTTCATGCTGGATTCGGTCCTGCGCGGCTTCCCATTTTCCAGTGCTGTGGTGGCGGCGCGTTCCAGCGAGGGGGTGATCGACTATGTCTCCAGGCATCCGGATGCGGTCGGCTATATTGGCGTCAACTGGATCGGCGACCGTAAAGACCCCCAGCAGCTGAGTTTCCAGCGGAAGGTGAGGATCGCGGCGCTTCAATGCGCCAACTGCGAGGAGGAAGTGTATGTGAAGCCATACCAGGCGAACATCGCCCTGAAAAGATATCCCCTGCGCCGGGATCTCTACTATATATTGAAGGAAAACTATTCCGGTCTTGGACGCGGATTTGTCAACTTTATGTCCGGCGAAAAGGGTCAATTGATCTTTAAACAGGCTTATCTTGTACCGGGCCGCCTCGCTCTGCAGGTACGGCGGGCGAATATTAGTGAGTAACTGAATAATTACCCAATTCCATATATTTACATCCCTAAAATAAAGACGATCACAATGACCAAATTGAAATTTGGCCTGGTTGCGCTGACGCTGGTGGCGGGTCAGACATTGATTGCCCAGTCCGTATCGGATGCCCGGAAACTCCTCTATTACGAACGCTTCCAAAGCGGCCGTGACATGCTGCAAAAGATCGTGACGGGTAACCCCGCCGATGCAGAGGCGGTTTACTGGCTGGCGCAGGCTGAGTTTGGCCTGCACGATCCCTCCGCAGCCAAGGCTGCCCTGCAGAAGGGTCTGGAAGGACCGAACAGCGCAAATCCAATGCTGCTGGCCGGCATGGGTCAGGCAGAGCTGGCCGAGGGCAAGGTGAATGATGCTCGGCAGCGTTTTGAGACCGCCATCAGTCTCTCCAAAGGAAAGGACGTTGCGGTCCTCAATGCCATCGGGAAGGCGAACCTGGAGAAATCCGGAGATGCCGCCTATGCCATCGAGAAATTGAAAATGGCCACAGCCATTTACGATGCTCAGAAGAAGGGCAGCAAGGATCCCGATGTGTATATCACACTGGGAGATGCCTATCGCAAACTGATGGACGGGGGTAATGCCGTCACTGCCTACCAGAATGCGCTGGTGGCTGATGCCAAGTATGCCGCCGCAAAGTATAAGATCGCGAAGGTATATCTGACCCAGGGCAACGAACAGAAGGACATCTTCGTACGCAATTTCGAAGAGGCGATCGAGATGGATCCGAAGTTCGCACCAGCCTTCTACGACCTCTATACCTACTTTTTTACCCGCGACGTGTACAAGGCGACCACCCTGTTCAATAGCTATAAGTCGAACTCAGACCCCGGACCCGCCATCGACTACGAAGAAGCAAGCCTGCTCTATGCCGCAAGCGACTTCAAACAGGCCATAGAGAAGGCGAGCCAGCTGCTGAGTACTCAGGGTGACAAAGCCGATGCCCGGCTTTACAGGCTCCAGGCCTATTCTTATGATAAGCTGGGAGATTCTGTCAGCACGGTCGAAAAGCTGGAGAAATTCTTCTCAATTGCCCGTCCTGACCAGATCCTGCCAGATAACTACGTCACCATGGCGTTGAACGCCGCGAAATTTCCGGCCCGTCAGGCCCAGGTGGACGAATATTTCCTCAAGGCCATCGATGCCGACACCACCGTCAAGAATAAGGTTGATTATACCCGCAAGGCCGCCAACTTCTTCAAGGGCGTAAAGAACCAGGCGAAGGCGGCCGAGTGGTATCTCCGGGTCATGACCGTCAACCCCAATCCCGGAAAAACGGATATCTACAATGCCGGCTTCGAGCATTATCGTCTCGGCGCCTATAAGCTGAGTGATAGTCTATTCAAGATCTATTCAGGCCGTTATCCTGATGAAGTTTACGGCTATTTGTGGAGCTATCGTTCGCTGGCTTTCATCGACTCGACCATGGAGCAGGGGCTTGCCATACCGGATTGTACAAAATTCATCGAGATCGCGGAAAAGCAGCGAGATAAGAACAAGAATACGCTGATCCCCGCCTACGGCTACATGGCCGGCTACACCGCAAACATGAAGAAGGATTTCCCGGGTGCCATCGCTTTCCTGGATAAGATCCTCGAGATCGACCCGACCAATGCGGATGCCGCCAAGAACAAGGATATCCTGACAAAGGCTGCCGCCAAACAGGCCGCCACACCCGGACAGGGGGCCGCACCGGCCAAGCCGGGTGGGAACTGATCTTGTATAATTACGCCTGATCGCGGGCCGGAATTCCCTGAACAAAGGGGATTCCGGCCCGTTTTCTTTTCCCTGTTGGTTTGTTTTTCCATGGAGCGGGTGTATTTTTGCGCAGCCAAAACAGGCCCATCATGCAGGACTTCATTCTTTTGCAGACACAGGCCGCCCAGGCGGTGACGGAGGGATCTTCCTCCGACTACTTTCCGATCGGATTACAGATCCTGTTCGCCTTCCTATTTGTCACCGTCATGCTTACGGTCTCTCATCTGCTTGGCCCCAAGCGCAGAACTGCAGACAAGCTGCAGACCTTTGAGAGTGGTATCGAACAACAGGGCAATGCCCGGCAACCCATGGCCATCAAGTACTTTTTGGTCGCCATCCTGTTCGTACTCTTCGATGTGGAAGTCATCTTCTTCTATCCATACGCCGTCAATTTCAAGGGACTGGGTTGGGATGGATTCATGGCGGTGGTCCTGTTCGTTGGACTGTTCCTGGCCGGTTTCATCTACATCCTGCGCAAGCGGGCCCTGCACTGGGAGGATTGAGGAAGCCATCTTTCCGTTCAACCTTACCAAACTGAATTTGTTAGCGTAAGCAGTAAAAAAAACACTATGGCACGTCCCGTAAGATTCAATATCAACACCAAGAGTACCGCAGACTGGGGTATCAACCAGGCTTCCATGCCTGAGGGGCATATGGGTGAGGGATTCTTTGCCACCTCCTTCGACAAGGTCGTGGGTTTGGCCCGAAAAAATTCGATCTGGCCGCTTCCCTTCGCCACGAGCTGCTGTGGGATCGAATTCATGGCCACCATGGCCTCTACCTACGATCTGGGAAGGTTTGGTGCGGAGCGCCTTGGTTTCACCCCCCGTCAGTGCGACCTGCTGATGGTCATGGGTACGATCGCCAAGAAAATGGGTCCGGTCGTGCGCCAGGTATACCTTCAGATGGCAGAGCCCCGCTGGGTGATCGCCGTAGGTGCCTGCGCCTCCAGCGGCGGCATCTTCGACTCGTATTCCGTCTTGCAGGGCATCGACCAGGTCGTGCCCGTGGATGTTTATGTGCCCGGCTGTCCTCCCCGTCCGGAAGCCATCATCGACGGAGTGCTCAGGATCCAGGACCTCATCCACAACGAACCCCTTCGCCGCCGGAATGGTCCTCAGTACAAAGCGCTGATGGATTCTTACGGGATCGAATAAGAAAGTTGAAAAAATCGGGCGGACCGTCAAACAGATATAAGATGCCACTGACCAACGAGATTGTGCAATCAAGACTCACCGAAAAATTCGGGGACATGCTGACAGGATGGGAGGAACCTTATGGGATGCTGACATTCGCTGCAGCCCGCGAGCACAACCTGAAGGTGCTGAATTTCCTATACGATGAGGATGACCTGGCCTTCCGCTTCCTCACCGACCTCACTGCCGTGCATTATCCGGATCGTGCGGGCGAAGAACTCTGCGTGGTCTATCATCTGCACAATCTGGTGGAAAACCTCCGGGTCAGGCTTAAGGTCTACGCGCCGGTCAGTCAGCCGGATGTGTATACGGCTACGGGACTATTTTCCGCTGCCAACTGGATGGAGCGCGAAACCTACGATTTCTACGGCGTCAACTTCGTGGGACACCCCAACCTGAAGCGGGTGCTGAATGTGGATGAGATGGATTATTTCCCGCTGCGCAAGGAGTTTCCGCTGGAGGACCAAACCCGCATCGACAAGGATGATGAGATGTTCGGCAGGGGATAAGCCGAACGACCAAAAATCCCAAACTCAAAGTCAGAACGCCAACCAGGTTTCATTATGTCGGATCACAATCATATCAAGTTGCCGGAAGGGTCGATCGGTAAGACGACCACCACCCTGAACCTCGGGCCGACCCACCCTGCCACCCATGGTGTTTTCCAAAACATCCTGGAGCTGGACGGAGAGCGGATCGTGAAGGCAGAGGCCACGGTAGGTTATATTCACCGGGCCTTCGAAAAAATTGCCGAGCGCAGGCCGCTGTACCAGATCACGACATTGACGGACCGTCTGAACTACTGTTCTTCCCCGATCAACAATATGGGATGGCATCTTACGGTCGAGAAGATGTTGGGCATCAAAACACCGAAGCGGGTTGACTACCTCCGCGTCATCGTTATGGAGCTGGCTCGCATCACCGATCACCTGATCTGTACCTCGATCGTGGGCGTGGATGCAGGAGCCTTCACAGGCTTCCTGTATGTAATGCAAGCCGTGTCGGCGGGTTCGAACGCAACTTCTCAGCCGCTGCCTGGGAGAAACTGGAGCGTTTCCTGAAAGAATATCCCAAGGCCCAGAAGGAGCTTGAAGCCCTGCTCGTCCGTAACCGGATCTTCTATGAGCGTACCCGCGGCACCGGTGCTATTTCGGCTGAGCGTGCCCTGAACTATGGTTTCACGGGTCCGAACCTCCGGGCGACAGGTGTCGACTACGACGTGCGCGTGCATGAGCCTTATTCGAGTTACGAGGATTTCGAATTCCAGATCCCTGTGGGTACGACGGGAGATAATCACGATCGGTTCATCGTCCGTACTGAAGAGATCTGGCAGTCGCTGTCCATCATCGAGCAGGCTTATCGGAAGATCCAGTCGTTCAAGGGAGCCGAGGCGGAAGTTTACCATGCTGATGTGCCGGAATACTATCTGCCCGCCAAAGAAGATGTTTACACGAAGATGGAGGCCCTGATCTGGCATTTCAAGATCGTCATGGGTGAGACAGATATTCCGCCGGCCGAGGTTTACCAGGCCGTCGAGGGAGGTAACGGAGAACTAGGATTTTATCTGATCAGTGATGGCGGCAGGTCGCCCTACCGGCTGCATTTCCGTCGCCCATGTTTCATTTATTACCAGGCCTATGAAGAGATCGTCAAGGGCAGCATGTTGAGTGACGCGGTCATCACCATGAGTTCCCTCAACCTCATCGCCGGCGAAATGGATGCCTGATCAATAAACAGGACAAACAGAAGATTATGACGCAGTTTTCAGATACACGCCTGGCGGAAGTCCGGCAAATCATCGACAGATATCCGGAGGGAAAGCAAAAAAGTGCCCTCATCCCGGTCCTGCACATGGCCCAGGAGGATTTCAGCGGATGGCTGAGTCCGGAGACGATGGATTACGTTGCCTCCCTGCTACAGCTGGAGCCGATCGAAGTATATGAGGTGGCCACATTCTACAGCATGTTCAATACGCAGCCGGTTGGCAGTCACGTATTCGAAGTCTGCCACACGGGGCCCTGCATGCTGCGCGGGAGTGATGATATCATCGGCTACATCAAAGGCAAGCTGGGCATCGGTGTGGGAGAAACCACGGCAGACGGGCTGTTCACGCTGAAGACGGTGGAATGCCTGGGTGCCTGCGGATACGCACCGATGATGCAACTTGGCAAGCATTACAGGGAGCATCTCACCCCGGAGAAGGTAGATGCCATCATCGAAGAATGTCGACAGTCTGTGGCCTGAGCCATGAATAGTAAAGATCATCCGGGGATCGTTGGTCGCCGGACGTAAAGCATCGATACCCAACCAAGGTAAACAGCAATGGGAAGGAAACTCTTACTGGAAAAAGCGCACATCCCCGGCATCCGGAGCTATGAAGTCTACCGTCGTGAAGGCGGATACGCCTCCGTGGAAAAGGCCCTGCGGATGGCCCCGGCCGATGTCGTGGAGGAGGTAAAGAAAAGCGGACTGCGCGGGCGCGGGGGCGCCGGATTCCCGACAGGTATGAAATGGAGCTTCCTGGCCAAGCCCGAAGGAGTGCCCCGCTACCTTGTCTGCAACGCGGATGAGAGCGAGCCGGGCACGTTCAAGGACAGGTACCTGATGGAGTTCATCCCGCACCTGCTCATTGAGGGACTGATCGCCGCGTCCTGGGCATTGGGAAGTAACCGTACCTATATTTATATCCGCGGAGAGTACGCCTGGATCGTGGACATCCTGGAGCAGGCGATCGCGGAAGCCAATGCCAACGGTTGGCTCGGTAAAAACATCCTCGGAACCGGATTCGACTGCCAGATCTATGTGCAGCGGGGTGCCGGTGCCTACATCTGCGGCGAAGAGACAGCCCTGATCGAGAGTCTGGAGGGCAAGCGTGGCAATCCGCGCATCAAGCCCCCCTTCCCGGCGGTCAAGGGATTGTGGGACTGCCCGACGGTGGTCAACAACGTGGAGACCCTCGCAGCGGTCGTGCCCATCCTGAACATAGGAGGCGAGGAATATGCAAAGATCGGTGTGGGTCGCTCTACCGGCACTAAGCTTATCTCCGCTTGCGGTAATATCAACAAGCCGGGGGTTTATGAGATCGACATGAATATCTCTGTAGAAGAATTCATCTACAGCGACGAATACTGCGGAGGCATCGCCCATGGCAAACGGCTCAAGGCCTGCATCCCCGGTGGGTCTTCTGTCCCCATTCTGCCCGCTAATCTGCTGTTGAAGACGGCCAAAGGCGAGACACGTATGATGCACTACGAAGGGTTGGCAGACGGAGGATTCGCTACCGGTTCGATGATGGGTTCCGGAGGTTTCATCATACTTGACGAAGACCAGTGCATTGTGCGTCATACGCTGACGCTGGCCCGCTTCTATCGTCATGAAAGTTGCGGACAGTGTTCTCCCTGCCGCGAGGGTACCGGATGGATGGAAAAGATCCTGAACAAGATCGAATACGGCAAAGGCCAGTTGAGCGATATCGATCTGCTGTGGGATATCCAGCGGAAGATCGAAGGCAATACCATCTGTCCGCTTGGTGATGCAGCCGCATGGCCCGTGGCGGCTGCCATCCGGCATTTCCGCGACGAATTCGAATGGCATGTGAAAAACCCGGAGGAGAGCCAGCAGCGCAACTTCGGACTGGCACATTACGCAGACGCACTGACAACGGTTTGAACCCATGATCCGGGACTATTCCGATGAGGAACCCCGGCAAAGCATAAGGATATGGCAGACGAAATAAAGATGCTGAAGGTCACCATCGACAACATCACCATCGAGGTGCCGCAGGGAACGACCATCCTGCAGGCTGCCCGCCAGATCGGCGGGGAAGTGGCACCTCCGGCGATGTGCTATTACACCAAACTCAAAGGCAGCGGAGGCAAGTGCCGCACCTGCCTGGTGGAAGTCAGCAAAGGAAGCGAGGCAGACCCGCGCCCGATGCCCAAGCTGGTGGCGAGCTGCCGGACCGGCGTCATGGACGGCATGGAAGTGAAGAATATCACCAGCGGAAAGGTCACAGATGCCCGCAACGGCGTCGTGGAATTCCTGTTGCTGAATCATCCGCTCGACTGCCCCGTTTGCGACCAAGCCGGGGAGTGTCATTTGCAGGACCTCAGTTACAGCCATGGTAAGGAAGGAACGCGCTATGAATTCAAGCGCCGGACCTTCGAGAAGCATGACCTGGGTCCGTATATTCAATTGCACATGACCCGTTGCATCCTTTGCTACCGCTGCGTGTTCGTCGCCGACCAGGTGACCGGCAAGCGGGTGCATGGGGTCCTCAGCCGCGGTGACCATGCAGAGATCGCCACACATATCGAGCAGTCGCTGGATAATGATTTCATCGGCAATGTGATCGATGTTTGTCCTGTCGGTGCCCTGACAGACAAGACCTTCCGCTTCAAGAATCGTGTCTGGTTCACCAAGCCGGTGGATGCGCACCGCGACTGTCCGAACTGCAAGGGCAAGGTGACCCTCTGGCAGCGGGGAGATGAAGTGCTCCGGGTGACCGGTCGCAAAGATCAGTGGGGAGAAGTGGAGGACTGGATCTGCAACACCTGCCGTTTCGAGAAGAAGCACGTGAACGATTGGGTTATTGAAGGTCCCACCAAGATCGACAGGCATTCCGTCATCTCTCAGGGCCATTACACGGGTCTGGATAAACCAAAGGAGACCTTCTCTGCCGTACATGGCGGTCGTGCTCCAAAACTCCTGATGGATATTCACAGCGTCAGCGAGGTAAATCGCCCGGGCATCGCCCTGAGCGAGATCCAGGGGCCGGCCACTTCTGACACGTTCAACATCGACAAGCAGGCTTAAAATAAGTTTCGAATGCAACTTCTTTCGACGGATATCTCCCTGATCCTTGAAAAGTTCTCCATCATTGTCATCGTAGTGCTGGCACTGTTGGGGATCGCATTGTACACGACCTTCGCCGAGCGCAAGGTGGCCGGCATCATGCAGGACCGCTATGGTCCGAACCGTGCGGGTCCGTTCGGATTGCTGCAGCCCCTGGCGGATGGCATCAAGCTGTTCTTCAAGGAGGAACTCATTCCTTTGGCATCGAACCGGATCCTCTTTATCCTGGGTCCGTTCATCGCCATGTTCACCGCGTTGATCACTGGTGCGGTCGTGCCCTGGGGCAGCCAGCTGGAGATCTTCGACCGAACGGTCAGTCTTACGATCGCAAAACCTGATATCGGTATCCTTTATGTTTTTGCCGTGGTCAGCATCGGTGTATTCGGCATGATGATCGGAGGCTGGGCATCCAATAACAAGTTCTCCCTGCTGGCAGCCATCCGTGGTGCCTCTCAGGTCATTTCATACGAGTTGGCGATGGGCCTCAGCATCATCGCGCTGCTGTTCGTTACGGGTACGATGAATCTGGGAGAGATCGTCACGCAGCAAATGGCCGGCGGGCTGGGCGGATTGCTGGGTTGGAACATTTTCATGCAACCCCTGGGCTTCCTGATCTTTCTGGTATGTGTGTTCGCTGAATGCAACCGCACGCCATTCGACCTTCCGGAGGCAGAGAGCGAGTTGAACATGGGATATCATCAGGAATATTCCTCGCTGAAGCTTGGATTCTTCCTGTTCTCCGAATACATCAACATGATCG
>JAJTFQ010000076.1 GCA_021299955.1 Chitinophagaceae bacterium
GGCACACATAGGCCGCCTGGGGATAGTTGTATGCGTCCAGGCTGTGGGTGATGTCAACGATGTTGAAGGTCTCGTTCACCGAAAGGATCCTGCCCTTGACCGCACCCGTCAGAAAATCCTGAGGGCCGATATCGGAGGTGAAGGTCAGAATAGGCATGGATGACTTCGTTCAGGGACGATCAGATGAACCCGACGCATATGAACGCCGGTAAAGGCGCAAAGGTCTTAAATAAGCCTATGCATCCAAAATTTTTCAGAGGGCTTGCCCCGCCATTGCATTCGTTGCGCCGCCACCCTTTTGCTTCGATTTTTCGAAAAAACGAGGATAATTTTTTGCTTGATCACAGAACATCCCTTACTTTTGCATCCCGATTGCAACGGTAAAGCATCGCCAACCTTGCAAGTTTGGAGATTCGGTAGCTCAGTTGGTAGAGCAATACACTTTTAATGTATGGGCCCTGGGTTCGAGTCCCAGCCGAATCACAAAACAAAAGCCGCTCATTTGGGCGGCTTTTGTTTTTCATGGCCACTGAATTCGATACATTTGGCTATGCGATTGCGTCCGGGGCTCGTGTCTGTAGTATTTCTATGGTGTGTGACCATAAGTGTTACTGCCCAGGACTATCTTTATTCTGTCCGGCATTTCAAGATCGAACCGGGTAAGTCGGGCAATTATATCAGGTGTGTATCCCGCGACACCGCAGGACTCCTTTGGCTCGGCACCATTCATGGGTTGGTCAGGTTCAACGGTTTTCAGTTCGATCATCCGTCGGATGCAAAGGCTTCGTTCCAGCTGCCTTCATCTGAAGTCTTTTCCCTGGCAAATGGGGCCGACAGCATATTTATCGGCACAAAAAACGGCCTCATGGCCTGGAATATCAGAACATCAAAAAAGATTGAGTTTTCTGATTACCAGGACAATGGAGAGGCGATTCTTGCTACATGCCATGAGCCCGCCACAGGCTTTTGGTGGTATAGGGAGGATGGCTATTTATTCAATCTTTTCGGGGGACATATCCGAAAGGTCAGATTGAATTTATCCAGTCCCATAGACATTCAAATTTCTGGTGACCATCTTTGGATATGTGGACGAAAAAGAACGGATCTCCAGGTCACAAAATCAGGGAATGTCATTCGTGTCAACTTAAAAAACATGAAGCCTGATGCGGTATTGAAATCAGGTCCGCAGAAGGCGAGTTTTTTTTTATATGCAGACACCAATAGCCACATTATTTATGTTCATGGTGATCAGATATATGACCTGGATCATCCGGGTGCACCAAGAAAATTGACGCATTCGCTGGTCGATGGTGATTTAACCCATAAGCTGGTTATTGGCGATCACCGATTCCTTGTGTTGAACCAGTATAGACTTTTTCATGAATATTACGCGGGCAAGTTGCTACAAAGAAAGGAGATACCACTCGGGATCAATATGCCTTTTGTCATACAGCATATTGAAATGGCAGGAGATAAGTTGGTCATGGCGACATCCGTGGGGCTGATAATCATCGGTTATCGCCTGAATGCATTCAGCCCTATCTTATCCACAAAGATCGAAGGTGATGGGAATTATGAGGATCCAAGAGGTATTGAGGAAGATGACGAACATCTCTATTTGACGGGCTATCATTCTATCAGTGCCTGGCGAAAGTCTGATGGCAGTTTTCATGTCATTAACCAGCAAGATCTCCTGACACATGGGGTGGAGTTGTATAAAAAAAAATTGTGGCTGGCCACGGAAGGTAATGGATTGTTGAAGCTTGATCCAATAACAGGGCGGTATAAAAAAATTGTCAGGGATACAACCATCCGATCTAATTTTCTAATATCAACGGCGGCCTGGGGCGACACCATCCTCGTGGGCGGTTACAGGTCTTTCAATGCCTATCTCCCGGACCCCGACAAGTTCCTGAATCCGGTCATACGCCACGATACCTTGTCTGTGTCGGACCTGATGGTGAAGAAGATCCTGCCACTGGACGATCGCAGATGCCTGCTGGGAACGGAGAAGGGCATCTTTATCATCGATCGCTCCTTTCGGGTGCTGCAGCATATGCGCCCTCCCGACAGAAACCTGTACCCCGGTATCGACATCATCAATGACGTGGTTCAAGGAACCGGTGGGAGCTTCTGGGCTGCCACGTTTCACGGGGTCGTCAGATTCGACCAGACAGGTCGTCTGACCAGGCACACTACACGGCGCGAGGGCCTGGCCGGAGATTTTGTCGCGAGCCTGGTTTCGGACGGCAGGGGAGGGCTATGGGCAGGTACCTACGAAGGATTGTCGCGCATTGATACGGCCACCGGCCGCATTGATAACTATTTTCGGGCCGACGGCCTGCCTGATGATGAATTCAACCACAGCTCCGTTCACTTGAGCCGGTCGGGTGATATCGTGATGGGCCCGGTAAGCGGCTTCATCAGGTTCGATCCGGGTTTATCAATGCCCGGTGGCATATATCGGAATATGCCGAAGATCAGTCGCACAGAATATGGAAGCAGCGAAGATGTGAAGGTGTTGCTGGATCATCCGTATGGGAATCCAACCACACTCTACATCGGCCCGGACATCAAATATCTCAAGCTGTATTTTTATACCGACCCACTCCAAACCTCCGAGCAGTCCATTTACGAGTACAAGATCGATGGTATCCATCAGGATTGGATGCGGATGGGACCAACCCCGGTCATACACATCGACAATGTGAGGTCGGGCAGGTATATCCTCCGTGTCCGTTTCATCACCGGGAGCGGCAGCGAGTCGATCACGGAGCGAAGTTTTCCGCTGGTGGTCGAGCAGTATTTTTATACCCGTCCAGCCTTCTATGTGGCCATTATTGGCGCATTGCTGATCTTCATTGTACTATATGTGCGGGGCACGATGATCAGGGACAGGCGACTGCTCGAGGTTCGGCAGGAGCTGGCGGCGGATTTGCATGATGAGATCGGAGGATATCTTACCGGCCTATACATGCAGATCGACCTCATGAGCAGGAATCCGCAGCAAAGTGAATGGAAGTTCGTCACCCTCCGGAACCAGGCCAGAAAGGCTGTCTTTGCCCTAAAGGACGGATTGTGGAGCCTGGATACCAAGACCGACAATGCGCAACAGCTTTGGGATCGGTTCAAGCGCATCGCACAGGAATCCCTTGAGCCGCTGGATATCCCTTATCGCTTCAGTGGTTTCGACAACATGGCCTCCATCGCATTGACCCTGATGGAGAAAAGGAATCTGCTGTTCATCCTGAAGGAATGTCTGACCAATGCCATCAAGCATGGAGACGGCCGCGGCGTATGGTTCGAATGGAAGCGTCACCAGAACGGCGGGCATCGAATCGTGGTGGAGAATGGCTGGAATGCCGATCATTCCGAAAGACAGGGAGAGGGGCAGGGCCTGGAAAACATCCGGCAACGCATTGCCAGGATCCGTGGAAACGCACATTTCACAGCTGCATCCGGAAAATTCATAGTCACATTAAATCTAATTCTTAAGCATGATCGCATTGGGCGTGATTGAAGACAACGAGGTGATCAGCCGAACCCTCAGGGATTTTTTCCGGGAAGATCCGGAGATCAGGATCACCAGCATGGCATCGCATGTCGATGAGTTTTATCAGCAGGAGGGTGAACAACCACAGGTCCTCCTGCTGGACCTGATGCTTCCCTACCGCAACGGAATGGATTGCATCACGGAAATATGCAGCCGCTATCCCGGCGTTTCTATCATCATTCATTCCGTAGCCGACGACCAGGAAAGCATATTCAAGTGTCTGTGCCATGGTGCGCAGAGCTATCTGACCAAGGGAGAGACGCTTGACAGGATCCGGGAGACCATCCTCCTGACGCATGGCGGCGGCTCTCTGATGAGTGTAGAGATCGCCCGAAAGGTCGTGGATTTCTTTGGGACGAGAGCGGCGTCGGTGACGGCACAGGTGCAGCCGGAGGACATGGGGCTGAACCCCCGGGAGCAATGGGTGGTGAACCTGATCCTGGATGGACTTAGTTACAAGATGGTCGCCTCAGAGATGGGGGTGTCCATCAATACGGTCCGGAAGCACATCAAGTCTGTCTACCGGAAGCTCAATATCAACACCAGCATGGAACTCGCCCGGCTTTATCACCGGCAGCGATGAGCACAGACTGACCCGTTACCGCTGTGAGGTCAGCCAGGCCAGCAGGTGGATGAGATCGGCCGAACCGTCCATCGTGGGTTCGTTGGTTGAGTAATCGGCCCAGTCATCCCAGTAAGTGATATGGCCGGGTTGCAGATGTTTGTATTCGTCCGGCATGTGCACATCGATGGGATGGTCGCCATCTGCCGGGATCCCGGTGATCATACTTGTTCCCCAGGGGTTCAGTCCCAGCAGCCAGTTCACATGATCCTGCAGCATGGGCCTGAAGCGACCATCGCCCGTCATTTGTTCATACAGCAGGGCCTGCGTCGCCACGGCTGCCGCGAAGTTGTTGGAACACCATACAAACAGATGGCCGACGCCATATTCGTTCTGTCGGGCACGCGCTTCGATCCGCTCCAGATTATGCCGGTAGAAGCCGATGACCATGGCCCGTGTCGCACTGTCTCCTGCTTTCCATAAAGCATAGTGCCCCATGTTCACGTAGGGATACATTTCATAGTGTGCGACACTGTCGCGCTCCATCCAGGATTCTGTGTTGACCAGTCGCGCGTAGTGTACGGCATCCTGCAGGAAACGCGAGTCTCCGGTGGTTGCATAAAGCTCCGCCGCCGCCCATTCCATATCATCGGCCCATGTCCTTTCGTTGTATCGATAGGGGGCACCATAACTGTTTCCCTGCTGGAAGCCCTCCCTGACATGCCCCATCAGGTAGAGGGAACGGGCCGCCGTCAGGCAACTGGGCGAAAAGTCCGCACCCTCCGGAAGATTTCTCCAGATCCTGGCCGCTATGGCCATGGCCTGTGGTTTTCCGGTAGCGAAGTAAGCTGCGCGGAAACTGTTGGGTCCCCATCCGTAATTGGACGAATCGTTGTAAGGCAGCTTGAAACCCAAATGGTCACGATCGTCTGCCACCTGGTGTATCAACTGGTCCGGCGCCGGGTGCAGCCGGTGTATCCACTCCAGCCCCCATTTTGCCTCATCAAGGATGTCCGGCAAACCATTGCGGCCCGGACGCCCCCATGCATTGGCCATATCCCCGAAAACATCAGGAAAGGCCTCCCAGGCCATCATCATACGGGCCGTCGCATTGCTGCCTGTGATCAGGTATTTGAGCTGGTCGCCTGCGTCGTGCCAACCTCCACGGGCATCGACGTAAGAGGAGTCGGGCATCGGTCCGTAAAACGAACGTCCGTCGTAGGGATGACAGATCCTGTCCAGGAATGGATTGTAACCACAACGCTGGGTCTGCATAAAACGGATCACTTCCTCGTGAACCGGCGGCTGATCCCCGATCCGGAACCAGGGGGAAGCCAGTTGGCCATCCTCCCGCAGGATCCGGCATCGTCCGGTGTCCTGTACACTTGAGAAATCAAGTGTGAAGACAGCCTTGAAAGGAGGCCAGGGCTTGAGCCCGGACGGTGTCGCACGCAGCGGGATCCTGCGACCGTCGGATCTTTCAAGTACATAACGGTAACGGGTAACCGAAAAGTCGAGGAGCAGGGCTTTTTTCGGACCATTTGCAGGATAGCCAAGGAGGTTGACGCGGAGCTCCGGAGATTGCGCCTTCAGACATGCAGGTATGCTGCAAATTATAATAAATATAAACCGGAGGAATGGGAAATGCATGGACTGAGTTTGAATCGATAAAGCTTCTGGCGGATCAGCGGAAGAACTGCTTCTTGGCCAGGTTGAACAGCTGTCCCTTGCTATTGATATTAAGTTTTCGATAGATGCTTTTGATATTCGCACGGACGATGTCCACGGTGATATCCAGCTTGTCGGCGATCATCTTGTAGGAATAGCCGTCGAGGATGCAGTTGGTAACATCCCGTTCCCTTTGCGATAGTTTCTCAAAGTCCTGATGCGACTGATGGAAACTGTTGATGACGTTTCGGGCGATCTTCGGTGTCATGAATGCGCCGCCGTTGGAGACGATGCGCAGTACCTCCTCCAGGCGGATGTCGAAACTCTGTTTGTCGACATAACCCAGCGCACCCTTCTTCAGCGCGGCGAAGATGGTTTCAGTATCATCCCGGATGGTATTCATAATAATGGCGGCATCGGGATATTTGGCCAGGATGAGCTCGATGGCATCCAGGCCGTTCATTTCCGGCATGACGATGTCCAGCAGGATGATCTCGGCCGGAACGTCGGAGGCGAGAAAGGCCAGCGGGTTCTCAAAACTGTGGGTGGACTCGAATCCTTCGATATCGTTGACCCGCTTTCGGATCAGTTCCGCCAGTACCCTGTCATCTTCCAAGATCACCACATTATGTTTTTTCATATCGTTGGGATTGTATCTCAAATATCGAATCGCATGCGCACGGTCAGGCCGTGTCCGGCACGGGGGATGCCGAATTCGATCTGTCCGTTATGTCTGGTCACTCGTTTGCCCAGATTGCGCATGCCGTTGCCTTGCGTGCCAATGTCCTTCACGGACCGCAGCCTGCCGTTATCGCGGGTGAACACAGTTAGTACATGCTTGTGCGCAGTCATGTATATTTTCAGGGTGTCGGCCCCGGAGTGTTTCAAGGTATTGTTGATGATCTCGTAGAGGCAGAGCCGGATGTCGCGACAAAGGGCGCCATTGATGCGATAAGGCTCGTCCGTCTTTTCTTCCACCAGTCCACGGCAATTGGTCATTCCCAGCAGCGACTGCGTCATCTCCTTGACATCATCTGCCAGCGCTGCGAAACTGAAGCTGGCGTGGTTCATGGTGTTGATATGCGCCCGGAGGCTGAACAGCGATTCGTTCAGCGATTGTATGAGGTGGGTGTGTGAGGCGGTCCGCTCATCGGTTCTGGCGACATATAAAGCCCTGGTCAACATGGTACCCACTTCGTCATGCAGGTCCATCGCGATGCGTTCCTTGAGCTGGAGTTCGCGATTCTTGGCCCTGACGGAAGAGAGGATGAACAGGGTCATGAAGAGCACAGCAAAGCAGATCAGGATGATCAGAAAAAGTCTTGATTTCAGGAAAGGCACGGTGGCGCTGATCCTGACCGGATCGAAGCGTACCTGACTGCCGAAGGCATCAAAAGCCCGGATGTTCAGCGTGTACTCTCCTGGATCCAACCGGAGGATGTTGATGTGGGCTGCGCCGTTCAGGGTGATCCACTGATCACCATCGATGTTGTATTCATAGGTCTGCGCTGCGGCTCCGAGGATGTCCGGACTGGACACATAAATTCTCAGATATTCATTTTGTGTGTCGAACGAGATGCGTCCCGGAGGAGTGTTCACCGCCTGGAATATCGTATCCTGTCCCTTGAACCGATGTATTCCCGTCACCATGCCCTTTTTCTGACCACTGCTAAATGGCAGCCGGGAAGGATCGATGATATCGTATCCGTTGAGACCGCCGAAGATGAGGCGGCCGTCGTTCATCCGCAGCGCGGCCTTGTAGTTGTATTCTGTGTTGATGAGTCCGTTACCCCTGCCCAGTCGATGGAACTGTCCAGAGACCGGTTCATAACCGATGATCCCTGAATAGGTGCCCATCCAGATCCGGCCCTGGCCGTCTTCCGCCATGGAAACCACCCGTGGATTGATGAATACGGAGTCCGGGATATGCCGGATGATCCGGAGGCTGTTGATATCCACGATGTCCACTCCATGATCATGGCCGACCCACATCTCATTTCTGTGCTGACGCTGAAGCAGATCGCCCACCAGGCCTCCGCGCAATCCTCCGGGGCCCCGCCTGAAGGTCGATATGATCTTCAGGCTGCTGTCCATGATGAACATGCCGTTATCGGTTCCGATCCAGTATCGTCTATGTGCCCGATCCTGCCGGATGACTCTTACCATGCCGGCTTTGGGCATCACGGGGAGGATTTTCGACCTTCCCGTTTCTGGCCAGTAGCTGACCAGCGTCTGCTGGCCGCCGACCATGAGCCTTCTCTCCAGACTATCATACCAGACCGACAAGTAGAATGCCTTAGGCATTCGGGCGTCAATGTTCAGCATGTCGATGGCTTGTGCTCCGGGCCGGATGCGTACCAGTCCAAGTCCCTCTGTAGCAACAAACATGTCACGTCCTGCGAATGTGGCATCATAGGCAGAGAACCTGTAGGACATGAGTCGCCCCAATCCGGTAGCGGGTCGGTGCACGAAAGTCAGCGGACTTCCCATCAGGATCAGTGTGCCATCGGGTTGTTCCAGGATCTTTCTGCGTATTCTCAACTCCCCATCAGAGTCATCTCCCTTTTCCTGAATGTTATCGGAGGGATGGCGTTGCAACCGCACATGCACGAGGCCCTGGTTGGTGCCCATCAGAATGTTGGCACTGTCAACGGCCCATAAATTCCGGAATTCGAAATTTTCCAGGCCAGGCAAAGGGATCCTTCGAAATGCACCGTTGCGTTGTTCGACAAGCTGGTTATTGTTGCAGATGATGAAACGCATGGCGTGCCCCGTACCTGTCACGGCGCTGACCTGTTTCCCCAGGATCTTTCCGAAGTTTGGGTCCTGAACAAGGGTCAGGGTGCTGTCCAGCCGCATGGCCCGCCCGTTCGTCACAAAAAAGACATCCTCCCCGATGATGGAGAAGCTTTCCTTGTAAGCTTCAGGGTCCCAGGGGAGTCGACGTCGGACCGATAGGTCTGCCGTATCGAGTTCGAAAGCCCCGGTTCCGGGCAGGCTGACGAATAGCCTGTCGAGATGATAGAGCAGCAGTCCTTTTTTCGGACGCGTATACCTTCTGGCCGCAATGATCCGTCCCGCCCTCGACTTCACAATACTGCCATCCTCCATGAGCAGGAACATTCCACCTCCTGCAATGCCCGTGGCATCGTCGAGGGGTGCATCGGAAACCTTGTGAAATTGGAGATTCCTGATGTTGAGGATCTGACAGCCCTGGCTCCGATACATCAGCCACAGTGAGTCTCCCTGCAGGTTCAGTTTTACGATCTCTCTTCGCACAGGAGTCCCTTCCGTGGGCTGCACTTCTATGAAGTTCCTCCCGTCAAAACGTATCAGCCCCCGCTCCGTGGCCAGCCAGAAAAAACCATATCGATCCCTTCTGATATCATTGATCGACGACCCGTTGAGCTGCTGTGTCTCATTATAGAGGGTGTATTCCGTACCTCCGGAAGCCTCCTGAAGTTGGGCGGCCAGGGGTAGCGAGAGACAAATTGATATCAGGATCGTTTTCAGCAAATCGTCTTACTTTTCATCAAAGTCGATACAAATTACCGAAAACGAGGGAAAACCAACGGCCTGCTTCGCATCTGCCCTTCAATCTCCCACTGCCGGAGATCACTGCCTTGTGAGCGTGAATCCGTAGGTCATGGGGTCACCCAGGTGTGCCGCTCCGAAGTCATAGGCATAGTCGATGTATTTCGTGCCCGTTAGGTTGCGCACCCATCCATGCAGGGCGTATTTCCTTCCTCTGACGCCCGCGCGAAGGTTCGCCAGGCCGTAAGGCGATTGGCTGATCTCATTGGTCAGGTCAAAATACACGGTTCCGCTGTGTTTCCATTCCGCCCGTAGGTCTAATGTCAGCTGTTTTTTCCGCCCCAGCGGAATGCCGTAGTCTGCCACCAGCAGGGAAGTGTGTGAAGGTGTCAGGATCTGACGGTTACCATCGAGGTTGGCTTCCTGGCCATTTCTAGAGAGTCGGAGCCGGGTGTATTCGGCTGCTGTCCGGGCAAATCTCCAGGAGAAGGACAGGCCGCGGGCAGGCCTCCATTCCGTTTCCAGTTCAAGTCCACGGCTCCGGATGCTGCCGGCATTGCGGGTCACCGTGATGGCGTCCGGCATGATCAGGGTGGGCACCTGTGCATTGCCGATCTGAGATTGGAATAAGGCGATATATGTTCTGATCCTGTTCTGTGCGAATGCAGCCTTCCATCCGAGTTCGAAATGGTTGCTGGATTCGGGATCGTAACCGATCAGCGGTGGTTGTGAAGGATCGGAGCCGAGCGTGGAGAGGCCGCCGGCGCGGAAGCCTCGGGTGTAGGTAAGATGTGCTGAAGACCTGTCGCTGATCAGGTACTGAAGTCCGGCCTTAGGGGAAAATGCAGCATAAGCGCCCTTTCCGGAAGTATCGGGTCGCGTGATGAACGATGGGCCACCCGTTTTTTCGTAGGCACCCTCAACGGAGAGCCGCTTCCATTCCCGGTCGTAGCGAATGCCGCCGGTCAACAGAAGTTTGGAGGTCAGCGCCCAGGTAGCCTGGCCATAGCCCGCCAGTCCCTCGCCCTTGCCAAGATTCGTGGCGATCAGTGCGAAGTTTTTGTCCGGAATGCCGAAGAATCCCGCATCCTTTCCAAAACGTGTCGCCTGCTTCACCGGATTGTCCTGTACGAAACCGAACAACCCGGCCGTCCACCTGAGCCGGTCGCCCGTTCGGTCGACGGAGCTGAGCCGCAATTCCTGCGTCAGCACCGACACCCGGTTGAAGGCATTTCCGTAGTTATTATCGACGGTAACGATATCGTAGGCTGAAAAATCGCCATCGATCGGCCGGTCGTAGATGCGATGATTGCGCTGGAAGGAGCTGAGCAGCTCCAGGCGGGCCTTCGGGCCATGCCGCTGGACCGACATCGATGCGTTCAGTGTTCTGTCCTGCATCTGCCCCGTGGCATTCTGCGACAGTTCATAGGGGGCCTTGAAAGCCGCATCCGTGCTTGATGCCAGCGGGAACGCCCCGTTGTTGCGTGCGAAGGAATGTTTGAGGTTGAAGGCCCATTCCCAGGTGCTGTTGGGCAGGAAACGCAGGTGGTAATTGCCGGTGAAGCGTCGCTGGCCATCATAGTCGGTACCGGTCGCCTCGTTTTGGAAGTATCCTTTCCTGCGCTCGTTCATCAGTGCGACGCCCAGGTAGAGTTTATCCTTTTTCAGGGTCGAGCGGGTGCCGACCATCAGCCTTTGCTGTCCAAAGTTTCCGGCGCTGACTTCCCAGCGGGTGCGGTCTCCGGCACCCGGACGACGCGTTGTCACCCTGATGACACCGCCCATGGCATTTCTTCCGTACAGCGTGCCCTGAGGGCCGCGGAGGATCTCGATCTTATCCACATCCAGCAATTGCGGGATGTAGGTGTCGAGGTTGAACTGGCTCACACCATCGATGACCGTCAGTACGGCCGGGTCGTAGGAGGTGGTGGCGATGCCTCTGATGGATGTGACCTGCCGGCCGTCGCCGGGATCGGCCGTGTAGAGCGATGGCGACAGGGCCGATAGTTCACCAAGGTCCCAAAGCCGGAAGGAGGCAATGGCCCGCGCGTCCAGCGAGCTCACGGATACGGGTACCCGAAGAATATCCTCCTCGCGCCGGTCGGAACTGACCACTACTTCATCCAGCGCCATCTCCGTCTTGCGGAGGCGGATCTCAATATCCGGGTTTTGACCGGCGGTGATATCGGTTTCAAACAGTGCATCAGCATATCCTGAGGCAGTGAAGGTCAGTTTTCTGGGTCCGGGGGTCAGACCGCGGATGCTAAAGCGGCCCTGACCATCGCATACCGCGCCGGCGGGACTGTTCAGCACCCTGACGGATGCGCCGACCACCGGACGACCATCCTGGTCGGTGACGCGTCCCTGCAGGACGGGTTTGGGCTGGGAGAGGAGAGAAAGGCTGATCATCAGCAAAGAGAGGAGGGAAGTCATGTATTTCATCAGTTCAATAATTTCAGGCTTCAAAAAGGGCATCATAGGGCAGGGTTGCGACATCATGAAAGAAGTCGGCCATGTTGCGGATGGTGGCGTCTGTGAAAGCGGCCCCTTTTTCCGGGGTCGCCAGTCGGGGATCACCAGAGCCGGTATCCGCCGTCACCTTCGACCAGGGGCGCTGCGCCCAGGCCCAGCCTTTGCGGAAACCCTCCGGTGTGAAGCGTTTGGTGGCTCCGTCGCCGGCCCTCGACAGTGGATGGACAAGTTCCGGTGCGATGTGCATCATCACACTGGTTTCGAATTCATCCGCATGATCTCCGGGTTCGGTGAAAAAGGCCTTTCGGTCAGCCGCCTGGAACCAGTTCAGGGTGCAGATGAACAGTTGAGGATAGAGGCCGGCCAGTTCGCGGATGATCGGAATGAACTGGTTGGCGCCATGACCATTGGCGATGATCAACCGGGAGACTCCATGCCTGACAAGCACTTCACAGCAGTCCTTCAGGATGGCCAGTTGTGTGCTGGGCATCATATTCATGCAGAAGGCGATATCCATCTGTCCGGTATTCACCCCGAACGGGATCCCCGGAAGCACCAGGAGCCTCGCACCCCGCGCCCAGGCTGCTTCCGCTGCCCTTTCGGTCACATATTCCACCTGGTAGTTATCCGTTCCGTAAGGCAGGTGATAGTTATGCGCCTCAGTGGCCCCCCAGGGCAGGATCGCGGTGGTGAAGCTGGTTTCCCGAACGGTCTTCCAATCGGTTTCCGACAGCATGAAGGGTCTGGCTTTCATCATATTTATTTTTCAGATGTGGGATGAGTTGGCGTTGGTACGACAAGGGTTTGAATGGCGCTGTCAGTCCCGCCGGAGGGCCGCACTCGTTGCCGGCGCATGGCTACGGTCCGGAGCGAATTGATGCTCACGTTCAACTCGAATCCGATCAGCAGCACCAGCGAATTGAAATATACCAGCAGCATGAGGATGAGGATGCTTCCGATCGAACCGTAAATGCGGTTGTATGTTGAAACGTTGTTTACCCATGCCGAGAAGATCATGGAGAAGGCGATGATCAACACAGAAGCGAGCAGGGCGCCGGGGGTCAGCCATTTCCATTTCCGGCCGATGGAGGGGGCGTGACGGTAAATGAGACTGATGGCACTGAATACCAGCAGGAAAGTGATCAGCAGCCGGAGCACCTCCACCATCCAGTCGAGCACTGTTTCCCGGATCTCCAGCCGGTCGATGATGGCGGACGTGACTTTACCCTGCGTCACCATCACGAAAGTGGTGCCAAGGATCAGCATCGAGATGTAAAGTGTGAGCTTGATGGCCACCCATCGCAGTTCCAGGAAACCTCGTTTTTCGGTATCGATGTGCAGCATCGACTTATTGAAGGTGCGCATGATCGTCAGCATGGCACTCGAGGAGAAGTACAAGGCCAGCAACAGACCGAATGACAGCAGGCTGCTGCTTGACTCAAAGAAGTCGTCCATCAGCCCCTTGATCAACCGGTAGGTGGTGAGGTCCGGGGTGATCTGGCGCACCAGGATCAGCGCTTCGGCATATAGATCTCTGGACTGCGGCAGATGGGCCAGCAGGGTAAATATGAATATGCAGAAGGGAGGGACGGCCATCAGGAAGTTGAAGGAGATGGCGGCGGCACGCTCGTTCAGACCAACCTGACGGGTCTGTGCGAAAAAAACACGGCTGACATCGTACAGCGATAATCCTTCAAATCCGGGCAGTGACATTTGACGGGACATGCGTAACAGCCACCTGACCGTTGACCGGCGCAACAGGTATCGCTCCAACCTTGTCATCCAGGATATAAAGGTACGCTATTTCCCATATAGACTATCGAGCGCCCGCTGATAGGCCCTGGCATTCGCCATGTGCGCCCGTTCATCACTGGCGAAATCGTGATATCCTGAAAAATCAGGCCGCGCGCAGAAGAACAAAAAAGTGGTTTCCGGTGCCGCCAGCACGGCATCGATGGTTTCCGGAGAAGGCGTGCATATGGGGCCCGGCGGCAGGCCCTTCATTCGGTAGGTATTGAAAGGGGAGTCGCCCGCTGCTTCGATGTGTTTGAACCGAATGCGTTTCAGTCCGAAATCCCTCAAAGCATATTTTAGTGTGGGGTCGGCGGAGAGCGTCATTCCCTTCCGGATGCGGTTGATGTACACACTCGCAATGAGTGGTTTGTCTTTGATCTTGTTCGATTCCTCCTCGATGATGGAGGCCATGGCATATACTTCCTCCGGACTCATGCCCAGTCGTTCGGCGGCCCGCCGCCGTTCCGGCGTCCAGAAACGGTCTCGCTCGATCGACATGCGGCGCATCAGCCCCGACGCGTCCGTATTCCAGTACAATTCATAGGTGTTCGGGATCACCAGCGTCATGGCCGTCAGGGTGTCCAGACCAAACCGGCGCATGGAGTCCGGCGACATCAGGAATTCCGCCACATCAGCGGAGTCACACTCCAGTTGCCGGCCGGCGTAGCGGGCGAAGTCCTCCTTTGTACGGAACTTATTCACCACAAATCTGACGGGCTCCTGCCGCCCCTTGATCAGCATTTCCAGCACCCGGAGCTGGCTCATCCCTTTGCTGATCCGATATCGGCCTGCTTTCAGCCGCCGATCCCCATTTGCACCTGTCGCCACGCGTGAGATCATTCCCGTGTGGGAAAGTATGCCCTCCGCTATGAGCCGGTCTGATACCATCTGCGGATCTGTACTGTCCGAGGCGATCAGGAAGATCCTGCTATCATCATCAAATGCCGTGGCAGGCCGGAACAGCAGGATCGCCGCCATAGATGCAAGGGCTGCCATCCCACCGGTTAGCCAAAGGAGCCTATTTTTTTTTGTCATCTGTAGATGCTTGGGTCATTCAGACAAAAAACCCCGCCATATGGCAGGGTCGTTTGGAATATGTCAATTCGCTCATTTTGCTGGGGCAGGTGCCGGAGCAGGAGCCGGCGCCGGTGAAGGAGCCTGCTGCATGGGCGTTGTGGTGGTAGCGTTGGGATTGATGCTCTTGATCAGTTTGTCATCGGCCTGGGCATTTTCTTTTACCAACATGGCTGAGAAAAGGCAGAGGATGGTGATGACACCAGCAAGGATCCAGGTGCCCTTCTCGAGTATATCGGTGGTTTGCTTCACACCCATGAACTGGTTGCTGAAACCTGCGATGTTACCCGACAGGCCACCGCCCTTCGGATTCTGCACCAACACGATGAGTGCAAGCAGGACGGAGGCGATGATGACAAGGATCAGGAATAGTATGCTCATGGTAATCTGCCTTTGAGTTCGGATAGTTTGGCCGCAAAAATAGCGGATTTATCAGGATTAAACAAAGATAATTTTTCGTAGATGTCAATGGCCTTGTGCGTTAGTCCCTGCAGGGCATATATCTCGGCCATGGTTTCGGTGAGTACTTCCTCCTGCTCATTAGACTGATCCGCAACCGACCGGATCAACTCCGATTCACTTGGCGAGAACGGAACAGCGCTCTTTTCTGGATGGATGCGTTTCATCGCGCGGATCCATCCCTTGAAACTTCTGGACTGGCGGCTGAACACATCCGGTTGTTCATCGGGGGGGAGACTAACTCCAACGGAGGCGAAGTAGTCCGTCAGGTGGAGCGGCTCGAAGCTCAGTTCGGTTTCGTTGTACTGGTCGAGGCCAGCCATCCTGATCAGATCTCCGGGATTGATGACCGGAAGATCTTCATCATGTGCGGGCAAGCCTCCGGGATCTGTTGCATCCGGATGATCAGGATCTTCGGTCTCATCTGTAGATATGCGCATCTCCGCTTCCCATCCCTCGTGGAATTCAGGCTCTGCGTGTACGACGCCACCTTCCAATGGGTGTGCTTCCTCCACGGCATCCGATTCTTCAAGCAGGGTTTCCGGGAGAAAACCAAGATGCTCCAGTCCGGAGGGCTGGGCTTCTTCCGTGAACGATGCGACACCCGTAGCGGATTCGGGAACGCCTGCATCATCCGCATCAGAGGTTTCCTTCACAAGGGAGGGATCGTCATGATTGTCCGTCTCCCTATCTGTGTGAACGGAATCAATGGTGTCGGCGGCCACTGGTTCCGGCGTTAGTACGTCATCATTGGAAATGGCGGCATCGTCATCATTGTCTGTCTGATACTCAGCATAGGCGGGCTCA
>JAJTFQ010000077.1 GCA_021299955.1 Chitinophagaceae bacterium
CCCGTCCCAGCTTTAGTGTGCTCATATTTATGTAGCATAATGGTTAATGATTGATGGCCACTGACATGAGAAGGGCCATCCTTCCGGACAGCCCTTTTCATTAGCATATCAAATGATCTTTGTGAAATCACTCATGTGACTTATTGGCATCGTCATATTTCTGCTGGTAGAAATCAACCTTGGCCTTGTCCTTCTTTTTTTCGTAGCAGTAAGTAAGCAGGCTGCAGGCTGATTTCAGGTTGGACTTCTCTCCTACCTTCAGCTTACCCATGGTATCATACTGCTTGAATACTTCTTCCAGAGGAATGATGGCCTTGTCTGCCATAGCTACAGATAATGCATTAATATCATTCCTTTTCTTCACATCCTCTGGTTTATTCCCCTTGACCTTGCTGGCTTCTTCATCGCGCATCAGCATCTGGTTATAGTAATGCTTACCCAGCGAGAGTTTCGGGTCCACAGATTCAGGCTTGATCTCACCGGCCTTACGGTACAGTTTTTCGATCTTTTCGCAACGGGCTTCGTAATCTGCCGGACGCTTACTGATGTCCGTCACGTGGGTTTCTCCAAAGAGTTCATTGGCATATTCCATGCTCATGTCGAAGTTGTTGGGATTCTGCCCCAACAGTTCATCGAACTTCGCGTAGAGCGCGGGTTTATCACCCTTTTCACGGTAGAAATCAACCAGCAAGAGCGGCATGTAGTCGTCCTTGGGATAATTGGCGAGGCCTGCGTTTACATACTTATTCATGTTGGCCTCGTCTTTTTTGTCGAAGTAGTGCTTGGCCAGGAAACGATAAGGAGTGGAGTACTCAGCACCCCCGGCTACATTGGCATCGGCCAGGCGCTTGAAATATCCGATGGCTTCGTCCTCTTTTTTGGCATTCATCGCTGCCAATGCCGAGTAGTAGGTAATGGTGGTATCAAGCTTGAAGAGTCCCCAACCGCGACTATAGATGTATTCACCCACTGTGGCGACTTCCCTGAAGATGGACAATGCATCGTTGTATTTCTCGGCATTGTAGAGATCTGCTCCTTGCTGAAATCCCCCGGTGTAGAGATCATAAGCGGGCTTGAAGTTGTCGAGCGTCAGAAGCATCTTGGACTGGTTGCTGTCGATCTCCATCATCTTTTTGAGTGATTCCAGGGCCGGCATGCGGGTATCCGGAAATTGACCGCGCATGGCCGCATCTGCAGAAATGGTGCTGTAGATCTTGGTTTTGAGGTACCAGGCTTCTACGTTCTTCTGTGATTTAGGGTTCGCGAGGACCTGTTCGATCATCGTCTTGGCATCGGCCATGTTGTTTTTCTCGAGGAGCCCCTTAACCTTTTTTACGTCCTGGGCCTGTGCCGAGAGGATCGATCCTGCTGCGATGCAGCAAAGCAGGTACTTTTTCATGATGTGATTATTTGTTGCTAATTTAATCATTCGTGGGTTCCGTTGCACCATCTCCGGGGGTGGAATTTTCCGGCTGGTCGCCTTCGGTGTTGTTTGTGATGTCATCTTCCATCTTGGATTCGTCAAGTTGTGTGATCGCTGCGATCTGGTCCTGCCCATCCAGCCTGATCAACTTGACGCCCTGCGTAGCCCTTCCGAGTTCACTGATATTTGCGACCGCCATGCGGATGGTGACGCCGGATATGCAGGTGATCATCAGGTCCTCTTTCTCAGAGACGTCCAGGATGCCGACAAGGTTGCCAGTCTTTTCCGTAACACTCATGGTTTTAACACCCTTCCCTCCCCGGTTCGTGATCCGGTATTCATCCAACTGGGTTCTTTTACCATATCCTTTTTCGGAGACGACCAGGATGGTCCGCGAAGTATCATTCTTTTCGATACATATCATGCCTACAACAGCGTCATTCTCTCCATCCACTTCAACGCCGGTAACACCGATAGCACCCCTGCCTGTGGATCTTACCTTATCTTCACTGAAGCGTATGGCACGTCCGCTTTTGACAGCGAGTATGATCTCCGCACCTTTTCCGGCGATCCGGGCCGTGAGCAACTGATCACCTTCTAGAATGGTGATGGCATTGACCCCCGTCGATCTGGGACGACTGAAATCTTCCATGTCGGTTTTCTTGATCACCCCTTTTTGAGTACAGAGGAAGATCGAGTGGTTATCGACATATTCTTTATCATCCAGTTTTTTTACATCAAGAATGGCTCGAATCCTGTCATCTTGAGGTAGTTGGATCAGGTTTTGGATCGCTCTTCCCTTGCCGGATTTTTCGCCTTCCGGAATCTGGTAAACCTTAAGCCAGTAACATCTTCCCTTTTCCGTGAAGAAGATCAGGGTGTGATGTGTAGAGGCCACGAACAGGTGTTCGATCCAATCCTCTTCGCGGGTGCGTCCACCGAGAGACCCCCTGCCGCCACGTTTCTGGCTGCGGTATTCGTCGGCCGGTGTACGTTTGATATAGCCGAGGTGAGATACAGTGATGACCACATCCTCCTCCTTGATCAGGTCGATCATGTTGACTTCGTCGTCAAGGTAGGTGATCTCCGAGCGGCGGGCATCCCCGAATTTATCTTTGACCTCCTGGAGTTCGGCCTTGATGACATCGAATCGCATTCCTTCATCCGACAGCAGGAGTCGGAGGTGGGAAATGAGTTTCATGATCTCGTCGTACTCTTCCCGGATCTTGTCACGTTCCATGCCGGTGAGGCGCTGGAGGCGCAATTCCAGTACGGCCTTCGCCTGGATCTCAGACATCCCGAACTGGTTCATGAGCCCCAGTCGGGCGGCCTCCGGATTGTTGGATTCGCGAATAAGTCTGATGACCTCATCAAGGTGATCGAGCGCGATCAGATATCCTTCGAGTATGTGGGCCTTTTTCTCAGCCTCCCGGAGTTCATATTTCGTCCGGCGAACCACAACTTCGTGACGGAATTCTATGAATTCCGAGATCATATCCTTCAGGTTCAGGGTGCGAGGTCTACCCTTTACCAGCGCAATGTTGTTGATTCCATAGGATGTCTGAAGGTCAGTGTACTTATAGAGCTGGTTGACGATCACAGAGGATACGCCGTCCTTTCTCAGGTCAATGACGATGCGCGTGCCTTCTTTTTCGTTGGATTCGTTGTTGACATGGGTGATTCCCTCTATGATCTTCTCGTTGACGAGCTGTCCAATGCGTGCGGTCAGTACATCACGACTCACCTGATAAGGCACCTCCGTAATGATGATCTGTTCCCGGCCGTTGCTTTTGGTTTCGATGGTGACCTTACCCCTGAGCACTACCCGGCCACGGCCGGTGTGCATAGCGGATTTGACACCCTCCATACCATAGATAATGCCACCGCCCGGGAAGTCCGGAGCTTTGACATGCGTCATGAGTTCGTCGATCGTGATCTCGCGGTTATCAATGTATGCAATGCAACCATCGATGGCTTCCGAAAGATTGTGCGGCATCATGTTGGTGGCCATACCCACAGCTATGCCACTGCTGCCGTTGATCAGCAGATGGGGAACCCTGGTGGGCAGCACCGTAGGCTCTTCCAGGGAATCATCGAAGTTCAACTGGAAATCGACCGTCTCCTTCTCGATGTCCTCCATCAGGTAAGCGGCCAGACGCTGCATGCGCGCTTCTGTATATCGCATGGCCGCCGGACCTTCACCGTCGGGCGACCCGAAGTTCCCCTGCTTCTCAACGCTTGGATAGCGCATGTTCCATTCCTGCGCCATACGTACGAGGGTATCATATACGGCCGTATCCCCGTGGGGATGATACTTTCCAAGAACCTCCCCCACGATACGTGCACATTTACGGGTGGGCTTGTTGTAATCAAGCCCCAATCCGTTCATCGCATATAAAATCCTGCGGTGTACAGGCTTCATCCCGTCGCGGACGTCGGGAAGCGCCCTCCCGACGATCACGCTCATCGAGTAATCGATGTACGAGGATTTCATCTGCTCCTCGATGTTCACAGATATGATCCTGTCGTTGTCTTTTGTCTGTTCCGGTTGCAGCTGATCTTCCATGGTTCGGTAAAAAGATGGGGTTCAATGTCCTTCAGGGATCATCGATCCGATATACAAAGTTACCTAAAATCAGGCGTTTGCACCGCGAATGAGCGTATCCTTCCTCCCCTTTTTTATCCACCAATGTGGATTCAAAAAAATGGCTCCGGACAGAAAATTTTCAACCTGATGATCAAATTGAAAAAAAAATATCCACATTTTTTGATCTGAATTGGGGACAAACTCCTAATTTCATCACGTAATATCCCTTGAAGAAGTACTTACTCCTCCGAAACAACAATAGAACGGGTCCTTATTCTCATGGAGAATTGATATGGATGGACCTGAAGCCGCTCGACCTCGTTTGGGTGGAAGGTCATTCTACGTCCTGGTCGCATCCAGGTGAACTCCCTGATTTTCAGGACATTCCCGGTCTCGCGATCGTATCAGACAGCAGGCCCGTGCGCAAGAAACCTTTGTTGTCGCAGGTGTCTCTGCCGGCGCATCGTCTTCCCCCATCAGAATTCGATCCTGCTCCTACCCTTGCCCTGCATATTCGTCAGTATGATCGTTTGCAGGACAGGAGTATCGCGCTCCAATTGTCACTTTTCCCATCGGCGGTTTACTGCCATGTCCCGGGTGGTGACAAAGGATGGAAATCCGCCCTGCAGATGGAGCGGGAAATGTTTGGCAATGGCATTGGTCAGCGCGTCGCAAGACTGGGAGATGCAATAGGCTTACCTCCCGTTTCAGGAAGTGATCAGCGTGAATCGTCGATGCGTCGAGCCAGGATTGTATCACGACCGGTCATCTGCGAATTCAGGCGGAGTTCCGGAATCGTTCCACAACTGTCAAAATACATCAAGCCTTCCGGCAGGAATATGGTCATCCGATTCCTGCAGGATGATGACATCGACAATCCTGGCCGTTGATTCTTTCCTTTTTGCATCACTGTTTCTCTTTTTTCATCAATTTCGTATTCTGATCGCTGTCATATGAAACACATCCTCGTGCTGGGTGCGGGCAAGTCTGCCACTGTCCTGATCGAATACCTCATCAGGCGGGCTCCGGAGGACAATACTCATGTGCATGTGGCAGATCTGGACCCGGACCTCTGCAGAGAAAAGATCGGAGGCCTGCCGCATGCGACTCCTCATCGCATCATCCCGGAGGATCCTGCCCACACTTTCTCGCTGATCAACACTGCAGACCTGGTCATTTCAATGCTGCCGCCTCCTTTACATGCCGGGATCGCGCGTGACTGCCTGCGTGCAGGATGCCACTTTCTGAACGCATCATACCTCTCCGAAGAACTATTGGGCCTGGATGCTGACGCCCGCGCACGTGGACTCACCTTTCTATGTGAGTTAGGTCTGGATCCGGGCATCGATCACATGAGCGCCATGGAATTGATCGACGGAATTCGATCCGAAGGCGGACAGATCAACCTTTTCCGGTCGCATTGCGGAGGTCTGATCGCACCAGAATGCGATGATAATCCCTGGCATTACAAGATCAGCTGGAATCCCCGCAATGTGGTCATGGCCGGAAAGGACGGGGCGGTTTACCGGGATGCCGGGAAGATCAGAAAAGTATCTTACGCCGAACTCTTCGACCCGGTTCGTACAGTAGAGATACCGGGCCTTGGCAGATATGCCTGGTATCCCAACCGGGATTCACTCTCTTACCTCCACACATACGGCCTGGAAGATGTTGATACGTTTGTCAGAACAACGCTCAGGCATCCCGACTTCTGTTTCGGATGGAGAAATATCATCCAGCTGGGGCTGACCGATGACGATGTCAGATACGACACAAACGGCATGTCTCTCTCCTCCTTTTTTCAGATCCACTTCGACCGGTTCGGGTTCAGCGACTGGCTTCAGCGGACCATTTCCGACAGTTTTATGCAAACGAGCACGCATCTTCAGGATCTGATCCGTCTGCTTGAGGCCGATAGTTTGCGGTCCGGAGAAGAACGTGCGCAGGATCGCATCATGCTGGTGGATGAGGCCGGCGATCTGCGTGACTGGTCAAAGCATGGAGCGCATCAGGCCGCTACAGCCGGGATCGCACATCGCATGCATGAGGCCAAGTTGTCGCTCTCACAACTTTTTTTCCTGGGACTGGACTCCGCAGAAATGATCAATCAGGGTGATCGGTCCGCCGCCTGGATCCTGCAATGGATCATAGAAAAGAGGCTTGCCCTCAAGGATAGGGATCGCGATATGATCGTTATGATGCATGAAGTCGGGTATAAGCGTAGTGGACAGGCATGGCATGCCGAAAGCTCACTCATCTTGAAGGGAGATGACCAGCGGCACACCGCTATGGCACGAACGGTTGGCCTTCCACTGGCCATCGCTGCCAGGGCTATTCTGAACGGGTCATTGAAGATGCCGGGTGTACACATTCCTGTTTCCGACAACATTTACCGTCCCTTGTTGCGCGAACTTGAACGTGAGGGGATCAGATTTGTGCACAACCTGCGGCGAAAAGACTAATCAGCACAAAATACTAGCCCAGTATTGAGAGGAGTTCGGCGACACCCGCTACGGCGTTTTTTGCGATGGCGGTAAAACGCTTTTGCTGAACAGCGGCAGGTATGTCACGGTCTATTACAAAGACGGGGACTTCATGACTCTTTAAGAGGTGGATCAGTCCCGCCGCAGGATATACCTGCAGTGAAGTTCCGATGATCACGAACAGATCTGCTTCGGAGACGATATCTGCCGCTTCTTCGATGCGCGGCACGGGTTCACCGAACCATACTATGTCCGGCCTGAGCTGAGCGCCGTCATCCGCCAGTTGTCCGAGCGCAATATCTTCCCTTGTTTCATAAACCAGCTGCGGATTCAGGCAACTCCGCATTTTCAGTAATTCTCCATGCAGATGCAGCACGCGTTTGGAACCGGCCCTTTCATGCAGGTCATCCACGTTTTGGGTGACGATATGTACCTCGTAGTTCTTTTCAAGGTTAACAAGTCCGCGGTGAGCTTCGTTGGGTTCAGCCTGTAGAAGCCCACTCCTTCTTTCGTTGTAGAACTGAAGCACAGCAGCAGGATCCCGCTCCCAGGCTTCAGGCGTTGCCACGTCTTCGATCCGGTGGCCATTCCACAGACCATCGTCGTCTCGGAAAGTTTTCAAACCGCTCTCTGCGCTGATTCCGGCGCCACTGAGGATGACGAGTTTTTTCAAAGCTGAGATGTTTTGGGATCAGGGGGCAATTGAGAGCGCCAAAATATGGTTCCACTCTTCGGGGGTTACCGGTTGAACAGACAGGCGGCTTAACCGGAGTAAGCCTGGTAGGCTTCGCCGATCACCATCGCAATCCCGACGATCTCTTTCCCTTCATTGCTGTGATAGAAAAAGGCTTCATCGCCCTTGCGCATGGCTCGAAGATTTAGTCGGGCGGCATAATTCCTGACACCATCCCAGTGTGTGCGGCCGTCGTTCATGAACTGTTCCCACGAGTATTTGTAGGGCTCCGACTTGATCAGCCAATATGCCATGGTGTTTCCGAATTTAGATTTGAGGATGAAAAAAAATGGCGGATCAATAACCGCTGGCCAGGATATCAGCGATGTGGAGGCATTTCATGGTCTGTCCGCGACCATTCATGACGCCCTGGATATGCATCAGACAGCTCATATCCGTTGATACCATGCAGTCGGCACCCGTTTCCGAGGCATTCCGGCATTTTTGATCGCCCATGGCCACGGAAATGGATTCAAATTTCACGGCGAAGGTTCCGCCGAATCCACAACAGGTTCCGGTGTCAGTCATTTCTGTCAACTCAAGTCCCCTGACGTTAGAAAGCAGGGTCCTGGCCTCGTTTTTCAGTTTGTACTCCCGAAGACCTGCACAGGAGTCATGGTATGTGACCACGGCTTCGAAGGATGCGCCGAGGTCTGTAACGCCTAATCTGTTCACCAGGAAATCCGTGAGCTCAAAAACCTTTTCAGTGGTTGCCTTCAGCTCCTTGAGCTTGGTGGATTTTTCGAAAAGTTTGTCGTAATAATTCCGGATGAAACCAGCACAGGACGCAGATGGTGTCACGATCGGCATCTCATTCTGGAAATCGCTCAGGAATTTGGAACAGACGGATTGTGCTTCTTCGTGGTAACCAGCATTGAAGGCCGGTTGTCCGCAACAGGTCTGGTTTTCGTTATAGTGAACCCTGGATCCTGCCTTCTCCAGCACCTTGACGGTGTTGAAGGCAGTTTCCGGATACAGTTGATCCATGAAACAGGGGATGAAGAGTTGGATGTCCATGGGAATTTGGGGTTGGTCAGTGTGCATCCAATCTGCGCGGCATCAAAGATTGGGAGAGGGAGATCATGGAGATCGCGGTGTGTGCGGCTTCCTCGCCTTTGTGACCATGAACGCCTCCTAGGCGTTCCCATGCCTGATCCTGATTCAATACCGTGAGCACGCCAAAGATAGTGGGTACCGGGAGGGAGAGATTGAGTGCCGTGACACCTTCGGATACCATGTTGCACACGTAGTCGAAATGAGGGGTATCTCCCTTGATGACACATCCCAGTACGATGAAGACCCCTGGTCTGTCGTCGCGATACTTATATGCGTTCCAACACTGATTGACGGCGAACGGAATCTCTACTGCACCCGGGACAGACAGTACCCTGATATGATCGAAGCCTTTGCTGCGCAGGGTATTCACACACCCTTTTTCCAACGCGTCGATGATCTCCGGATTCCACTGGGTCCGGACGATGATAACAGGCATGGGATTGACCTCGGTGTCAGCCATCGGATCCTGAACAATCCTTGAATTGCCTGCAGAGGCCATGGTATTGTTGGTGTTTAGTTGAGTGCGCCCAGGCGTGCGAGGTATTTTTCAGCCGAGTAACCCTTTTCGGTCTTGGGGAATTTCTCCTTCAATTCCTGATAGGTTTTTACGGCTTCCTCATTTTTACCGGACAATTCAAGGAGGAGTGCCGCCCTGAAAAGATATTCTGAGGCAAGTGCCTGGTCGTCCGGAAAGAGGGTCGCGGCCGATTTGTAATGCTTGACCGCTTCGTCGTTCTTTTTCATTTCGGAATAGGCATCGCCGAGCAGACCTTCGGCCTTGGCACCGAGTTGGAGGGCGCCATTATGTTTGAACGCTTCAAGTTGCTTGACTGCGTTCTGGTAGTCACCCAGGTGCAGATAGCATTCACCGGCATAGAGCCTGGCGATATTTCCCGCCCCGGTGCTTCCGTATTTGCTGATGACCTTCAGGAATCCAGGGGTCGTGGCATTTCCGTTCAGGGCAAGCGCCAGGGAGTCTTTGCGGAAGTTTTCTTCTGCGCGAAAGATCTCTTCGCTGGCTTTCTCTTCGTTGGGGAGTTGGACAAAATTTTTGTAAGCAAGCCATCCTCCGCCAAGCACGATGACGGCGGTGCTAACCATGACGATCTTCTTGCTGTATTTCTCCCAGAAATTCCTGGCAGAATTGACTATCTGTTCTGTTTCTTGTTCCTGGCTATGCTTTTCGGACATGGTTCGGTTGGATTTGAGATGATCGGGTAATGATTGGGTCGTATCAATCTACGATGAATGGATAGTCTTCCTGTACGTAAACGTCTTTCAAGAGTTCATCATCGGACGGCCAGGGGCTTTCCTCCGCGAATTTCACGGACTCCTCGACTTCGATCCTCACGCGTTCGTTGATCACCTCGATCTCTGCCTCGCTCACACTATGCTGGCTCAGCAAAATGTTCTTCACCACTTCGATCGGATCCCGATCCTTGTATTCTTCCACTTCTTCTTTTGTCCTATACTTCTGGGGATCGCTCATCGAGTGTCCCTTGTAACGATACGTTTTCATTTCAAGAAGCGTCGGACCTTCTCCTGCACGTGCACGCTTGACAGCACGGGCGACAGCGTCGTGCACGGCTTCCGGATCCATACCATCAACAGAATCTCCGGGCATGTCATATGCATCTGCGAGTTTGTAGATATCAACCACGTTGGAGGTACGGGCTACGGAGGTACCCATTGCGTAGTGGTTGTTTTCGCAAATGAAAACCACAGGGAGTTTCCATATCATGGCCAGGTTGAAGGTTTCATGCAACATTCCCTGACGAGCGGCACCATCACCGAAGAAGGTGAGGGATACATTTTGTGTGCCCAGATATCTCTCAGCGAATGCCAGACCTGCACCTGTTCCGATCTGAGCACCGACGATGCCGTGACCACCGAAGAATCTCTCCTTGACGCCAAAGAAGTGCATACTGCCGCCCTTGCCTTTGGAACAACCGGTAGCTTTTCCGTAGAGTTCGGCCATACATGCCTTTGCAGAAATACCTTTCGCAATGGCGAGGCCGTGATCGCGGTAAGCCGTGATGAAGGTATCATCAGGCTGGGTGGCGGTCATGCATCCTGCTGCAAGGGCCTCCTGGCCAATGTAGAGATGACAGAAGCCACGAATTTTCTGCATTCCGTAGAGCTGACCCGCCTTCTCCTCGAATCTGCGGAGCAGCAGCATCAATTCGTACCAGTACAGGTAGGTATCCTTGCTGAATCTCGTGTTCGAATTCCTTGTAGTTGCCACTTCTTGGGATTTGAGGGGCAAATATAGTGTGAAATTGCCATTTTCAAATGTGAGCCCCTCAGTTAGATTTCCTGCATTGTGAAGGTGGCGGTAAGTTTGCCAAAAATTCAGCACTTGGCGCTGTTACAGGAAATACGCACACTCCAGTTCCGCAATTGCCCGGTTTCGTCCCTGGTCTTTGAAAAGCCGGTCGTCGCAATCTGTGGCCCCAATGGAAGGGGGAAGACGAATATCCTGGATGCCATACATTATCTCGGTTTTACCAGAAGCTATTTCAGCCAGACGGACGCGGGATCTGTCCGTTTCGGTTGCCAGGGTTTCAGGATCGAAGGTATCTGGGGATGGAACGGCGGTCGCATGACCACGACCTGCATCCTGAGGGAAACAGGCAAAAAGGAATTCATGGTGGATGGCGAGGCGATGACCCGGTTTTCATCACATATCGGCAGGTTGCCCATGGTTTTCATCGCCCCGGATGACATCGCTCTCATAAATGAAGGTGGCGAGGGGCGCCGTAAATTCATGGACACGCTGATATCCCAGGTGGATCCCGCCTATCTGGAGGCACTCATCCGTTATAACCGGATCCTGCAGGAACGAAATGGTCTCCTGAAATGGATGTCGGCACAGCCCTCGGCATCCCTCACCCTGCTCGATGTGCTCGATCACCAACTGTCTGTAGAAGGCACCCTGATTCATCAGGTCAGAAAGCGATTCATGGAATCTTTTCTGCCGTCCATGACCGCCTATTATGAAGAGGTTTCCGGCGCGGCCGAGCGCATCGTACCGCAGTATGTGAGCCAGCTGGATGCAGAGAACATGTCCGCCCTGCTGTTGAAAGGCCGCGCAGCCGATCTGCACTTACAGAGAACCCGCACCGGCATTCATCGTGACGACCTGGAAACCCGCATGGACGGATTACCATTTCGGCAGACGGCATCCCAGGGACAGCGAAAGAGTTTATTGTTCGCCATGAAACTGGCCGCTTTTGAAGTACTCAAAAGGGCGAAAGGCACTCCCCCACTCCTGCTACTGGACGACATTTTTGAAAAGCTTGACGAACGTCGTATGGAGAACCTTCTCCACAGGGTCTGTGTCCTCAACAATGGGCAAGTATTCCTCACGGACACCCACCGGGAGCGCGTATCGGCGATCCTGGGAGGACTTAACGTCCCTTTCCAGCTGATAGAGGTCTGATATTGTTTAACTTTACCTCAAAGTGTATCTATATGGCCCAAATGATCGGTGAGGTGCTGGAAAAACTGATCCGGAACAGTAAACTTTCCTCAGGCATCCGATCCTGCCAGATCGGGGATGTTTGGGAGCGCAGAATGGGTAAAACCATTTCGAAATACACAGACAGGGTATTCATTCTGAATCAGACCCTGTTCATCGAAACATCCGTCGCATCATTGAGGAACGAGCTTCATTTCCAGCGAGAAGATATCCGGGCAATGGTCAATGCCGAGTTGGGGGAGTCTGTCATCAGCGAGGTTGTTATTCGCTGAAGATCAAACACTTCCGTGGATGTAATTCTGAAGATGCTCGATGCGGTCCTGTTGGGCCAGGATCGTTTCCTTCACCACGTCGATGATCGATATCACGCCGACATATCCATCTGCTTCAAATACAGGCAGATACCTCAGGTTGTGATTGGTCATGATCTCCATACACTCCTCCAGGGAGTGATTTAAGGAAATTTGCGGGAGGTATTCAGACATGATCTCTGAGACCGTCAATTCATCCGAGGATCTGCCGTGAAGAATTACTTTTCGGGCATAGTCGCGTTCGGTGAACAGACCGATGTAGCGGTCGTTTTCCATGATCACAACCGAACCGATGTTTTTCTCCGCCATCAGTTTCAGGGCTTCACGTACGAAGGCATCGGGGCTGATGGTTACGTTGGAGAATCCCTTTCGCTTGAAGATGTCCGCTACTTTTTTCATGGCTGTCAGGTGTTTACTCTCAATTTAACGATTTGGAAGTTTTTTTCCAAAAAAATCGAGCGAGGAACACCGCGGTCACGAAGGTCGGATCCGTGGATCCAGCCATGCATACAGGAGGTCTGAGAGGATGTTTACGACGACAAAAATACCGGAAGTAACCAGGATACTGCCCATGAGCACGGGATAGTCGAGTTTTTCAAGGGCATCCACGGTCATTTTGCCGATGCCCTTCCATCCGAAAATGTATTCCACGAAAAATGCACCTGCGAGCAATTCTGCAAACCAACCGGTGATAGCGGTAACGACTGGATTCAGCGCGTTTGGCAGGGCATGTCTGATGATCACCTTTCTTCTTCCCAGACCCTTGGCGCGCGCTGTACGGACGAAATCCTGGGATAGCACATCGAGCATCGCGCTTCGGGTTAGTTGAGTGATGATGGACAGGGGGCGTATCCCCAGCGTGAAGGCCGGCAGGACAAGGTTTTGAAGACTCAGTCGGTTGCCGTCAAATGGTGTCAGTTCGAAGAGGCTGCCGGTCATAGGAAGGCCTGTGAAGGCATGAAGCACGAAGCCCAGCAGATAGGCAACCACGATCCCCATGAAGAAGGACGGGGCAGAAATGCCGGCGATGCTGGCCAGGATGGCTGACCGGTCGATCCAGGTATCCCGGTTGACTGCCGCCAGCACACCGAGTGGGATCCCCAGGCAGATGGCCAGCAACATGGACGCTGAGGCCAACAGCAGGGTGCCGAATAACGCATCCGACAGCAGAGACGTAACATCCCGCTTGCTCTGGTAGGATCTTCTGAGATAGGGGATCTTGAGGCCGAGGGTTACTTCATTACCAATGAAAATGCCCCTCAAACCCTTTGCCCGAATCTCGTCGCGAGAATGCAAACAGAGAGGCGACAGATCATTGATGTAACGAAAAAGTTGAATGTGCCTGGGTTGATCGAGGCCTAGCTCCTTTCTGATATTCGACAAGGTGGCTGCATCTCCGGTTTGACCCATCACGAGGCGAGCTGGATCACCAAAACCCTGAAAAAGGAAGAACACGATCAGGATCACGCCAGTCATGACCAGGATACCATATCCTGTCTTTCGAAGTATGTATCGGCCGATTTTCCGGATCATTGTCCTTGTGTTGGCAATAACCGCTCAATCGATCGCATCGAGGACCTTATTTGTCTCCGCATACGACCATTTACCAGAGATCGTACCCATATTGAGCAAATAGATGGTAGGGTTTGTTCTCGCCGCTGTTTTGATGGCCACATCATCCCCCTGCAGGACGACCACATCATTCCATTTCAGTCGCGCGAGTTGTCCTGCGAGTGTACCAGCATCAGAGGAAATCCAAAGGAAGGGTATGTTTCGGGCTTTGCACATCGATCGAACCTTACGAAGCCCTGCTTCCCATGTCCAGTAACGGGTATCCGCCTCCATTGCTCTGGAAAACACGATGATTGTCTGACCCTGTTGTTGAAGGATGGCTTCGGTGGTATCGACTCCGGACATGGTCTGAATGACAAAATCCTTAATGGGTGGGGTGGCGTTTCCAATGCGTACGACCTTGTCGTAGCGCTTGATGAATTTGTAGGTCGAATCGTTGAAATCTACAGGAAAATGGTCTGCATCGAATTCCACTTGTTTCCCGGACAGGTCGTAGACGAAAGTGATGACCGTGCTGTCCGGGATCGCTCCAGCCGGGATCTTCATCTTTTCCGGAATGTTATTCCCTTTTTTGAAGGGTAGGCAATCGACAATGGGCAGGTAGCGAAGGACATAAAACTGGAGTGCCAGGGTGAGCGTAGTGACGACTGCGAGTATGCCTACTGACCGGCTTTGGGCGTATAAAGGATGGATGTCTCTCCGCTTTTTGACCAGCAAAAGGATCAGGGCTGTGAGGATGATGTCCTTGATGAAGGATTGTTCAGCTGTGAGCGGGATGCAGTCGCCAAAACAGCCGCAGGCCCTGATCTTTCCGGACAGTACCGCATATCCCGTGAGCCAGGTAAAGAAGATGGTCAATGCAAGCAGCAGCCAGCTAAAGAGGGAAAATTGCCATCCTATGAGCAGGGCAGCACCCGCGATGATCTCGAAGGTGATCATAAGGATAGAGAACAGCAGGGTGTGGTCGTTGAACGCATGCCAGCCCCAGACCTCGAAAAATTCCTGCATCTTGTAGCTCAGGCCTGAAGGGTCGTTGGCCTTGACCAATCCGCTAAATATGAATAGTATGCCGACCAGCACCCGTGAAATCTGGAGTACGATTCTCATTTAGGTTCGTTGTGTATTGAAGTTATTTAGCCCGTGTGTTTCCCTTCGGTTATCAGGATGAGCGCGAATGCAGCGTAGTTGAGGATATCCAGCAGGTTCGAATCTATCCCTTCACTGACCCTGGTTACGCCATCGTTTGCGAGTATTTGTCGGATGCGTTTGAGTTTGACCAGGATGAGGTCCGCAAAACTTTCCTGGCTCATGTCACGCCAGGCTTCTCCGTAATCATGGTTCTTGTCGTGCATGAGCTGCCGGGCGGTTTGGATGCATTCGTCGTACCCGGATGTCAGGGCCGGTATATCCAGTTCCTCGGAGGTGTCAGCGGCCAGCCTCATCTGCAACAGTCCGATCACGCTGTAGTTGATGATGCCCATGAATTCAGAGCGTATATCGTCTCCGATCTTACGGGTTTGTTTTTCCTGCAACGTACGTATCCTGCGGGCCTTTATGAACAACTGATCGGCTACGGAGATCAGTCGAAGCACACGCCAGGAAGTTCCATAATCCCTCGCCTTTTCAAGGAAGACCATTTTGCAGCCTTCGATGACCTCATCATATTGTGAAGCAGTACGCATTCTGACTTACTTTTGGCGGGATCCTTTAATCGGCGTTATGCCAGCAGGGAAGCGCCGCATCCAACAAAATTAATCAATAGCAGAGAATGTTTTCGCTGAATTTGCGCGGTAGGATGTTCGTGGCGGAACGCCCCCTGGTCATGGGCATCCTGAATGCAACGCCTGATTCCTTTCATGCAGGCAGCCGCATTCCGGATGCCGGTGCGGCCTTGAAAAAAGTCTCTGACATGATATCCGAGGGCGTGGATATCATCGATGTGGGCGGCCAGAGTACCAGACCTGGCAGTGAGCGGATCGGTCCGGATGCGGAGATGGAGCGGGTACTTCCGCTCATCCGGGTGATCCGGGTGCAATATCCTGACATTCCGGTTTCCATCGATACATATCATGCTGCGGTTGCTGAGGCAGCCCTAGATGCGGGGGCCGATATCGTCAATGACATCAGTGGCGGAGAGATGGACCAAATGATGCTTTCCGTGGTCGGAAAGGCTGGTGTACCGTTCATATGTACCCATATGCAGGGAACGCCTGAAAACATGCAGGACAGGCCGGCTTACGACGATGTGCTTTCAGATGTGATGGCCTACTTCCGTCGGAAAGCGATTGAATGCAGTGAAGCGGGCATCAGGGATATGATCATCGACCCGGGCTTTGGCTTTGGAAAGACATTGTCTCATAATTACCGACTGCTCTCGGGCATAGAAGTGCTCTCATCACTGGGATATCCTCTGTTGATCGGTGTTTCCAGAAAGTCGATGATCCGCGACCTGCTGGGGGTTTCCACGGAAGATGCGCTGAATGGTACGTCCGTCTTACATACCATTGCACTGATGAAGGGAGCGAATATCCTTCGCGTGCATGATGTACGGGAAGCAAAGGAAGCGGTGACCCTAGTGGAGGCGTGTCGGGGCCGGGGCCTTTGATGTATTAAAACAAACAAGCCCGGATCAACGATCCGGGCTTGTCCGTTTATGAAATTGTCGATATTTCAGATCACTGGGGCATGGGGGGCATAGGCTGCATTTGCTGGACACTATCCTTAACGTCCACCACCTCGATGTCGAAGATCAGGGTCTGGTAGGGTTTGATCACGTTACCGCCGCCCTGTCTGCCATAGGCGTAGGTGGAGGGGATGATGAGCTTGCCCTTACCACCCTTGTTGAAGGCGGTTACCCCCTCGAGCATACCATTGATGGCGCCGCCCTGCTTGGCGAAGAAGTAGAAAGTCTCCATCGGATGCTTCTGCTCCTGCTTGGTGGAATCGACGTTGGAGTCAAAAAACTTTCCTTCGGGCGTGTATCCGGTGTACTTGATACCGACATACTTTCCGGAATCTACTGCGGGGCCGTTGCCTTTGTTCTCCACCACAACATAGACGGTATTCAGCTTCTGGGCATTGAGTTTCTTGACGGCGATGTACCGCTCGATCCCTTTGATCTCGCGGGCAGTGATGACCGACTCTTCTTTCATGGCATCTTCCTGAACACCGGCCATTCCATTGGCGATGGTGTCAATGATCTTGATGGTCATCTTGATCTTTGAACCCTTTTTCAGGAAGGGGGGCATCTGGCCGGGATTCAATTTAGCGAGGGTATCGAAGAACTGATAAGTGACCGCGCTGTCTCCGATGCTGAGTTTGGTCAGGATTTCAGAGAAGTCGTGCGGGCGGGGATTGCTGTCCACCATGTCATATCCAGGAACGGTCTCGTAAGAAGAGGCCAGCACAGAATCGTTGATGGTCATCAGATAGTTGAACTTCACGATGCTGCCGGGTCTGAGTGTTCCTTTGTTCTTGTTGTCGGAACCATGGAAGATCTTGTAACGAAGACCGGTCTTCGTTTTTTCGTAACCGGTCATTTCGCAGGAGATGCCAACAAGCGAGATGATGGCCGCTAGCAAGGCGATGCGCTTAGTCATTATGATTGTTTTTTGTGAGTACATCCTGATATTCGGATAAGGTTTGTTTGAAACGGTTTATGTTCTCTTCAACGGATTGTCTGCTTTTGCCGCCTGCGGCGTTGTGATGTCCTCCGCCTTCGAAATGCTTTCTGGCAAAGCCATTGCAGTCGAAAGCGCCCTTACTTCTGAAGGACCATCGGCGCTCCTCGTCTCGATCGATCAGTAACGCAGCAAAACGGATGCCTTTGATGGACAATGGGTAGTTCGCCACACCCTCGGTATCCCCGGTCTTCACATTAAAACGTTGCAGGTCGGCCTTGGTGATCCATATCAGCGCCGCATTGTGTTCATAGAAAACCTCCATACGGTTGGATAGGAGGTGTCCGAGAAACCTGAGGCGATTTTCAAGATAACTGTCGTTGATATGCTCATGCACCAGGGAATGGTCGAACCCTGTTTTCATAAGTTCCGAAACCATGGCGTGAACGCTGGAGGAGGTGACCGGGAACCTGAAACTCCCCGTATCTGACATTACACCGGCGTAAAGACAGGCTGCAATCCCCTCATCAAGCAGGTCTGCATGGCCTGAATCACGGATGAATTCGTATACGAGTTCAGCGGTGGAACTCTTTGGGATGACGCTGATCCCGTAATCGAATACCCAGGTATGAGGTTCCTCGTGGTGATCGATCAAAATTTTTTCAGCCTGAAGGGACTGAAGTGTGGACTCCATGGAACGGGTACGATACAGCGCGTTGAAATCAAGACAGAACAACCATTCCGCTTCTTTAAGTACGGCATCGGTCAGAAAATCGGGATAATTTGTCGGGGAAATGACCGTGACTGAGTGGCCGAGTTTCCTCAGAAAACGTGAAAGTCCCAGGGATGAACCCATCGCATCGGGGTCCGGCTTTTGATGCATGGTCACGACCACCCGTCTGGGGTGACGGATAGCTGCATATAATTGTTGGATCGGCTTCATCAAGAAGGGCAAAAATAAGGATAACCTTGCAATAAGTTGTGAAAGGGTTTTCCCTGACTTCCGGGTATGTGGTCAAGTACTGGGATGGCATTTGCAGATCGATATGAATATGTTTAACTTTGCGCCCTCAAATCACCTAATTACATGTCTAACAGAACATTCACCATGATCAAGCCTGATGCCTTCTCCAAGGGGCATTCAGGAGACATTCTTTCCATGATCGAGCGCGCCGGATTTCGGATCGTTGCGATGAAGAAGACCCTGCTGTCTGAACAGAAGGCAGGAGAGTTCTATGCAGTACACCGCGAACGTCCCTTTTATGGTGAACTGGTGGAATTCATGAGCTCGGGTCCGATCGTGGCTGCCATCCTGGAAAAGGATAACGCAGTCGCTGATTTCCGGAAGCTGATCGGGGCAACCGACCCGGCAAAGGCAGACGATGGAACCATCCGCAAACTTTATGCGGAGAACGTGGGAAAGAATGCCGTTCACGGAAGCGACAGCGATGAGAATGCCGCTATAGAGGGAGCCTTCTTCTTCAGCGGTACGGAACAGTGGTAATTACCATCTGGGGCAATCTGTCCGGTTCTTTCCGGTTGGTCCGAAACTCATTCTGTCAGCAGACGGAAGTCTGAACGTAAGTTTCAGGCCGGAAAAGTAGTACCAGTCATTGGCGGTCGGATTGCCCCTCTTCCCCCCATCAGGATAGCCGTTCGGAAAAACGGGATTTGTCCCGGGCAATTCATCTCCCCGAAATGCCATTGCAACAGACCTCGGTCCTCTCCCGATCAACAGGTCTACCTGATTCGCATACACCGTACTCACATCGTCCAGATGATCGGTTCCGGTACGTCGGAATACAACCTCCCAGGCCAGACTCACCTTGTCGTTCATTCTGATGGACAGACCTCCTCCAAAAGGAATACAGAATTGATTGAGTTGATAGGGTTTCAGCGGATAACCCGGCAGGCCTTGCCCTTCGGTACCCAGTGGCTGAAGGAACACCTTATCCCCCGACTGATCATGGCTAAATGGATTGAATCTGAAATATGCCAGTCCCCCGGTCACATATGGACTGATCCGCATGCGCAGCGGGTCTAGCAGATGAATGGTCGCGTTCAGGCTGATCTCAGAAACATTTGTGGTGAAATTCAGGTTCCGGTAAAAAAGACCGGGGTCTGAGTTATTTCGGTCATCAGCAGCGATTCGTCCCTGAGAAAAATGTACACCTATGCCCAGCCGAGATGTCACTGCATAGGAAATGCCGGCACCATAACCAAGTCTCACGCCCTGAAAAGTGTACACTTCCTGCCTGAGATCTCCCTGGTAGTTCAACACTCCGCCCGTCAGGTTGATGGCCAGATCCTGGGCATGTGATATGCCGGAGAGTGAGAAAATTGCCGGAATCAGCCATTTGCATGTTTGGCGGAGCATAAGGCAAAGATATTCAAACCATTGGATGATGTAAAGGAGATGGCTGTTTTTCATGGCCCGGAAGGCTCGTCAATGGTCAGCAAACAGACATAATATATAAATGCAAGATGCTTTGTGATGATAATGATTGGTTTTCTCATCAAAGCCGTTTAATTTTACCATATCGTTTTTCCGAGCCTTAGGAAACGCCGAAAATTACCTCCTCTGAACAACGGGATCAGCTTCTTGTCCCGTCCCCCCACAAGTAAGACCCAGTTAGTCGTGGTTGCCTATAAGCAGCCAGTACAGATCCAATGCGTTTTTGAAAAACACGAACGGATAGCGATCCACCGTCGCTATTCCTAATATGCTAACCAACTACACCACACATGGACTTTTTGTCTTATCCCATTGTCATGCTCATGCTGAATTACAACAAAGTAGCGTCCCGCTGGCTCATTTTCGCCATTGAACAGGTGCTGGCAGCATGCGCCTTCCTCTGTGCTTTTCTGATCGCGGGAGAATTCTATCCCGTTGTCATGGACCGGTATGATTATGTTTATCTGGGCACTCTGAACGCATTTGTCACCGGTGTATGCATGCTGATCTTGAAGACACATGTTGGTATCATCCGGCTTTCATCGATCAGGGACGTTCAGACCATTCTCACATTCGGACTGATGCAATATGGTTTCTGGCTGATGATCATTTTCCTTTTCCCGGAGCTGCTACCGACCTTTGGCAAGAGCAAGATGATCATGTTGATGAATGCCCTGCTGGCCAGTCTATTAATGATCACGTTTCGCCTGCTGGTCAAGGAAGTTTTTAGTCTGGGGGGCCGTATGCGGGGCAATCGTTTTCACGTAATGATCTACGGGGCCAATAACCCGGCGCTATCTGAGGATCGGTAAGTCGCTCAATGGTAAGACGGTCATTTCCGGGGATCTGGCATCGCTCAGGAAATTCATCAGGGATCATAGCATCAAAGAATTCATCCTTGCGGAGGACAACCTCGATCCGGTCAGGAAATCGGAGCTGCTGGCACTTTGCGGTGAGTTCGGCATACGCCCCACCGTAGTACCACCATTCACGGAGTGGATCAACGGCAAATTCCGATCGAATCAGATCAAGAGCCTCACCATTGAGTCCATCCTAAACCGAGAAACCATCATACTAACACATCAGAAAGCACAGGAGGACATGTCGGGCGCCATCGTGCTGGTTACGGGTGCTGCGGGCAGCATCGGCAGCGAGATCTGCAGGCAACTATGCAGGTACAAGATCCATAAACTGATCCTGTTGGATCAGTCGGAAACGGGCTTGCATGATATACTCAACGAACTTGATAATTCAACCGGACATGCCATTGACCTTAGCATCGAACTGGCGACGATCCGCGACCGTGATGGGATTGACCGGATCCTGGACAGGCATCGTCCTCATTTCGTATATCATGCGGCCGCGTACAAGCACGTGCCCATCCTGGAACAATTCCCGGCTCAGGTCGTACTGACGAATGTGATGGGCACCAAGATCCTGGCGGATGCAGCACATCGGTATGGTGTCCGTAAGTTTGTAATGATCTCCACGGACAAGGCGGTGAATCCCACCAACCTGATGGGCGCCTCGAAGCGCATCGCCGAATTGTATGTGAATAGTCTCGAGGGGGGGGAAGGCACGCAGTTCATCACAACCCGTTTCGGAAATGTACTCGGTTCCAACGGATCAGTCGTACCGTTGTTTCGTCAACAGATAGAGAAAGGCGGACCTGTGACCGTGACGCATCCGGAGATCTCCCGATTCTTCATGACCATTCCGGAGGCCAGCAGCCTGGTCATAGAGGCATCCATCATGGGAACCGGTGGCGAGATATTTGTATTCGACATGGGCAAGCCTGAAAAGATACTGGACATGGCCCGGAAGATGATACAGCTTGCCGGATTCAGGCCGGACATCGACATCCGGATCGAATTCACCGGCCTGCGCAAGGGGGAAAAACTGCATGAAGAACTCTTCAAGGCTGAGGAGAGTCCCCTGCCTACCCACCATCCCAAGATCATGATCGCTCAGCATCGGAAACCGGACCATACCTTTCATGATGATCTGTTGGAGTTGATCCATCACGCCCGAAAATTCGATGGTAATGACCAGGAGATCAGGGTCCTGGTGCAACGCATGATTCCGGAATTCTCACAGCTAAACCAGGATGTGCCGGATGAACAGCTTGTGAACGCGGCAAGTTGACTTGTTTTTTCCCTTTCCTTCTTAGTTTCAAGCCTTTCAGTGCATTTCCATTTTATTTTCAGTGAGATATCCATGTTTTGAGGACCGGGATATAATTTATCAAGCCGTCCGGTCGTTCTAATCCGGTTTCACGGCGTAGTCCGCTGTGGGATGGCTGATATCATCATCCCTTAAATTATTCCGATTCCATGTGTGGTTTTGCAGGCATTACCAATTCTCAGCATATAGATGACAGGCTCCTGGAGGGCTTTGCGCAGACCATCATTCATCGCGGCCCCGATCATACAGGCTACTTTCGGGATCAGCATGTTGGTTTCATCCACAACCGGTTGAGCTTGCTCGACCTGTCCACCAATGGTCACCAGCCCTTTGTGGATGATGAACATGTTCTGCTGTTCAACGGAGAGATCTACAACCATCAAAAACTGAGGAGCACGTTGTTGGCCGGTCATTCATTCCGGTCCACATCCGATACAGAAACCCTTTTTCATCTGTTGAAAAGGTATGGGGTTGAAAAAACAGCGAAGGTCATTCACGGAATGTTTGCATTCTGCTGGTATGACCGTAAAAGCCTCGATCTGTATCTTGTCAGAGACCGGCTCGGAATCAAGCCACTTTTCTACCACACGGGTCAGGGCGGATTTGTATTCGCATCTGAATTGAAGGTCATTACGGCCCATGTGAATCCAACATTAAATGTCCCTGCCACGATGAGTGCGGCGCTTGGAGAACTCGAGTACTCGAGGCTCCACACGGCGTTCGAAGGATTGCGGCAACTTGAGCCCGGAGGCGTGTTGCATGTGAATGCAGCGGGTGGATCCGTCACTTGCACACAATATTTCCAGTTGACCGATCTGGTGGAGAAGGACTATTACGACGAGCTTCACGGGATGGATGAAAAAGCTTTGTTGTCGACTTTCGATCGCCTGTTCAATGACAGTGTCGAGTCGATGCTCATGAGTGATGTCGGGATGGGAGCTTTTGTCAGCGGCGGCATTGATTCCTCACTAATTGCATCAGTGGCAAGCCGGAATCAACGGATCGATATGTTCACGGCGAACATTCTTGGGAAATATTCCGAACTCCCTTTCAGCCGGATGCTGAGTGATCATATCGGTCAACCGCTCCATGTCTATGATTTTCAGCCTGACCGGTTGATCGAGGACCTGGTACGCACGACCTGGTACTATGAATCGCCGATCGTGGTGCACAGCAATGCGATCCCATTCCAGGGCGTGGCACGACTGGCCAGGGAGACCGGTATTAAGGCAGTACTCACAGGTGAGGGTTCGGATGAGCTGTTCCTGGGCTATCCGCGCCTTCTTACCCGGAAATGGGACCGGCTCATCAAACTCCCCTACTCGCTGACCACTTCGTTATATAAACGTGTACCGGGTCTGACGAGATATCTAAACCTAAATCAGACCAATTACAACCGCGATCTGCTGTACATGCCATTCGGGTTTGAACGCCAGCGAATGATGGCTTCATACCAGGAAGCATTTGGGTTTGTAGGAGATGCTGAGATGCGCGCAGATCATGTGCTTTCCATCGAGATGCTTGGACGCGGACTTCATGCGCTGCTCTGGCGTAATGACCGGATGGGAATGATGCATAGTATTGAATCAAGGTTCCCATTTCTGGATGAGGATGTGCTGAAATTTGCGATCAACGCTCCTATCCGGATCAAGATGGGCAGAACGCATCGTTTTCACAATTATAAGCATCCTTTCATGATCGATAAATATATCGTGCGCAAACATGCAGAAAAATACCTT
>JAJTFQ010000078.1 GCA_021299955.1 Chitinophagaceae bacterium
ATGGTGGGTTATGTGATGAACTTCGCGCCACTGGGCGTTTTCGGAGCCATCACGGCCGTTGTCGCCACCCGCGGCGTAGAAAGCATCGCCGTACTCTACCTGAAATATTTCGGCGCTTTCCTGCTGGGGATCATCTCCCTGTGGATCCTGCTCTACCTGGTCGGGTACCTCATCCTGGGGAACCGGCTTTCCGACCTCACCCGCCGGATCATCAGTCCACTGGCCATCGCCTTCAGTACCACCAGCAGCGAGGCCGTTTTCCCCAAACTGGTGGAAGAACTCGAACGCTTTGGCTGCAACAAGAAGATCGTATCCTTCACGCTGCCCCTGGGTTATAGTTTCAACCTCGACGGCAGCATGATGTACATGACCTTCGCCAGCATCTTCATTGCACAGGTGTACAACGTACCACTATCCCTTGGCGAACAACTGACCATGTTGCTCGTCCTGATGCTCACCAGCAAAGGTATCGCGGGGGTACCCAGGGCATCCCTGGTAGTGGTGACCGCTACTTGCGCGATGTTCAACATCCCGCCGGAAGGCATTGCCCTGATCCTGCCGATCGATCATTTTTGCGATATGTTCCGTTCGATGACCAACGTCATCGGCAACGCCCTCTCTACGGCTGCCGTCAGCAAGTGGGAGAACGAATTGACAGAACCCATACAGGGCTGACAAATACCTGAGGTTATAGCAAAGTGAGACCTGAAAATCAAGAACATTATGTTTGAACTGTTACAATTTGTGTGGACGGACCTGCTCAACCCCGAATTTTATATTCAGCACGGGGGCATCTGGGTATTCCTGTTCATTGTTTTTGCAGAAACGGGTTTGTTTGCCGGATTCTTTCTGCCCGGCGACTCGCTCCTCTTCGTAGCCGGCATCTACAGCAGTGAACTGGCACGCGAAGTAGTGGATACCGGAAATGATTTTGCCAACCTGCTGCTACTGGCTACGCTGGTCATCGGCGCCGGCATCCTCGGTAACATCGTGGGATACTGGTTCGGTCGGCAGAGCGGCCCTTATCTCTTCAAGCGGGAGGATACTTTCTTCTTCAAGAAGAAACATCTCTTTGCGGCCAAAGAGTTCTATGAAAAGCATGGAGGAGGCGCCATCGTTTTCGCCCGATTCCTCCCGCTGATCCGTACTTTCGCACCCATCGTTGCCGGCATCGTGCAGATGGATCGCCGGAAGTTCATGGTGTACAACGTCGTCGGATGCGTAGCGTGGGCACTCTCCATGCTCTTTGCCGGACACTACCTCTACAAGTTCTTCCTCGACAGATATCAGTTCGACATCAAAGAACACCTGGAAGTCATCGTCATCCTCATCATCCTGGTGACAACGGCGCCGGTTATCATCAAACTCATCAGATCCGGCCGAAAGTGAGTCACATACCCCTCCCGCAACCCGTCATCTCATGAGAAAGGAAAGCCATTCCATCCTGAACCTGGCCGTCGTCGTCGCCGCACTCGGCTATTTCGTAGACATTTACGACCTGCTGCTCTTCACCATCGTCCGTAAGCCCAGCCTGGTGGATATCGGGGTGACCGATGCCGGGATGATCGCCGCCAGTGCGAAGATCATCGACCTGCAAATGGTCGGATTGCTCATCGGTGGGGTGGTTTGGGGGATCATGGGCGACCGGAAGGGCAGGCTCAGCGTGCTTTTCGGTTCCATCATGCTGTATTCCGTCGCCAACTTCCTGACCGGTTATGTGCAGACTGTGGACCAATACGCCTGGGCTCGCTTTGCTGCCGGCATCGGACTCGCCGGTGAACTTGGTGCCGGGATCACCCTGGTCAGCGAATTGCTGCCCAAAGAGAAACGAGGCATCGGTACTTCACTGGTTGCAGGGGTCGGTCTCTTTGGTGCAGTCTTCGCTTATTTCATCTTCCAGGCCACGCAGGGCTGGAGTCTTCCTTATGATATCCTGGGCTTCGAAGGCGTCATCGAGGGCGGATGGCGTCTGTGTTACAAGATCGGCGGGGGGCTGGGCATCATGCTGCTCCTGCTCCGGATCAGTGTGGCGGAGAGCGGCATGTTTCATGCCATCAAGGATAAGCAGGTATCTCAGGGTAACTTCCTCATGTTCTTCAACAATGCCAAGCGTTTCCGGAAATATGTATTGGCCATCATGATCGGACTCCCCACCTGGTTCGTCATAGGCATCCTGGTCAATTACAGCGACAAGTTCGCCCAGGCACTTTACGGGGCGAATGCCATCGACTCCGGCCGATCGATCATGTTTGGTTATGTGGGCATCGCCATCGGGGATATCCTGATCGGATTCGTCAGTCAATTTTTCGGCAGCCGGAAAAAAGCGCTGTTTTTGTTCTACGGACTAAGCATCGTGTCCATGCTATTCTATTTTTCCGGAGCGAATGACAGTGACACCAGGATGTACCTGGCCTGTGGCATGCTCGGCTTCAGTACCGGTTTCTGGGCGATCTTCGTGACCATGGGTGCGGAACAATTCGGTACCAATCTTCGCGCGACGGCTGCCACCACCATCCCCAACATGGTGCGCGGAGCCCTGCCGCTGATCAATTATCTCTTCCTGAAAGTATTCCAGGGGTCATTGGGATGGACCATCCTGCAAAGTGCAGCTGTTACCGGAACCCTCGTGATGCTGATCGCCGTGACGGCCGCCTGGTTCACGGAAGAGACCTTCCACAAAGACCTGAATTATGTGGAGACGGAGGAGATGTTTCCCTGAGGCAATGGTTTCATTGGATTCCGGGCTTCTGTTGCCCGGCGGATGTTAACTTTGCCGACAACGCATACCCAGCCGTCCATGAACGCATCACTTTTCCTTTCTGTTTTCGAGCGAAGTATTGAGGATTATCACCGGTCAGATGACGTGGATGCACCCATGGCGAACCCCTTTCCGGAAGACAGTCTCGAAGCCTTGCTCTATCTGAAGAATTGGATCGATACCGTTCAGTGGCATCTGGAAGACATCATCCGTGACCCTGCCATCGATCCCGCCTCGGCCCTGTTGATCAAACGACGCATCGATCGATCCAATCAGCACCGGACCGACGTTGTCGAGGACATCGATGCCTTCCTGTTGCATCAGATCTCCTCGACTGCCCCACAGAATGCGCCAATCAATACAGAAACGCCCGCCTGGGCCATCGACAGGCTCTCCATCCTCGCCCTCAAGATCTATCACATGCGTCAGGAGACCCTCCGGGCAGATGCTATTGATGCCCACCGCACAGCCTGTCAGCGCAAACTGGACATCCTGTTGCTGCAGCGCAACGATCTGAGCGGATCGATCGACACACTGCTGGAGGATATCATCGCAGGTCGCAAGCGGATGCGGTTGTACAAGCAGATGAAGATGTACAACGACGAAAGCCTCAATCCGATCCTGTATCGTCAAAAAAATTGAACCCATTGGCTGTCCCCAGGCATATCCTCGTGATCAGATTTTCCGCGATGGGGGATGTGGCCATGTGTGTGCCCGTGCTGCGCCGGTTGCTGGAAGCACATCCTGATCTTAGATTATCCGTTGTTTCCCAGGCGGCCTTCGCACCCCTGTTCGATGGGATCGATCGCCTGACCTTTCTGCCAGCTGAGCTGAAGGGCCTCCACCGGGGCATCGCAGGCATCTGGCAATTGTTCCGTGAACTGCAGGCCGCGGGCCCTTTCGACGGCGTGGCAGATTTGCACCAGGTACTGCGCAGTGGCATGCTCGACAGCCTGTTTCGTTTGAAAGGCATTCCTGTTTCTGTCATCAACAAGGGGAGAAGAGAGAAATATGCGTTGACGAGGCGCACACAAAAGCATCTGCAACCATTGCCCTCCACCTTTCACAGATATGCAGCGGTATTTGCGCAACTTGGTTTGCCGGTGGATCCTGAAAGCACGTTGACTTCATCTGTGCGCGATCCATCAGCGGGACATCTGGAGTTGGTCGGTCGTAAGCGCATCGGCATCGCGCCATTCGCAAAGCACCAGAGCAAGACCTGGCCACAGGAGCGTATGCGTCGGGTGGTGGAGTCCTTGTCGAATCGCGGGGATATTGATATCTATTTATTTGGGGGAGGTCAGTCGGAGATCGGGATCCTTTCCGCATGGGCGAATGATATCCAGGGACTGCATTGTCTGGCCGGGAAGTACACACTGGCAGAAGAGCTACACATCATCTCCGGACTTGATCTGATGGTCAGCATGGACTCCGCCAATATGCACCTGGCATCGATGTTCGGCTGTCCGGTCGTATCCGTCTGGGGAGCCACGCATCCTTACGCCGGCTTCCTGGGATGGGGACAGGATATGTCAAATGTGATCCAGTCAGACCTCGACTGCCGGCCCTGTTCGGTCTTTGGAAACAAGCCATGCTACAAGGGAACCTATGAGTGCATGACGTCCATCGAGCCGGAGCTCGTCCTAAAAAAAATCCTGACGACCCTGCGTCTTGATTGACGGGCCGTCAGGATAAAAGATCAGTGTACTGAATATCAGAGCGTCTTGAGCACGTCGTTCATGGAGCGAACGGCATCTGCACTCTTGGCGAAAAGGGCTTTTTCGGCTTCGTTCAGATCCATCGGCAGGATCTTCTCCCAGCCATGGCGGCCGATGGTCACCGGTACGCCGAGGCAGATATCTTCCTGTCCGTATTCACCATCCAGTTTCACGCAGCAGGTGAAGAGTTTCTTTTCATCGTTCAGGATGCTCTTGACCAGCGCGGCACCGGCAGCACCGGGGGCATACCAGGCGGAGGTTCCGATCAGTTTGGTCAGCGTGGCACCACCCACCATCGTGTCAGCGACAACTTTCTCCTGCTGTTCGGCACTCAGGAACTGAGTGACAGGGAGGCTGTTCCAGGTAGCGAAGCGGATCAGGGGGATCATCGTGGTGTCGCCATGACCGCCAATGACCACGGCGTTCAGGTCAGCCGGGCTGCAACCCAGGTGGCTGCTGAGCTGATATTTGAAACGGCTGCTGTCGAGCGTGCCACCCATACCAATGATGCGGTGCTTGGGCAGACCGGTCGACTGCAGGGCCAGATAGGTCATCGTATCCATCGGGTTGCTGATCACAATGATGATCGCATCCGGGGAAAATTTGAGGATGTTCTCGCAGACGCCTTTCACAATGCCGGCGTTGGTGCCGATCAGCTCTTCGCGGGTCATGCCCGGCTTGCGGGGAAGGCCGGAGGTGATGACCACGACATCGCTGCCGGCGGTCTTTGAATAATCATTCGTGCTGCCGCTGATCCGGGTGTCGAATCCAAGCAGGGCGGCAGTCTGCATCATATCCTGGGCTTTGCCTTCGGCCAGGCCCTCCTTGATGTCCAGCAGGACGAGTTCCTGGCAGACGGCGGAACGGGCGATGTTATCGGCACAGGTGGCTCCCACGGCGCCGGCTCCAACTACAGTGACTTTCATGTATCTGTGTTTTGGTGAATGAACAAATGGACATCCTTCGGCACCAAGACCGAAGCTTCGCAAAGTTACGCCACCCTGCAGGGAGTTGCAAATTAATCGGCGCATACGATTTCGGAGAATTGCCGCAGAACCGGCCGTTCCATCCTGATGAATAAAAGAGATTTTGCCAATAATATCGACTGTTTTTCAGGAAACTTAAATTGCCTTAATTTTGCCATCCGCAATCAGCGGTAAATTTTCATCTCACAGCACATTTATGGCAAATACGTCAGATATCAGCCGGGGTCTTATCGTGAAGCTAGACGGCAGTCTTTACACAGTGGTTGAATTCGGGGAAAACAAGACAGCACGCGCTGCCGCAAAAGTATGGGCGAAACTCAAGGGCGTCGATAACAACCGCTCCATCGAAAAGACATGGAACTCGGGCGATACCATCTATCCCGTTCGTGTAGAGCGTAAAAATTACCAGTTCCTGTATCAGGATGATATGGGTTACAATTTCATGGACAATGAGACCTTTGAGCAGATCATTGTATCCGGAGACATGGTCGATGCTCCCCAGTTCTTGAAGGATGGCCAGGAAGTTTCGGTATTGATCAATACCGAAACAGAACAACCAATGAGTGTCGAGTTGCCGGATAAGATCGTCACCAAAGTGACTTATTCCGAGCCAGGGATGAAGGGCGATACAGCCACCCGTACCCTCAAGGCAGCCACCATCGAAACCGGCGCCACGGTGATGGTTCCCCTCTTTGTAAACGAAGGGGATGTGATCCGCGTCAATACAAAGACGGGGGATTACATTGAGCGCGTAAAAGAATAATTTTGATAGGTTTTGAACGAAAAAAGGGCGAAAAACATCGATTTTCGCCCTTTTTTATGCGATTTTGACATAAAATCAATCTTTTTTTTCAATCAAAGATTCCTACCTTAGCCCCCCGCAACATATTCCAGAAGACCTGTTGCATTATAAAAAAAACGGATATGGATATCAAGGAAATCCAGGACCTGATCAAACTGATCAACAAGTCCAACATCGGCGAACTGAACATCGAAAGAGGCGATTTCAAGTTAAATATAAAACAGAAGGAGGAGAAGGTCATGGCCGTTTCCGCCATGCCTCAGCAAGTGGTGATGCACGCGGCTCCCGCCCAGAGTCAGCCCGCGCCTGCTGCCAGCGCAGCTCCGGCACCAGCCCCGGCGTCCGCTCCCGTCAAGGAAGATAATCTGGTGGTGGTGAAAAGTCCGATGATCGGCACCTTCTACCGCCGTCCCGGTCCCGATAAGCCGATCTTTGTGGAAGTGGGTGATGAAGTGAGCGTAGGTAAGGTCCTCTGCATCATTGAAGCGATGAAATTGTTCAATGAGATCGAGAGTGAAGTGGCCGGACGGGTCGTGAAGATCCTGGTGGATGACTCTTCGCCGGTGGAATACGATCAGCCCCTGTTCCTGGTGGATCCTTCCTAAGTGCGGGGACCACATGTCCGTGTTGTTCTCCATGCCGTTGCCGGCTCCTGCCGGTTTCACTCAAGCTACGCTACATGACAAAAGACTCGAAGGTAAATTTCAAGAAGATATTGATCGCGAACCGGGGTGAGATCGCCCTGCGCGTGATCAGGACCTGCCGCGAGATGGGCATCAAGACCGTTGCGGTCTACTCCACTGCCGACAAGGACAGTCTCCATGTAAAATTCGCCGATGAGGCCGTGTGCATTGGTCGTCCGTCCAGCAGCGATTCTTATCTCAACATTCCGCACCTGATGGCGGCTGCCGAGATCACCAATGCAGATGGTATCCATCCAGGCTACGGATTCCTTGCCGAGAACGCCAGATTCTCAGAGATCTGCGGAGAATCAGGTATCAAGTTCATCGGCCCTACCCCCGACCAGATCCGTGCCATGGGTGATAAGATCACCGCCAAGGAAACCATGATACGCGCCGGTGTGCCGGTCGTGCCGGGCAGCGGCGGATTGCTCTCCAGCATCGATGAAGCGAAGGGACTGGCCAAAGAGATCGGCTATCCGGTCATCCTCAAGGCCACTGCCGGCGGCGGCGGTAAAGGGATGCGGGTGGTATGGGAAGAATCAGAACTCGAACGCGCCTACGATACGGCCAAGGCCGAAGCAGGAGCCTCCTTCAAGAACGATGGCATCTACATGGAGAAGTTCGTGGAGGAGCCCCGTCATATCGAGATCCAGGTGGCAGGCGACCGCTACGGAACAGTGTGCCACCTCTCAGAACGTGATTGTTCCATCCAGCGCCGCCACCAAAAACTGGTAGAGGAATCTCCCTCCCCCTTTATGACCGATGATCTCCGCGAAAGAATGGGGGCCGCCGCCGTAAAGGCCGCTCAAGCCATCAATTATGAAAGTGTCGGCACCATAGAATTCCTGGTAGATAAGCACCGGAACTTCTACTTCATGGAAATGAACACCCGCATTCAGGTTGAACATTGCGTGACAGAGGAAGTAACCAATTTCGACCTGATCAAAGAACAGATCAAGATCGCTTCCGGCGAGTCCATCTCCGGCCAGAACTATTTCCCGACGATGCACGCCATCGAATGCCGGATCAATGCGGAAGACCCATATCATGATTTCCGTCCGAGTCCCGGCAGGATCTCCGTCCTGCACACACCGGGCGGCCATGGTATCCGGGTGGATTCTCATGTTTACGCAGGATACACCATTCCTCCTTTCTATGATTCGATGATCGCCAAGATCATTGCCGTGGCCCGTACCCGCGACGAAGCCATCAACACCATGAGCCGTGCCCTTTCTGAGTATGTGATCGAAGGGGTAAAAACGACCATCCCCTTCCATCAGCAGTTGATGAAGAACGAGGATTTCCGAAATGGCAATTTCACAACCAAATTCATGGATACCTTCAAGATGGTCTGATCATCCCGCCGAGGTTATTGTCGATAAAATAAATATGAATGGATCCCGCACACTCCCGTGCGGGATTTTTTTGTTCCGAAAGGTGGGTTCGATCCGGAAAGTTGTACATAAAAAGAACCCGCAAGGCATGGCCTGTGCGGGTTCTGAGCGAATGCTTTTTTGATGTGCATCCGCATGAATATCGGTCCGATCAGCGGAGGAACAACAGTTCGCGATACTTCGGGAGTTCCCATTCAGAGTCGTCCACCAACAGCTCGAGTTTGTCGACATGGTAGCGGATCTCATCGAAGTAGGGCTTCACCTGGTCGCAGTAAGCGATGGCTTTCTCGCGGGTGTCAGACAGGGCGTTGGCGGTCTTCCGGGCTTCTGTCATTTCACCGGCCAGTGACTGGACCTTGTTGATATGTTCGGAGATCTGCTCGAGCACACTCAGCTGAACGGCATATGAAGAAGCAGGCAGGCCGAGATCTTTCAGACCCTTGATGTTGGAGATCAGCACATTCTGGTAGCGGATCGCTGCCGGAAGGATGTGGTTGCCTGCCAGGTCTCCGATCACGCGGCCTTCGATCTGAACGGTTTTAAGATATTTTTCCAGTTCGATCTCATGGCGGGCTTCGAGTTCGCTGTGTGAGTAGACGTTATGCTTCTCGAACAGATGCTTGGCCTTCTCCGTCACCATCGGATCGAGGGCGACCGGCGTGGTCTTCAGGTTGGGAAGACCGCGGCGGGCGGCTTCCTGCTGCCATTCTTCGCTGTAACCATCACCTTCGAACAGTACTTTCTTGCTGTCTTTGATGTACTGCTTGATCACCTGCATGATGGCCACTTCCTTCTTGTCTCCTTTCTCGATATGGGCATCAACTTCTTTCTTGAAGTTGGTGAGGGTTTCGGACATGATGGTGTTCAGGATGGTCATGCCGTTGGCGCAGTTTGCGGAAGAACCTACGGCGCGGAATTCGAACTTGTTACCGGTGAAGGCGAAAGGAGAGGTGCGGTTGCGGTCGGTGTTATCCAACAACAGTTCCGGAATGCTCTTGTGAATGTCCAGTTTCAGCATCACTTCATCCTGCTCATCGAACTTATCGCCTACGCGGCTTTCGATCTCGTTCAACACCTTGGAGAGGTAGTGACCGATGTAGGCGGAGATGATAGCTGGCGGGGCTTCGTTGGCACCGAGGCGGTGATCGTTGCCGGCGGAGGCAATGGCAGCGCGCATCAGATCAGCATGGTCATGGACTGCCTTGATCGTATTTACGAAGAAGGCGAGGAACATCAGGTTGGTCTTCGGGGTGCGGCCGGGTGCCAGCAGGTTGACGCCGGTATCCGTGGCCATGCTCCAGTTGTTGTGCTTGCCGCTACCGTTGATGCCGGCGAAGGGCTTCTCGTGCATGAGCACTTTCAACTTGTGACGCTTGGCGACCCGGTTCATGATGTCCATGAGCAGGGTGTTATGGTCAACGGCGAGGTTCAGTTCTTCGAAGATGGGAGCGCACTCGAACTGGGCGGGAGCCACCTCATTGTGACGAGTACGGAGAGGAATGCCCAGGCGATAGGCTTCATATTCGAAATCGCGCATGAAAGCGTAGACGCGCTCAGGGATGGCACCAAAGTAATGGTCTTCCATCTGCTGGCCCTTGGCCGGCGTATGGCCGAAGACCGTACGACCCGTCATGACGATGTCCGGACGGGCATTGGCCAGTCCCTCATCAACAACGAAGTATTCCTGCTCCCATCCGAGGGTGGCGAATACCTTGCTCACATTGCGGTCGAAATAATGACAGACATCAACGGCCGCTTTGTTCAGGGCCTCGATGGATTTCAGCAGGGGAGCCTTGTAGTCCAGGGCTTCACCCGTGTAGGATACAAATATAGTAGGGATGCAGAGCGTCATGCCCTGTCCGATATGCATAATGAAGGCGGGAGAGGTCGGATCCCATGCCGTATAACCGCGCGCCTCGAACGTTGCTCGCAGACCGCCACTCGGGAAGGAAGAAGCATCCGGTTCCTGCTGTACCAGTGCATCACCATCAAACACCTCCAACGGAGTGCCGTCGCTTTTCAGCGTAAAGAAAGAATCATGCTTTTCGGCAGAAGTGCCGGTCAGGGGCTGGAACCAGTGCGTATAGTGCGTGACACCTTTCGTCTCCGCCCACTGGCGCATACCCGCAGCGATCTGTGCCGCCATATTCCTGTCGATCTTGTGGCCGGTCTTTATGGACCCCAACAGGCTCTTGTAAGCTTCATCACTCAGGAAATCTCTGGCCGTCTTCAGGGTGAAGACATGCTCGCCGAACTGGGAAGTCACCTTCCCCACACCGTCGACACTGACGTCGTGGTTACCGGACGTCAGATGATCAATAGCCTTGAAACGTAAGGATTGCATAGTCATATATTTTGAACTACAAAAATCTATGTTTTTTCGGAAAAAGCATAATTATTTTGGATTTGGTGGATAAAATGGGGGTTAGATGTGTCAAATATTAATTTGGATGCCTTTTTGTGTCGGTGATAAAACAAAAAATAGTAAAACCTAAAATATTATAAAAATCATTAATTTGATTCAGCCACCCTATGAGGAAGTCGAACTCTTGGAGCGTCCCCCCACCCTTGGAGGGTTACCCCACCCTTGGAGGGTTACCCCACCCTTGGA
>JAJTFQ010000079.1 GCA_021299955.1 Chitinophagaceae bacterium
CAGGGAGCTTGGGTATCAGCCTGTTTCCTTTGAAGAAGGACTCAGGCTAACCCTGGGCGACCGGTCAACAGGTGGTCAATAGCCGGGCAGGAAGATCTCCGCGATCATACAGCGGGCGCTGCCGCCGCCATTGATCTCGATGGTTGGAATGTCTGAATGAAGGATCTTCCCGTGTCTGGACAGCGCCGCGAGCTGCTCAGGACGAAAGGCGGCATGGGCGGAGGATGACATGATGATGAATCTGTCTCCCTTTCGATTGCGCACTTGCAGGATGTTGCCTGCGAATCCTGCCATCTGGCGTTCGTCGATCTCGATGATCTCTTTTTGAACCTTGGTCAGCTCCTTGCGCACCATCTCACGTTCCTGTTCCTTCCGTATGCTGTCCATACAGATCACAGAGAAATTATCCCCGACCGACATCATCACATTGGTGTGGTAGATGGGCTGTCCGAAATGATCCGATGCCTCGAAAACCACCGGCTTGTAAGACATTTTTCTGCAAAATTCATCCAGCACCTTTCGGTTGGTGCGTCTGGACAGGCATGCATAGGCCACGTGATTGACCCTGTCGAGCACCATGCTGCCGGTGCCCTCCAGGAACATATCCTGTTTTTCGTAGTCGGATAGGTTGAGGATGTGACGGATCTTGAACACCTCCCTTACCCGCTCCAGCACACCGGATTTCCTTTCGCGTCGCCGGCTGGGCGCGAACATGGGATAAAGGATCGCCGTTCCATTTGAATGAAATGACACCCAGTTGTTGGGGAAGATCGCGTCCGGAGTGGGTGGAACCGGAGAGTCATCCACCACGAGGAGGTCGATGTCGTTCGACTCCAGGAGGTCCGCCATCCGGTTGAATTCATCCAGGGCCCTGGACTGGATGTCCGAATCACTGGTCGGTGCCTGGAAGGCATTGTTCACTGCCGTTTCCTCGTTGTAATCGAACTGGCAGGGGCGGATCATCAGGAGATGATTTGTGGTCTGTATGTTCATGGGGTAAGTATTAAAAGTTCAAAGGGTATCCCTCAGCAGGGGCATGCTCATGCAGTGGAAGCCGCCGCGGGCCCTTGAGAGCTCCGCCGAAGGCATCAGGATCAGGGTATCTTCGAGGGTTTCGGGATCTTTTCGCCCGGCCTCGAAATCTTTCAGCAGGGTCTGCACATCTACTACGTCGAATCCATTCTTCCGGAAGGCCTCGGTTGTCCGGTCGTTCCGGTCATAGCCCAGCACCACTCCCTCACGCAACGCGAGCAGATTGCACGAATCTGTCCATTGTTCTCTTGCATCATAGGGAAACTCGTTGTTCCCCGAATAGATGAACCTTGTTTTTTCCTTCGATCCCAGGTCGTTGCGGCTGATGTCATCGAGCAGGTCTTCGAGGTTGTTGAAATGTACGGGGTCGGAGATCGATTTCCGGTCGAACTGGATGATATCCAGTTTTTCATCCTTTTTCTTTTCGAACAGGAGCCGCTGCACAGTATCCGAATAGGCTCGCTTGATACTTTTACGGGAGAAGTGACCCAGCATCACCCACACATTCTTTTTCACCTGGGTGAAAACGGTGTCGATGTGCATGTAATCCCTTTTTTTGGGTATCCGGATGATCGTGATCTTGCGGACGACATTCCGGTCGAACAGCAGATTCACCGCCTGATGGGCGGCCTCCAGGGTTGTCCGTTCGCTCACCCCGATCAGCAGATGACCGGGCGCCACCACCATCACGTCTCCGCCCTCGAGTGTTGCATTGCCTTCTTCGCTGTCCTTTGGCAGTAGGAAATGCCGGAATGTTTCCGGGATCTCAAGGATCCTGTCGCGGCAGGTTTCGAACAGGGGATGATGAAAGAAGATGTATTTCATGATCAGGGCCTCGCGCATGCGGGCCTTGCGCGCCGGGCGGTTCAGCAGGATGTGATCGTTGATCACGATGCCGATATCGCGTGTGAAGATGAAATTGGGGAGGGGCGGGAACAACATATGATCATCATCCGAACTCCCGGTGATGAAGGACTTGGAGAGGTCCACAGGCGCAGCGGACATCAGTCCCTGCTGTGTCTCGAAGGTACATCCCTCGATGGCGCACACCGATGATACGAGTTGCAGGCGAATATGTTCATCCTGGAGGATGTCAGTGAGCAGGGTCTGAAGTTCGACCACTCTGTCGGAGGCGTGGAAATCAGGATGGCCGGGCTTGTAGAACCCACGGTCTGCTTCAGGCGCATCGATCTCCCGGAGTCTGCCCCTGATCCTGTCGGGGTCCAGGAAGTACATCAGCAGTTTGATGTAGTGGTCGTATTCGCCACGACGGATGGTCGGGAGATGGACGATGTCCTCGAACAGCCAGTCCTGGGCCTTGGAGGGGACAACTTTTCCCAATCCGCTGTCGGGACTATGTACCAGGAGCCGCCGCAATGGGGCGATCTCTGAGGAAACATGAATGGAATGCCTGATCCTGGAGGGCATGGTGACGTCTTTTGTGGTGAGCGACATGACTGTCGGGCTGACTTTCCAAAGAAAGGCAGACGACAACGTTCATCCCGAGCGCACAGGATCACATCTTCCCCGATGTCTTCGGATCGGAGGTGGAAGGCCTGATCGGTCAGGATCGGGCTTTCAGAGGTAAAGGATCGACGCCACCGATGGAACCGGTGGTAATTATGGGTTTGAAGCGCAGGAACATTTCTTCCGAATACCAGCGCTGACTTCTTGTTTTGGCAATGACTTCACGGTGTTCGGCGGACCGATACGCAAAATCTTTCATCTGTTGAATATCGGACCAGAGGCTGAACGTAGCCTGTCTGAAGAAGGGGGCCTCACCGATGCCTACGGAATACAGCACGCCCGGAGCATCGAAGAATCTTTTCGCCACGGGTGCCACATGCTTCCAGAACGAAAAGACCCTGGACCATCGGATGGTGGCCCGGGTCAGAATACCTACCGGGCCTTCGATGGGCTGCCGGTTGGCAGAGCGGCTGCCGAGCGATATGCCGTCCCAGCTTCCATGCCCTTCAACCACTTCCATCAGGATGGTCCATGTTTCACAACCCCATTCTGACCATGTCCTTGTGATCCGGTCTCCGTACAACTTTCGGTTCAGTGCCTCCCCGGAGAGGAGCGGGTCATCTCCTCTGGGATCTTCGTCCATGAACACCATTACTGCCCACTGTTTCAGGTCCGGGGTCAGGTCGAAGGTGCCGTTACGGCCTGTTCCCATGAGCTTCCAGCACCGGAGGTCTTTCCTGCGGGAGAGGGGGAACCTGAACCGGGCCATGGCCGTCAATGCCCAGTGGATCCTCTGTTCAGGAAATCTGTAAACGGTCAGGGCAGCGTACATTTCCCGGAAGTTGTCGGGTAAATATACACTGCCCTTCGTAAACTTTGCAAGTATGTGATGGAACTTATCCGATGAGTCGTTCCTTTTTTTCGCCCAACGGCAGAAATTTACATACCCATACGGAAACCTCCCCGGCTACCGCCCATCTGCTGCATTTCGGTCACCGGCTTGAGTTCGAAGCCCTTGGGGATCTCGAAGACCTTATCGTCGATGTTTGCATCGAGCTGCACTTTCGTGACATTCATGTGGATCTTGAAACCATTGCCGCGGGTGATGGTGTATTCCATCGGGAAACCCTCGAGCTGATCAAGGCCATTGACACCGGCCATGGACATCATCCCGCCGCGGCCGCCACCGGCCCCCGCATTACCGCCTCCCAGGCTGAAACCGGGTGCGAGTTTAAAATCCGGGCTATACCATACCTCCGTTTCCGTGGTCTGGCCCCGCTGTGTATTTTTGATGATCGCCTTTTTACAATTCATGCCCGCGATCTTCTTCGATTGGTCCGTGTACACGATCTCCGGCTTGGCGGGTGCCCCGAAACTGAATCCCATCCGCTGAAGGGTATCCCGGCGGGCCTGCTGCATGGAATCACGGCGCGCATCACGCATAGAGTCCATACGTGCCCGCATCTGCTGCTCTTCCGCAGGAGTGGAATAGTATCCGGTTTTGCGTCCCATGGCCTCGATCAGGGTGGTTGTACGCTTATTCTTTAAATCAGAGATGACGACGTTATTTCCGAAATCGGAGACACTTTCCACCTTGCTCATATCTCCCCTGAAGTATATGGTGCTGGAAGCGTCCATGCCACCGGAGCCGAATCGCATGCCACCACCCTCATCGCCGCCGCCCGGACCACCACCCCCGAAATTCTCCGGGAAAGTTACTTCGGTCTGCATCTTGATGATGGCCTTCTCGACCACACGGGGCTGGGCCTGAGCCAGGACAGAAGTCAGGGCCAGGGAAATGGACAGGATTACTTTCATGATTTGTTGCAGTTTGTATCAGGTTCGATGCCCATCTTAGGCGAAACCTTCGCAAATATAAGTATCCGGGTCATGTTTGACATTTCATTCACAAACTCATTGATGAACGGAGGCCAGTCGTGGACAGCGGAATATTGAGCCGGAGGGGGCGCATTGCCAATGGTCGAAAACAGCGACCGCCTGCGGATGGCTGCAATCATTTCATTATTTTTGGAACCTATGGGTACACTTGAAGGCAAACGCATCTGGATCACGGGCGCCAGTTCCGGCATCGGAGAGGCCCTGGCGCATGCCTGTCGGGCTCAGGGGGCCGAATTGATCCTGTCTGCCCGAAGAATGTCTGAACTGGAACGTGTAGCTGCTCAGCTCGCGTCCGACCAAAAACCCACAGGGATCACCCTGCAGGTGCTTGATGTCTCCGACGCGGCCTCGATACCGGATATCGTGTCATCTGTCATCGCAAAAACCGGCAGTATCGACATCCTGATCAACAACGCCGGCATAAGCCAGCGATCTTATGCCGCGGAAACCTCGCTTGAAGTCGACCGGCGGATCATGGAGGTCAACTTCTTTGGGACCATTGCCCTCACCAAGGCGGTCCTTCCAGACATGTTGGCCCGAAATAGCGGCATGATCATCGTCATCAGCAGCATCTCCGGGAAATTTGGTTTCTATTTGCGTTCGGCCTACGCCGCTTCCAAGCATGCCCTGCATGGGTTCTTCGAATCCCTGCGCATGGAGGTCTGGCAGCAGGGGGTTCGCGTGATGATGGTTTGCCCGGGAAAGATCCGCACCAATATCTCATTGAACGCACTGAAGGCCGATGGATCCACCCACCGCTCCATGGACGATGGGCAGGCAGGTGGTCGCTCAGCCCGCGAGTTGGCGGACAGGATCCTCCTCGGTATCCGTCGCAATGAAGAGGAGGTGTTTTTCGGCGGACCGGAAATGAAGGCCGTTTGGATCAAGCGATTCTTTCCCCGGCTGTTCTCGAAGCTCATCAGAAAGCAGAAGCCCGAATAATCCATACCCAACCGTCAAATATCATACATGTCCCAGAAAAAGAACGCCACCATCGCAGGCATCCAGCAGATCGGTATTGGCGTGCGCAATGCCAAAGAAGCGTTTGACTGGTACCGCCGTCATTTTGGGATGGATATACCCATCTTCGAAGAGGCTGCTGAAGCCAGGTACATGACCCGTTACACCGGAGATGTCGTACACAGCCGGCATGCCATCCTGGCCCTGAACATCAGGGGAGGGGGGGGATTCGAGATCTGGCAGTTCACCTCACGGGAACCTTCTGATATCAGCTTCGAACCCTGGGTAGGAGACCTGGGTATCATGTGTACCCGGATCAAATCCTCCAATATTGAAGCCACCCATGAATTCCTGAGCAGACAGGGAGCGAACCCTTCGGACATTGTCAGGGACCCGATCGGACACGAGCATTTCTTTCTACGGGATCCCTGGAACAATCTGTTCCAGGTGGTCGAAAGTCACTCCTGGTTTTCAAAGGGCCCCTTCACCACCGGCGGAGTGGCGGGTTGTCAGATCGGGGTGACCGATATGGCCCGTTCCATGGCCTTCTATGCAAATATCCTGGGGTACAACAAGATCGTGTACGATAAGGAAGGCGTTTTCGAAGACCTGGCCCATCTCCCGGGCGGTCACCATCGCGTCCATCGCATCCTCCTGTCACACACCCGTCCAAGGGTCGGTGCCTTTTCCGAACTGCTGGGCGTCACCGAGATCGAACTCATCAAGGTCTTCGACCGCGAGCCCCGAAAGCTCTTCGAAGGCCGGTTCTGGGGAGATCTTGGTTATATTCATCTCTGCTTCGACATCACCAACCAGGACGTCATGCGCAAGCGCTGCAAGTCCTATGGCCACCCTTACACGGTCGATAGTGGCAGCTCCTTCGATATGGGAGAGGCTGCCGGGCATTTCAGCTACATCGAAGACCCTGATGGCACCCTTATCGAATTCGTGGAAACCCGGAAGATCCCCATCATGAAGCGTTTCGGCTGGTATCTCGACCTTACCAAACGAGATCCGACCAAATCCCTGCCCCGATTCATGTTGAAAGCGCTGGCTTTCGGACGCGTGAAGGACAAGACTTAATGATCGGCTTTAGGTAAGATTCATAATTAATTGATTATCATTTATTTATTTAAATTACCTTATCCGGATCGGGTTTCCGCAACCTTCCATGATCGCCGGATCGAGTCCTGAATTGATGATGCGCTGACCGTGGTATTCGAAAATTGCCTACCTTGAGCAGGTGCGCAAGTGGCTCCTCACCATATTGGCTTTTCAGGTCCTGTCTTCCGGGCAGGCACTGGGGGAATTGATGAAGGTGGTTAATCTGCTTGATCACTACCGAATGCACATCCGCAAGGGCGAGGTTAGGGACCTGTCAGAATTCATACGTCTGCATTATTTTGACCCGGTACACGAGCGGTCAGATCCTGCCAGGCACCGGCATTTACCATTGCAGCAGGCCACCCTTCACCATGTTTCAGTACTCGCCGTATCGGCCGAGTCCGTCTCCATCCCATCCATCGAGGGGCATATCCAGGAAGCGCCCAAGGTTTCCAGCACCGGATTTCATTCGCAACAGGTACCGATGTCCGTCTTCCAGCCTCCACGAGCCTGATCTCTCCCTCATTCATTTCCGGTTTTCCTCTTCCGACGCTTTCACCTTTAGCGCAATCAAATCATGCTATCCGCTATCATACGCTTTTCCATCCGGAACAAGCTGATCATAGGACTATTCACCCTTGGCTGGATCCTTTGGGGGATCCTCGAGCTGAGCCGTCTGCCGATCGACGCCCTTCCGGATATCACCAGTAACCAGGTTCAGGTCATCACCGTTTCTCCGACCCTTGCGGCTCCGGAAGTCGAGCGGCTGATCACTTTTCCGCTCGAACAAGCCTCCTCCAGTATTCCCGGCATCACGGAGATCCGCTCCATTTCGCGGTTTGGTCTGTCTGTTGTGACGATCGTCTTTGGCGACGACACGGACATTTACTGGGCCCGTCAGCAGGTCAGCGAGAAGCTGGTCAGGGTGAGAGATGAGATCCCACGGGAGGCCGGCGTGCCCGAACTGGCACCCGTCACCACCGGCCTGGGCGAGATCTACCAGTACGTGGTGCGTCCCGCGCCGGGTTACGAGGGAAAATACAGCCTCGAAGAGCTTCGGACCATCCAGGACTGGATCATCCGCCGGCAGCTGCTCGGAACCCGGGGTGTGGCCGATGTGAGCAGTTTTGGAGGGATGCTCAAGCAGTATGAAGTGGCGGTGGACCCGGCCAAACTCAAGAGTCTGGGGATCACCATTTCGGATGTCTTCAAGGCACTGGAGGCGAACAATCAGAATTCGGGTGGTGCGTACATTGAAAAGGGCCCGTCTCTGTTGTTCATCCGTTCGGAGGGACTGGCGGGCAGTCTGGAAGAGATCGGCCGGATACCCGTTAAGATAACCGCGGCGGGCATGCCGATCCTGATCCGGGATATCGCGCGGGTCAGCATCGGACACGCCGTTCGGTATGGTGCCATGACCTATGAGGACAAAGGGGAAGTGGCCGGTGCGGTCGTGTTGATGCTCAAGGGAGAAAACGCTTCCGAAGTGATCGATGCGATCAAGGTCCGGATGGATCAGATCCGAGGGACTTTACCGGAGGGTATCATTGTTGAGACCTTCCTGGATCGGACCAAGATGGTGAACCGGGCCATCGGCACGGTGAAGACCAACCTGCTCGAGGGGGCCTTGATCGTCATCCTTGTGCTGGTATTCTTCCTAGGCAACCTGCGCGCGGGACTGATCGTTGCTTCCGTCATCCCGCTGTCGATGATGTTCGCTGTTGGTATGATGAACGCGCTCGGGGTGTCTGGAAATCTGATGAGTTTGGGGGCGCTGGATTTCGGACTGATCGTCGACGGCGCGGTGATCATCGTCGAGGCTGTACTTCACCGGCTTTATCTCTCGGGTTCGCATAGCGGAAAAGTCAGGCTGCGCCAATCACAGATGGATGAGGCGGTTTCCCAGTCTGCGTCCCGCATGATGAATGCCGCGGTATTCGGGCAGATCATCATTTTGATCGTTTATCTGCCGATCCTCAGTCTGGTTGGCATCGAGGGCAAGATGTTCCGCCCGATGGCGCAGACCGTTGCCTTCGCCCTCATAGGGGCCTTCATCCTCTCGCTCACTTACGTACCCATGATGAGTGCGCTGGCGCTGTCGAAGAAACTCTCCGATGTACACAACCTGTCCGATCGGATCATGGGGGCCCTCCAGCGTTCCTATGCACGCGCCCTTTCCCGGGTAATGGAGTATCCTCGGTTGGTGGTGGCATCGGCCCTCGGGGTATTCGCACTCTCGCTCTTCATTGCGGCCCGGCTGGGCGGTGAGTTCATCCCGGAATTGGAGGAGGGAGATTTCGCCATTGATGCCCGTCTGTTGACGGGTAGTTCCCTGACCGAGACCATCCGCGTTTCCGGACAAGCAGCGGAGGTGCTGCGCCGGTTTCCGGAGGTGGAGCGCATCGTGACGCGTATCGGCGCCAGCGAGATCCCCACCGATCCCATGCCGATGGAGATGACGGACATCATCGTCAGTCTGAAGGATAAGAAAGCATGGACCACGGCAACATCATACGACGAACTGGCGAACAAAATGAGTGCGGCTTTACAGGAGATCCCGGGTCTGAGTGCCGGATTTCAGTATCCTGTGCAGATGCGATTCAATGAACTCATAGCCGGCGCCCGTCAGGATGTCGTCTGCAAGATATTTGGAGAGGATCTGGATACGCTGGCCCGGCAGGCAGATGCGCTGGCCGGACTTGTCAGGGGGATCGAAGGTGCGCGGGATGTTTATGTGGAGGCTGTGACCGGGTTGCCGCAGATCGTGATCCGTTATCACCGCGACCGGATGGCCATGTATGGCGTATCCATTGAGGAAGTGAACCGGCTTGTACGGGCCGCCTTCGCCGGCGATGTGGCCGGCAGGATTTACGAAAATGAGCGAAGGTTCGACCTGGTCGTGCGCATGTCTGAAAACGGCCGGAAAGATGTAGCCGGTGTCAGCCAGCTGCTGGTGCCCACATCCCGCGGGGTCCAAATCCCGCTTTATCAGCTGGCTGATGTTCGAATAGAGGAGGGCCCCAATCAGATCCAGCGGGAGGATGCGAAGCGTCGCATCATCGTTGCGTTCAACACCCGGGGCCGTGATGTTCAGAGTATTGTGCAGGAACTCCAGCGAAAGGTCGGTCTGCAGATGAAACTACCGGCCGGGTACTATATCCGGTATGGCGGGCAGTTTGAGAATCTGATGCAAGCCAGGCAGCGCCTGATGATCGCTGTCCCTCTCGCTTTGCTGCTGATCTTTCTGATGCTGTATTTCGCATTTGGCTCTCTCAAATATGGCCTGCTCATCTTTTCTGCCATCCCGCTGTCGGCCATTGGCGGCATACTGTCACTCTGGCTGCGGGATATGCCCTTCAGTATTTCCGCCGGTGTGGGTTTCATTGCCCTTTTCGGCGTGGCGGTCCTGAATGGGATCGTGTTGATCACCGAGTTCAACCGATTGCGGAAAGAAAGCCATCTGTCCACCAGGGAACTGGTGATGAAGGGTACCGGGTCACGACTTCGGCCGGTATTGATGACCGCGGCCGTGGCCTCACTCGGATTTTTGCCCATGGCCCTGAGCCAGGGTGCAGGCGCAGAGGTGCAGCGTCCGTTGGCTACCGTGGTGATCGGCGGTCTTGTGACGGCCACCCTGCTTACCTTGTTCGTGCTCCCGGTCCTCTATCGATGGTTCGAACGTGCCAAACCCTCAGCCCATCCGTCCGCTGCGATCCTGGCGGTCATGCTCCTGCTGACGGGGCTGCATTCAGATGCGCAAGGCATTTCCGGCCGTCGGGTCGGACTGGATTCGATGTTATCGGAGGCCGCCCGGGCGAATCCGGGTCTGCAGGCCAACCGACGGCGGGATGATTACTGGCAGACGCTGTCATCGCGTGTCGTGTCCCTACCCCGTACCCAGGCAGGCGTGGAGTACGGCAATATCAACAGCATGAAGACGGATACACGCTTTTTCGTCAGCCAGACACTGCAGCTGCCGGTGGTATATCGTCGCGACCGGGCGTTTTATGAGGCGTCCCGGTCGTTGAACCGCGCCGAAGGCGACCTTAAGCATCGCGAACTGGCGCGTGAGGTCCGGTCAATATATGTAGAGATGCAGGGTCTCATGGAACGGGATACGCTCCTGGCCAGGCTGGACTCTATCTACCGGAGATTCGGCGACGCGGCGAAGTTGAGGTTGCAAACGGGTGAGACCGGTAAACTCGAGGAAGTGACGGCCGAGGCGCAGGTGCGCCAGCTGGCCCTTCAGCGACAGCAGTTGCAGGCCGACATGGTCATCCTTCAGGAAAGACTGGCGGCCCTCCTCAACCGACGCGACCGATGGCTGCCGGATGGAACAGGGTTTGATCAACATCGCGCGTCAGACCGACCGGGAGCGTACGGCACGCTCACCCGAATTCACCCTGGGTTACAGCAATCTGTCACTCGTCGGATGGCAATCCCCGGATGGCGTCAAACAACAGTATTTCGGACCATCGCAGCGGTTCGGTATTTATGGACTGTCCATGGGGCTGCCGCTGTTCAATGGTGCCGCCCGCGCCCGCATCCGTGCCGGGGAGCTGGCCGGTGACGTCAACCGACTCGAGGCTGAAGAATCGCTGCGACTCACCGAAGGCCGACATGCTGAACTATGGGCCCGGTATCGGAAAGACGAGCAGCTCATTGCATACTACCGCAACACGGGTCTGGCGCAGGCTGAAACCATCATCAGCACAGCTTCCCGCTCGCTTTCGGCGGGCGACATATCCTACATCGAATGGACGGTCCTCATGAATCAGGCGATCCAGATCAGGTCTTCCTACCTGGATGCTTTGCTATCCCTGCGTAAGACCATCATTGATATCATTCACCTGACCGGAAAATAATGAACATGAAACAGTTTTTTCCTTCCATACTCTTTATACTTACCCTGACCGGATGCGGGTCTCCGGAATCCGCGGAACAGTCGGCGTCGGATTCCTTACCTGAGTCCGATCGTATCACGATGAACAAGGCCACACTCGAAAAGGCAGGGGTACTCACGGGAACGATCACCCGAAAAGTGATGGGGGCATCCCTTACGGTCAACGGAGTGGTGGATGTGCCCCCCCAAAACCTGGTGTCGGTGAGTTTTCCGCCCGGTGGCTATCTCTACAGCACCCGGCTCATGCCCGGCATGCGGATCAAAAAGGGGGAGGTCATCGCCGAGATGGAGGATCCATCCCTGGTTCAATTGCAGCAAGACTACCTCATGGCCCGCGCCAGGCTGACCTTTTTGGAACGTGAATTTGCCCGACAGCAGACCCTGAATGCAGATAAGGTCAGTGCCGACAAGGTTTTCGAGCAGGTGCGTTCAGACTACGAAGGACAGCGGGCCATGGTCAGCGCCAATGCCGAAAAGCTCCGAATGATCGGCATCGTACCGGAGTCACTCTCCCCGGAAAGGATCTCCCGTCGGGTATCCCTTCGATCGCCCATCAATGGGTTTGTGTCAAAAGTGCATGTCAATATCGGAAAGTACGTGCAGCCGGCAGATGTCTTGTTCGAACTCATCAATCCGGATGACATCCATGCTGCGCTTTCCATCTTCGAAAAGGATCTCGCCCGCGTATCTATTGGCCAGAAGGTGAGCATCTCCTTCGTCGACGAGCCGGACCGCGTGTATGATGGTGAAGTGATCCTTGTGAACCGGAATGTCGATGAGGATCGGATCGCCGTTGCGCATTGTCATTTCAGGTCGAAGCCTGCACAACTCCTGCCCGGTATGTTCCTCAATGCCCGGATACATGTGCGTGAAACGGAGGTACCCGCCCTCCCTGAATCTGCCGTGGTTCGGTACGAACAGCGTGAATTCGTTTTTGTGGAATCCTCTGCAGGGGTCTTCGATATGAAAGTGGTCCGCACCGGAGAGAAGGAGGATGGATTCGTGGAGATCATCGGGGGTGCGGAGGCACTGGAAGGCCGGACACTGGTGATACGCAATGCCTACAGCCTGTTGTGAGCGCTCAAGAACAAAGCGGAAGAGGAATGAGACCGGCGGCGGTCATTCAGATCTCGAAATAGGCCACCGACCCGCCAACCCAGGTTTTGTCCTGGTTGTAGCGAACGCCCACCATCTTTCCTTTGCTGATCCGGGCCAGGTTCGTGACCAGTGTCGGACGGGTGTCTCCTTCTTTCCAGACATACATCAGTCTGACCTCCACTTTGGCGGGTCCGTCAGGCGTGGCGATGATATCGGCATAGGTCTCCTTGCGCTGCAGGATCCAATGTGCAGGATCCTCCACTGCGGCGATGTCTTCCGGAGTTACGTCTATGACCACCCCCTGGCCGGCAAAGGAGAACAGGGGTTTGAGCACGAAATCGGCCAGGTTATCCGGTATCCATTGCAGCTCGCTCAGAAAGCGGGTCTCGGGCACGCAGGCGTGTTTGATGAAGGGCAGCGTGTACTTGCTGATCCGATAGAACCAATCCGGATGGGTGATCCATTGAACATCCCGGTCGATCGACAGATCCGGAATGTTCCCCAGCGATGCCCGGCGTTGGTTGAGTTCGTCGAAGATCAGCCGGTTATAGATCCTTCGGATCCGAATGCGCCGGCCCTCGTGTTCGTAATACAGCCGGTCGCCTTCTTCAATGAGTTTGGTGATGCACACGGGCCTGATGCCCAGGTAATCCCGGGTGGCGTAGAAGTCGACCCGTGTCTTCTGGTGATCAGGGTCGATCTCCAGCAGGATGACTTCTTCAGGATCTGCATCTCCGACGATGACGTCTTTCAGGATCTTGAGATACGATGATTTGTCGAGCCCCCCGAAATAGTGCGAAAAGCCATCCGGGATCCGGACATGACGTGCCAGGATTTCCGGATACATGGCCTGGAATCCAAAGAGGGAGGGGAATCCCTGCATTTCGATGAGTCGGGGAACGGGTTGGCCGCTCTCATTCGTGCAGATGCCGAAATCGAAGGCCAGGAAATGAGGATGGCCAATGTCTCCGGGTACGCGTTCTCCTGGCGGGATGGCGGCATGGGTCTTGTTGATGAAATCCGGTGCGCAGATCTGATCGATGATATAGGTACAGGTATCGATCATTTCCCTGCCCAATCCCCGTGGGATGAAGACAGGGGTTTCCGCCACACGGAATTCAATGGCCCCCGGATAGACGCTGTGTAGTTCGGAAAGGAACGCCTGATAGGTTTTCTCCGAGAAGGCTTCGTTGTACGATGACCTGATGCCGGGTATCATGTGTACTTGCTTTTTGAGTGTACAAGCCCTTCAATGCAGGACGGTCCGGGGTAAGGCGTGTTCCGCGGCCTCGTCCAGGAAATTCGGCAGGATATGCGCATAGGTCCACAGGATCTTGTCAGGATCTTCCAGGTGGTCGATCATGGAACGCCATTTTTCGAATCCATAGTTTTCTATGACGGTTTGTTTCTTCTCCTCCGTTTGCAGATACATGCTCATACCGGTAGCATCCGCTTCCGGATGAAACTGGGTGCCGATCATGTGGTCATTGAACCGAATGGCCATGATGGCACGTTCCAGTGGAACATGCGGCCTTTCTTTTTCTATGCAGAGGATCTTGCCGCCCATCTCCCGAAGTCGGTTGTGATTGGGCTGAACGACCTGGTAATCGCGACTGTCTACGGCGAAGAAGGGATCTTCCAATCCCCTGAAAACGGGCTCCATGGCGCCATCATGCAGCATATGCATGGGGAAAACCCCGAAGGCGGTAGACTTTCTTTTGGTCACATGCCCGATCCTGAAATAACGGCAGGCGAGCTGGAAAGAATGACAAATGAAGAAAACCTTCTTCTTGATCAATCGGGCGGGATCTTCATTCCATTTTTCGACCTGGTGCAGCCAATGGAAATACCTGTCTTCCCATGCCGATCCTTCGCTATCCAGTGGACTGCCCGGTCCACCGCTCGAAATGTAGATGTCGAAGCTCAGGTCAGGTACCTGACACAATGTTCTGACGTCGAAGGTCTGACGTTCTATATCGACATCGTGGTCATGCCCGTACAGGTCAAGGATCTCATGTATGCAGCGCATCCCCTGGTTGGGGAAGCCTTCGTAGAGATCGAGTATCGCTACGCGGACGCGGGTTCTTTCTTCCGTTTGCACAGGGCAAAAATAGCAAATGAAGGGCAAAACCGCCAGCCAGCGAAGCGCCGGGTTCAGGTTCCTGCCAGGAAGGATTCCTGGATATAGTCCGTGACCTTGACAAGGTCGCCTGTTTCGGCGAAGACCTTGAGTTGCCGGTCGGCCCCTGTGCCGTTTTCCAGCATGCGGTGTACGTACTCGAGGGCGTGCCTGCAACCGAGTTCATCTGCAACGTCATCCACAAAGTCGAGCAGTTCGAGGATAAGAAGGCGGGTATCCTTCTCTCGTTCACGAGAGCCCTGGGATAGATGATAAAGTTCAGATTATCGGACCGGAGTTTATAGAGTTTGGCGCAAATGCATTGAAAGAGCCCGGAGAGGCAGATCGTTTCATCCACGGTCATCGGAACGTCGCAGATGCGGAATTCCACCGTGCCGAAGAAGGGATGTACCCGAAGATCCCACCAGATCTTCTTTGCGTTGTCGATGCAGTTGGTCTTGATCAGCAGATTGACATAATTTTCGTAGGCACTGTAGCTGTCGAAATAGTCAGGGATACCGGTGCGCGGGAACTTGTAGAACACCTTGGTACGAAAGGATTTGAAGCCAGTGAGTCGCCCCTCCCAGAAGGGGGAGTTGGTGCTGAGTGCATAGACGTGGGGCAGGAAATACCGCGCACTGTTGGCAATATGTATGGCCATATCCCGGGAAGGCATGCCGACATGCACATGCAGTCCGAAGATCAGATTTGATCGGGCGGCGTCCTGCATCTCGTTAACGATCTCCTGGTAACGGATGTGGTCGTTAATGAGTTGGCTCTGCCAGTGACTGAAAGGATGGGTACCCGCAGCGCCCACCTTCAATCCAAGCGACCCTGCGATGGATGAGATGGTTGTTCTGAGCGCAGATACATCTTTTCTGGCCTCATCCACATCCCGGCAAATGTCTGTACCAACTTCCACGACGGCCTGGTGCATTTCTGCCTTCACCTTTTCCTTGATGATCTTCTGACCCTCTGCCACTATGCGCTGTTCGTGGCTTTTCAATTCGCGGGTGACCGGGTCGATCACCATGTATTCTTCTTCTACGCCGAGGGTAAAATGCTTGTAATTGATGGATCCCATGGTTAACGATTGTTAGGTCGGATCAAATGAGTGACTGCTTCCCTACGCTATGCGCCAGGTATTTGCCCCAGGTCAGATTGTCGACACCGGCTTGCTGTTCCCGGGCCCGTTCGATCGCATATTCGGCCATGGTTTCGACGACCCATTCGAAGTTCTCTTCGCCTACGCTTTTTAGATCGGCATCCGGTGCGGGGTTGCAGAAATCGATCGCGTAAGGAATTCCGTCCCTTACGGCCAGTTCGACGGTGTTGAAGTCGTAACCCAGGTATTGGTTGATGCGCAGGACGATCTCCTCCATCTGCTTCAGTCGCTCCGGCGTGGGTCGGTGTTCGGCCACATAACGGAGATGATGGGGGTTGCGGGGTTCGTAGGGCATGATTCGGACATGCTTTCCTCCGATGCAGTAGCAGCGGTAATATTCGTCGAAGATGATCTCCTCCTGCAGCAGCATGACCAGCCGACCGGTCTCCGCGTGCTTCTCGAAGAATTCGTCCATCGATTCCAGGCGGTACACATTCTTCCACCCTCCGCCGGCAAAGGGTTTCATGTATGCCGGGAATCCTACATATTCGAAGATGCCTTTCCAGTCGAGCGGATAGGCCAGGTTGGAGAAGGAGGCGTCCGACGTGTCTTCCGGCAGATCCCGCGAAGGCAGGATCACGGTCTTCGGAACCGGTACCCCGATCCGCGTGGCCAGGGCATTGTTGAAGAACTTCTCATCCGCACTCCACCAGAAAGGGTTGTTGATCACCGCCGTGCCGCAGAGTGCTGCATTCTTCAGGAATGCCCGGTAGAAGGGTACATCCTGTGAGATGCGGTCGACGATGACCGCGTATCGGCTGTCTTCCCCCTGTGCCACCTTGTCGATCAGCACGGGTTCAGCTTGAATACCGGCAGGGGCTTTAAGGTTGATTCGTTCAACGAAAGCTTCTGGAAAGGAGCGCTCCTTGCCGTGGAGTATACCGATCTTCTTCATAGTCGCATTGGTTTGGTGGGGTGAATTCGCTTCAGAACCGATGCCGGTTCGGGATGCTGTAAATTCGGAAAAAAACATCCCACGTCCGCATCCCAACCGGTTTTTTTTTGAGATCAACCAGATGTTGGATCGCCCGGCATGCATTGGTCCGGCTCAGAATCGATTATCTTTATCGAAGATTGAATGATGCAGGCTGATCCGCAAAAATATGAGGCTACGTTGTACAGGATGGAATCCCATCTCCTGGCGTCCGGTTCGCTCGGACGGGAGGTGACCATCGATATGTACCTGCCTCCGGCCATGGACAAACCTGGCCTGGTCAGTCTCCTGCTGATCAACGACGGACAGGATCTTTCTTCCATGCCTTTCCGGAAAATGCTCGACGAACTGGCAGAAACCGGACGCATACGTCCGCTCTGTTGCATCGGGATCCATGCGGGGCCGGACCGCACCCATGAATATGGCACGGCCGGTATCCCTGATTACATGGGACGCGGAGTCCGTGCCCGCGACTACAGCCAGTTTGTGATGCGTGAATTGCTGCCCTTTATCCGCCGTCGTACAGCAAGTCATCATTTCCGGGATAAATCCATTTGCGGCTTTTCCCTGGGTGGTCTGTCGGCCCTCGACATCGCCTGGTGCCATGCCCATGAATTCAGGCATATCGGCGTTTTCAGCGGATCGCTATGGTGGAGAAGCCGGTCGCTGGAGGACGATTACCTCGAAGATCGTGATCGCATCATCCACGATCGCATCCGGAGCGGTGGCGCATTTCCCTGGCTGAAATTCTACTTTGAAGCAGGCATGCTGGATGAAACAGCCGACCGAAATGGGAATGGGGTGATCGATTCCGTCGACGATACCCGCGATTTGATCACCATCCTGCAGGCCAAAGGTTACCGGTCAGGCCGTGATATCCGATACCGTGAACTCTCCGACGGACGTCATGATGTGGCCACCTGGGCACGTTGCTTTCCCGATTTCCTCGGCTGGGCCTTTGCCCCCGGCGCATGAAAAAAGCCGGCACTAAGGCCGGCTTTCCATCAGGTCTGTTGAACTGTATATTACTGGCTTACGTTGAACGAAACGTCGGCATTTTCCCATTTGAGCGTTACTTTTCCGTTGCTGACGGCGTAGGTGAGTTTTTCGGTCAGCGCGGCTGAATTGCCCGCCTTCACTTTGACCCTCAACGCATCATCCTCCTGCTTGTAGCGATAGGAGCCCCACTGGTTCCAGGTCTTGCTGAAAACGATCGTCCACTCGCTTTCTCCGGGGATGGTGAAGAGGCCGTACTTGCCCTTTGCCAGGGGTTGCCCCTCAACTTTCACGTCGCTGTCGATCTCGAAGATGGTGGCTTCATTGGCGCCGGCCCTCCAGATCTTACCATACGGGACAAGATCGCCAAAAATTTTACGTCCCTTTACGGAAGGTGCGCTGTAGTTGATGGTGATGGTAGCATTTCCGGCTTTTCCGGTCACCTGTGTGGGGGGGCTGGGACGATTGTCCTTGTTTCCCGGGTAATGACTTCGACCCTGTCAGGGATTAGTGCCCGGGTGGAGGCAGCGTTTGTACATCTGGATCGTATTTTCCAGGCCATAGTACAGCGCGTCGCAAATGAGTGCATGGCCGATGCTGATCTCATCCAGCCAAGGGATGGTCGAGGAAAACCAGGAGAGGTTTTCCAGGCTCAGGTCGTGTCCGGCATTCAGTCCAAGCCCCAGCCTTTTAGCTTCCCGGGCTGCCTCCAGGTAGGGGAGGACCGCCTTTTCAGGGTTTTCCGGATACATCCTTGCATAAGCCTCCGTGTAGAGTTCTATACGGTCGGTACCCGTTTCTGCAGCACCGGCCACCATCGCCGGATCGGGGTCGCAGAAGATGGATACCCGGATACCCGCATCCCTGAATAAAGCGACCATCTCTTTGAGATAATCCCGATGGATGATGGTATTCCAGCCATGGTCCGAAGTGATCTGTCCCTCTGCATCGGGCACCAGCGTTACCTGATGAGGGCGTACTTCCAGTACGAGATCCACGAACCTGGGTTCGCGGCAGTTCCCTTCGATGTTGAATTCTGTGGTGATGACCGGTTTCAGGTCGCGAACATCCTGGTAGCGGATATGTCGTTCATCCGGTCGGGGATGCACGGTCACGCCATCGGCGCCAAATCTTTGCACGTCGATGCCTGCCCTGACCACATCTGGGCTGCTGCCGCCCCGGCTGTTGCGCAGCGTGGCGATCTTATTGATGTTGACGGAGAGTTTTGTCATACCTCGGTTGAAGCGCTTTTGAGCGGGATCTTAGATGCAAAGATAAGCGGCCGGTCTTGGAGTGATGACCGGTAACAGGCTTCGTCATGAAAAAAGAAACCCCGGCGTAAACGGCCGGGGTTTCTGGGAAGATGTTGTTGCAACGATCAATAGCGATAGTGCTCCGGCTTGAACGGGCCTTCCTTCTTCACACCGAGGTATTCCTCCTGTTCAGATGTCAGTTCCTCGAGCACGACACCGATCTTGGAGAGGTGCAGGCGGGCGACCTTCTCATCGAGATGCTTCGGGAGGACGTACACCTTGTTCTCGTAGTTCTGGTGATTGTTCCAGAGTTCGATCTGGGCGAGGGTCTGGTTGGTGAAGGAGTTGCTCATCACGAAGCTAGGGTGGCCGGTAGCGCAACCGAGGTTGACCAGTCGGCCTTCAGCGAGCAGGATGATCTCCTTGCCGTCGATATCATACAGGTCCACCTGAGGCTTGATGGTGTCCTTGGTATGACCATAATGCTGGTTGAGCCATGCCACATCGATCTCGATATCGAAGTGTCCGATATTGCAGACGATGGCCTTGTCCTTCATCGCCCGGAAATGCTTGGCGGTGATCAGATCGCGGCAGCCGGAGGCGGTGACCACGATATCGGCTTCCCCGACAGCGTCGATCATGCGCTTGACCTCGTAACCGTCCATGGCAGCCTGGAGGGCGCAGATCGGGTCGATCTCAGTGACGATGACCCGGCAGCCGGCGCCGGAGAGGGAGGCGGCGGAGCCCTTGCCTACATCACCATATCCGCCAACGACGGCGACCTTGCCAGCGAGCATGACGTCCGTAGCACGGCGAATAGAATCTACCAGAGATTCTTTGCAGCCATATTTATTATCGAATTTCGACTTGGTGACGGAGTCATTCACGTTGATCGCGGGCATGGGCAGGGTACCCTTGGCGACGCGCTCATACAGACGGTGTACACCGGTGGTGGTCTCTTCGGAGATACCTTTTACATGGGAGACCAGTTCGGGGTATTTATCAAGTACCATGTTGGTCAGGTCACCACCATCGTCCAGGATCATATTGAGGGGACGATCAGCGCCTCCGAAGAACAAGGTCTGCTCGATGCACCAGTCAGCCTCTTCGTTGGTTTGTCCCTTCCATGCGAATACACCAATGCCTGCGGCGGCGATGGCTGCGGCGGCATGGTCCTGCGTGGAGAAGATGTTGCAGGAGCTCCATTTGACTTCCGCACCGAGCGCAACGAGGGTTTCGATCAATACGGCGGTCTGGATGGTCATGTGCAGGCATCCTGCAACGCGCGCGCCCTTCAGCGGCTGCTGTGCACCATATTCGGTACGAAGCGCCATCAGGCCGGGCATCTCCGCTTCAGCGAGTCGGATTTCCTTGCGACCCCATTCGGCGAGGCTGATATCTTTCACCTTGTAAGGCAGGGCGAAATCAATGTTCGGAAGTGCTGTAATAGACATAAGGTGTCGTTG
>JAJTFQ010000080.1 GCA_021299955.1 Chitinophagaceae bacterium
AGACAAGCTACCGCCTACGTGACCGCCCTGGGCATGTACGAGGCCCGCATCAACGGAAAACGGGTGGGAGACGCCTGCCTCACGCCCGGATGGACCGCCTATCGCAAGCGCGTGCAATATCAGACATATGATGTCACAGACATGCTTTCAACCGGCGATAACGTCGTGGGAGCCATACTGGGCAACGGGTGGTACCGGGGCTATATCGGCTTCCCCGGACAGAATAATGTCTACGGCCAGGAGATCGCCCTGCGCTTCCAACTCGAGATCGAATACACTGATGGCAGCCGCGAACGGATCTTGAGTGATGATAGCTGGACATCTGCCGATGGAGAGATCAGAGATTCGGAGATCTACAACGGCGAAACCATCGACCACCAGCTCACCAAAAAAGGTTGGGACAGCCCCGGCTACGACGACCGCCAATGGGTGCGGGTCAAGCCATTTACCGACAAGACGCCCCCCCTCGTGTCCACCCGCAACGAATCCGTACGCCGGCAGGAGACCTTCAAGCCGCTGAAGGTGATCACCACGCCAGTGGGAGAAAAAGTGATCGATTTCGGACAGAACCTCGTGGGATGGGTAAAACTAACGGTCAGGGGTAAGCGAAGCGATACGATCCGCATTCACCATGCAGAAGTACTCGACAAGGCCGGTAATTTCTACACCACCAACCTGCGCTCCGCGAAACAGGAAAACACTTATATCCTCAGCGGCGAGGGGACTGAAACCTTCGAGCCGCATTTCACCTTCCAGGGCTTCCGGTATATCCGGGTCCAGGGCTACGAAGGTGCACTCCGTCCGGAGGATTTCGAAGCCATTGCGTTGTATTCAGACATGCAGCCGACAGGTACCTTTAACTCCTCCAATGCACTGATCGATCAGCTGCAACATAATATCCAATGGGGGCAGCGTGGCAACTTTCTTGATGTGCCGACCGACTGCCCACAGCGCGATGAGCGGCTGGGATGGACAGGTGATGCACAAGCGTTCGCACGTACCGCTACCTTCAACATGAACGTCAATAGTTTCTTCGCCAAATGGCTGAAGGACCTGAGCGCAGACCAGCTCCCCAACGGTGCCGTACCCCATGTCGTACCGAATGTACTGGGGGACAAAAACGCCGCCGCCTGCGGATGGGCCGATGCGGCTACCATCATTCCCTGGACGATGTACCTTGCCTATGCCGACAAACGCATCCTCGAGGATCAGTATGAAAGCATGAAGGCGTGGGTCGACTACATGGAGAAACAATCGAAGAACGACCTCTGGAATACGGGCTCCCATTTCGGGGACTGGCTGTTCTACACCATGGGAGATGATAACTCCGGTCGCGCAGCTGTTTCGGATAAACACCTGCTGGCACAGGCCTTCTACGGCTACTCGGTAGCGCTCATGCTCAAAACTGCCAAAGTGCTCGGCAACGCTAAAGACATCGTCTATTATGAACAATTACTGAACCGGGTGAGGGACGCCTTCAACCGCGAATATGTTTCTCCCAACGGACGGGTATCCTCCAACACACAAACGGTCTACACGCTGGCGCTGCATTTCGACATGCTGCCCGAACACCTGCGGCAGCAGGCGGCAGACCGGCTGGCAGAAAATGTAAAAAATTACGGAAACCATATCACCACGGGCTTTCTGGGCACGCCTTATATTTGTTTTGTCCTCTCCCGATTCGGTCATACAGACGTGGCCTTCAACCTGCTCATGCAGGAGACCTATCCGTCCTGGCTGTATCCCGTGAAGATGGGCGCCACGACGATCTGGGAACGCTGGAATGGTATCAAGCCGGACGGAAGTTTTGAAGTGCCCTCTATGAACTCCTTCAACCACTACGCTTATGGCGCCATCGGCGACTGGATGTACCGCGTAGTGGCCGGACTCGACACGGATGAAGAAGTCCCGGGCTACAAGCGACTGGTCATAAAACCTCATCTCGGTGGCAAACTCACCCATGCCGAAGCCACCCTGGAAACCAATTACGGCAAGTCCGCCTCCGGTTGGAAACTGAAAGAGGGTGCACTGGTCGTATCCGTGACTGTGCCTGCCAATACCACAGCGCGCGTGCACCTGCCTGTTGTCGAAGCAGACGAAGTGGTGGAAAGCGGACGTGTCATTACCATGGCAAAAGAGATCAGGGTGATCGGCGTAGAGGCCGGCCGCGTGGTCGTGGAGATCGGATCGGGGAAATATGACTTTTTGATGAAAGAAGAGATGGTGGTGAAGAAATGAGTGGACGTGACATGCCTCTCACCTCCATCTATTTCAGTTTATAGAGTACAATATGTTTCGTTTATTTCGTTTGCGTATCTTTGCATCTGAAGCATGAGAGATGAATAGGTATGCAACATCACAAACTAAAGAAGGCAAGCCTTTACCGGAAAAAAAGCTCTCGTCCATAACAGAGAACCCTAGGGTTCGTCCGCTTAGTAGTAAGCGCAAACACGTTCAGATTAAATTACAAGACAAAGACGAGTATTTGGAAATTTCACCGAAGGCTTTCTCATTACTGCAAAAGATGCTCGAGTTGATGGACAACGGCAAATCCATCACGATCGTTCCGACCGAAGATTCATTGACCACGCAACAGGTTGCCCTGATACTGAATGTATCGAGGCCTCACGTAGTAAAACTGCTTGAAGGCGGCGAGATACCATTCAAAATGGTGGGTGCTCACAGAAGAATTTCTTTGAATGATCTAAGAGAATACGAGAAAAAAATCGCAAAAAAAAGAGAAAAACAACTTAAGTTTCTGACTAAACAGGCACAGAAACTTGACCTGGGATATTGAAATTGCAGCCATTCATGAAAATGGCTGTTTTAGATGCTAATGTACTTTATCCGGCTCCTGTAAGAGACTATCTGCTGCACCTGGCTGAACAATCCCTTTACTTTCCCAAATGGACGGATGATATTCATGACGAATGGATCAGAAATTTGATCCGACAACGAAAGGATATCAGCATACAAAGCCTCCTGTCAGCTAAACATGTAATGAATGATGCATTTCCGGATGCAAATATCATACACTACAAACATAAGATCAGGGATCTTGATCTTCCCGACAGGGAAGACAGGCATGTTTTAGCGGCAGCAATCATTGCCAATGCACAAGATATTGTTACGTTCAATGTTCGTGATTTCCCTGCAGAAAAAATCGAAAGGTTTGGAATCAGGTCAACCCATCCGGATATTTTCATTGTTGAACTGATCCAACAGCATCAACAGAAATGCTTTGATGCACTGAAGACCCAGTCAAGTCGACTGAAACATCCACCGAAAGGTATCAATGATGTGTTATCAATTTTAAAGAAGTGTGGTCTTTCAAAAAGTATGGAACGATTGACTTTAGTCAATCAGAAAAATCATCGAATGTCTTGAATGTTGAACTGCTGCGGCCTAAATTGAAAAGCGTGCAATTGACTTCACTGACTAATCTTCCTACGTTTAACATCGTACTGCATTAAAACACCCCGCTCAATCCCTCATATCGCACCTTCCAGCGTCCATCCTTTGGAAACCCGGGAAGCTCCGCCCCCTGCCCTTCTCCACCCGTGCACATCAATGCCAGGGCACTGAGCCGGCCGCCATTGCCCGGGAGATAGATCGTCAAACGACCATCCTGATAATTGTGGCCATTGCGCAAATAGGTGTTCGTGCGCTCCGGCATCAACAAGGCTGACACGGCATCTTCTCCCCGACCCAGCCGCGCGGCCGTCATCGCCATCATTGGATAGTCCCAACCCCAGGTCTCATCCCAGTCCCACACGCGTTTCACCAGATCCAGGGTACGTCCCATCACCGCCGTGTCCAGCCCATGTACGGCCGGTAACATCACAGGTATAGGCAAATCTGCCATTGCCCACACTGAGCGATCCGAGGGTATCCGGCACCGTTAGTATGACCTGATGACGATCGAAAACAGACTGGGGATCGATGGGCGGGCAAATGAAATTGTCGCATAGAGAACAGCAGCGAATGATAGACCAATAGATCTGAACATATGCAGAAAGAAAATGATTGAAGATCGCTATGTTTCAAAGACAGATCCGATCGACCGGGTCAATCTACCCGGGTCAGCAGGATAGCAAGATATGGTTTACCGCCCAGGGGAATGTCAGCACCATCTGCATCTTCAATGGTATAATCACCTGACTTTTTCAATCGAAACACGGCAGGAATAGCCGCTTTGGTCATTGCCCATGAATCGATCACTTCAGCCCGAAAACGAGTACCATCCGGCAATCCAGTCTTGGCCGGCAGTTCAAACTTCCATGCAGCAGGCTGCTCCCTGCCAAAATAGATCAAAATATGACGGCGGTCTGACGAAATGGACACATGATCATTCCGCCACTTGTCGATGTAATCGAAGGTGCCGGTCGTATCGATCATCCTGCGTAAAAAACCGATACGCTCCGGGCTCTGGCCTTTCAAGACGCCGCCGCGTGCCCACCAGATCACATCATTCGGGTCCAGATAGGTCTCCCCATGCGTCACATACGTACCGGCCAGGATGCCCTGCCAGTGGTGATGCACCAGTTCCTCTGCTTTCAGATTACCCCAACGGCGGGGGGTATTTCCCTCATACCCTACTTCATCATAAATGACCGGCTTGCCATAGACATCCCGAAGGGTACCGGCGCGGCCGAAATTCTCGACCAGACTGCCATTCTGGATGCTCGCATGGGTGATCCCAGGCCGGCGTACATCGTAGTACTCCATCGAATGGTGAACGGAAATCAGGTGTCCGTATGGATCCTCTTTGTGAAGCAGGTCCACATAACTGTCCCACTCCCACAACTGTTTCGTTTTGACCAGATCGAACTCATTGGCGACCGACCACCACACGTTCCGATAGGCCGACAGCCTGGCCATTACATATCGCAGATAGGTGATGTTCGCCGCATGATCCATGCGGTCGAATCCCCAGTGGCCCTTGTCGTATGGATGAAAGAGGATGAGATCGGCTTCCACACCCATCTTCCCCAATTCAATGATGCGCTGCTCCAGGTGTTGGAAAAATGCGGGATCAAATCGGGTGTAGTCCCATGCGAAAGTGCCCGCCGGCGAAGGCTTTCGAACGTAGGGATAGAAAACCGGCTCGTTCTCGCACCAGTCGTAACGCTTGGGGAATATGCACATGCGCACCTTGTTGAAAGGTGTGCGTGACAGGGTCTTCAGTGTGATGTGCTCCAGTGAATCTCCCTGATGCGTCCATGAATAAAGGGTTGTACCAAAAGGATGACAGGGCTTTCCGTCTTCATATTTAAATTGATGAGGAGGGTTGACCTTTACCATCCCATGATTCCCCGTGGATGGGGATATGCAATTGAAACGACCCGACGATCCATTGAGTGCCGGCATATCGCTCATCGTCCGAAAGGTCCAGATACCGGGCGTTCCGGGCATATATCGGATCCGAAAGACTCCATCACCGTCGTAGAATCCGGGAACAGTATCAGACTTGTTCCCCATTGTAAAGATGCCATGCACCCTGACATCCGTGAAGGGATTCCCGATCGGCGCCACGCGCTTCGACCACTCGAATACGCCCCAGCGTTCGACCATCTTTACCTGAGAAAAGATAGAATATCCCTGCAACAAAAAAAGTATCAGAAAGCTTAAGCACTTGGAAATCACTTTCATTTATATGCAATTTCAATGTGTTGACCCGATCCTGAAAATAACTCCCTTCGCCAGCGAGCATACCCTTCCATGACCATCGGCGCTGCCTTCGGCTCAATACGTTCCTGAACGCAGCTCATCCCGCGAAAAACACTTGTATCCGCATAAACCCCTGCACCCAATCCCGCCATGAACGCCGCACCCATAGCCGACACATCGGGCATGCCGATCATATCCACCGGACGCTCCAACAGATCCGCCAGGAACTGCAGCACAAAAGTGTTCGCCGTGATGCCGCCATCCACTTTCAAGATACCCGGACGGATGCCCGCATCTGCGGCCATCGCATCAATGACATCCCGGATCTGATAGGGGATCGATTCAAGCGCGGCCCGAACAATGTGTTCCTTGGTGGTTTCAAATCCGATGCCCGTGATCGAGGCCCTGCGATCTGCCTGCCAGTGCGGCGACCCGAGTCCGCTGAACGCCGGCACCAACACCACACCGCCGCTGTCAGAGACTGCATGGGCCATGGCTTCCGTCTGTCGCAGATCTCCAAAGAGTTTGAGCGTTTCACTCAACCACTTCAAGGTCGAACCGCAAGACACGATCACCCCCTCGTAGGCATAGCAAACCTTTTCCTGCGTACTCCAACAGATGGTGGTCACCATCCCGTTCTTCGAAGGCATCGGTCGCTCACCGATGTTCATCAATATGCTGCAACCCGTGCCCAGCGTGGCCTTCGCCTCGCCGGCTGAAAAACAACACTCCCCAAAGGCAGCCGCATGAGAATCCCCCAACATACCGGTGACGGGTACCCTACATGGAAGGAGGCCACCAAGGTCAGTATACCCAAAATGATCCGCACCAGGTCGCACCTCCGGCAAACGAATACCTTTCAACCCAAAAGCCGCTATCAACTCCTCATCCCATTGCAGATGATGAATATCAAACATCAATGTGCGGGATGCATTGGAATGATCCGTCGCATGCACCCGGCCCTCTGTCATACAATGCAGCAGCCAGCTGTCGATCGTACCAAAATAGGCTTCCCCTGCATCGATCGACGCTCGGATCGATGCCACATGATCCTTCAGCCATTTGAGTTTGGTCGCGGAAAAATATGGATCGATGATGAGACCCGTCCGCGCGCGGACAAGTTCCTCCAAACCAGCCGCTCGCAGATCCTGACAGATCGACACCGAACGCTTGCACTGCCAGACCACCGCCGGATGAAGCGGACGACCGGCGGCATCCCAGATCACAAAGGTTTCGCGCTGATTGGAGATCCCGATAGCCGATATGTCGGCCGGATCGAATCCCTTCGACTTGAAATCCCAAAGACACCTGTTCGCAGATGAACGAACATTCTCCCAGATCCCGCGGGGATCTTGTTCTACCAGGCCTCCATCCAAATAACTTGTCACCAACGGCTCTGTACCCCTGGCCATGACCTTGCCCTTCTGATCAAAGATCAGCGTCTTGGTGGAACTCGTGCCCTGATCAATCGCGAGGATATATTTATTTTTCATGAGATCGTTCAGTCTTTTCGCTGGTTGCCCATCCGGTCAACGATCACCGCCAGCAGGATGACCGATCCCTTCACTACCTGTTGCCAAAATGGAGATACATTCAATAACACCAGCCCATTGTTGAGCACACCGATGATCACGGCGCCCATCACCGTGCCTGCCACACTGCCCCGTCCGCCGCTGAGCGAAGTGCCGCCGATCACTACCGCGGCAATGGCATCCAACTCATAGCCCGTGCCTGCATTGGGTTGTGCAGAATCCAACCGGGCCGTGACGATCAGGCCACCCAACGCCGCCAAACCTCCGGCGATGGCGTACACCTTGTTCTTTACACGCGAAATATGGATGCCCGACAACCTGGCTGCCTCTTCATTGCCTCCGATGGCATAGATGTAACGGCCCATACGTGTTTTTCTGGTGATGATATGGGCTGCCAGCACCACCAAGACCGCCATCCATACGGGAACGGGCAAACCTGCCCAGCTGCCGGAACCAAGATGAGCGAAGCCTGTGCCAAGTTGACTGATCGGATGACCTTCCGTGTACAGCATGGTCATCCCCCGGGCGATGGTCAGCATGGCCAGGGTCGCCACAAAAGGAGGCACCCGGAACCGGGTCACCATCCATCCGTTGAAATAACCGAAGGCGGATCCGGCCAGCACTGCGGCCAGCAGCGCACCCGTCAGCGTGAAGCCAACAAACAGATCGAAGGCGGGCAAAGAAATTCCGCGCGTGAGCAAGCCCGCCGACAAGGCTCCGCAACAGGCAAGCACCGAGCCAACAGACAGATCGATCCCGCCCGTCAGGACCACCAGCGTCATCCCCGTCGCGATGCATACGTTCACGGAGATCTGCCTCAATACATTCAGGCCATTGGCCGGCGTGAGAAAACGATCGGAAGTCAAGCCCAGCGCCAGACAGAGGATGAACAGTGCGATGAGCGGACGGACCTGCTGCCAACGAAGTGGCCGGTTCTGAAGCATATCAGTCATGTTGACAATTTTTGAGGAAGTGCAAACCGAAGGATGACCTGTTCATCGGCCTCCGCCACGGGGATATCCGCCATCAGCCGGCCTGCTGAGAGCACAAGCACTCGATCCGACAAGGTCAAGATCTCCGGCATTTCAGAGGATGCCACCAGCACAGCGACGCCTTCAGCCGACAGACTCCTGATGAGTGCATGGATCTCCGCCTTCGCCCCGACGTCGATCCCCCGTGTAGGCTCATCCAGTAACAATATGCGGGGCTTCGTCGCCAGCCAGCGACCGAGTATGACCTTTTGCTGATTGCCACCACTCAGGGTGGATATGCGCTGCCGATCGGAAGATGCCCGGACAGCAAGCCGACCGACCATCCCATCGGAAAGAGTCACCTCCCGCTTCGCATCGACCAGCCCCAAAGCCCCCGATATCCGGCCCAGCACCGCCATAGAAAGATTCGTACGGATGTCTTCTTCCGGAAAGATCCCCTGGATCTTTCGGTCTTCCGGAACCATCGCTATGCCATGGGTAACCGCATCCGCCGGAGATGTTATGCGCACATCCTGACCATCGATACTAACGGTTCCGGTTACACGAAATTTGTAGCACCCGAACAGTGCACCCAGCAGCTCACTGCGGCCTGCACCCATCAGGCCATAAAGGCCAACGACTTCTCCCGCATGCATCGAAAAAGTGATGTTTTGGAGCAGATCGGGCCTGCCTTTCTCAGGCGACTGCAGACAAAGACCGTTCGCACGCAAACGGACTTCTCCAGCATCCGAACGACCTTCGGACCTGGTCGCTACGGATGCGCGGCCCGTCATCATCCGGATGAGTGCATCCGCATCGGCATCCCGGATCATACCATCCCCTACAGAGCGCCCGTCCCGTAAAACCACATAACGATCTGCCAGGGAGAAGATCTCATCAAAACGATGGGAGATGTACACGATCGTACGACCCTCCGCCCGCAAGGAACGGATGATATGGAACAACCTTTCTGTCTCCCGGTCGCTCAACGCAGACGTGGGCTCGTCCATGATGATCACGGAAGCTTCGAGATGCAATGCCTTTGCGATCTCCACGAGTTGCTGCTCCCCGACCCTCAGGTCACCTACCGATCGATCAGGGTCTGTATCCAGTCCCAGTTGCTGCAAAAGACTTTGACAACGTTTACGCATGGCCGATCGATCCAGGATCCCCCAGCGATTCACGGGCTCCCGGCCCAGGAAGATATTGGCTGCAATATCCAGGTCTGGCACCAGGTTGAGTTCCTGATGGATGATGGCGATTCCTGCTGCCTCCGCCGCACGTGGATGCCCCAGGGTGAAGGGTTTCCCATCGATCCGCACTTCTCCTTCATAGTCTGCATGCACCCCCGAGAGGATCTTCATGAGGGTCGACTTCCCCGCACCGTTCTCACCCAGGATGGCCGTGACCTCTCCGGGATGCAGCGTCAGACTGACGCCATCCAGCGCAGCGACGCCGCCAAAGGACTTTTTGATATTGATAGCCTTCAGCATGATCATTTCCTTGTGATGCGAACGGGATGGATCTCGAGCCCCTGCCACCGTATATGCGCACGATGCAGCTCAACCGCACCGGTCACTTCCAGCCGTTGACCCACAGGATTATCCTTTTTGAAGGCCGCCACCACACGACTGCGTACGATGCGATTGAGTGCTTCGGCAATGGCCGACAGATCGGAACTATTCGGAAAATCCTTCACCTCCACCGCAGCGGATGCATCCCGGATGGCATTTCCGTAAACATATTCAAGCGCAACCCTGATGTCGATGCTGCTGTCGGCATGCGGTACGGTCAAAATGATTTCCGCTTCATCATGTGCCTTCACCATACCTTTCGCGCATATCATCGCATATCGATGGTTGCCGATCGCGAGCGCATGGGCGTATCGATCCAATGCAGCCGGGCCTGCGAGAGTCGTTTCATCGATCAATCGACCCAGTGAGATGGCACTGTCAGCAGCAGCGGCTACAGGTCCGGACCATAAAAGCTCCGCAAATGACTCCGCATCGAAACTTCCGGTCTGCGCCGACTTCATTGTACTGAGCTTCCGAAAATAAATGGAATGATATCCGGTGAAAGCCACCAGTGCAAGGACCGCCAGGGTCGGAATATATCTTTTCATGGCTTTCATTTTTCTCCGTAGGCGATGTAGTCACTTATATTATCTTTTGTGACCAGTTCCACGGCCACGGGAATCTTTTGGGGGAAATCCCGGCGGCCTTTCACATATTCATCTGCAAACAGGGCCGCTTGTTCTGCCATCACCTTTGGGAATTGCATCCCCGTGGCCGTGACCTTGCCTTCTCCGATCGCGCGGATCACATCCTCCGCCCCGTCAAATCCGTAAACGAGCACCTTATCCTGTAAACCCGCGGATACCAAGGCCTGCCACGCACCCATCGCCATCGCATCATTGCCGCAGAAAACTCCCTGGATATCGGGATGCGCCTGCAGGATCGACTCCATCACTTCCAATGCCTTGTTACGGTCAAAATCACAGCCCGAGGATCTCGACATACTTTCCCTCACGATCAAGCGTACGCGTAAAATGACGACCCAGCGCCACCGCACCCGAATAACTGTCTGACAGGATCTGCGCCGTAGCCGCCGTCAGCGAGTTGATCTCCCGATCCATACAGAAGACCGGAATACCAGCCTCCTTCGCCTGTATGACATTGGCCACAGACCCGTCGGCGTCCGTGGAATTAAAGAGGATGGCATCATATCCTGCTACGATGATGTTTTCGAAATGATCCCGCTCTAAGGCCGTATTGTTTTGCGAATCAAAGATGCGGGCCTCATAGCCGAGCAACTTTGCCTTGGCCGCCGCTGTCTCTGCCAAAAACACAAACCAGGGATTATTGAGCGTGGATACGACCACGGCCATCTTTCTCGGGCCCTCCCGCCTGGCTGACCCACAGCCCGACAGGATAGGTATAAAAAATAATATAAATATGAAATTCCTTATATTCATTTGGCAACACAATTTGATCGGCAGGAAATGAACTTATATTTAATTTAGACCAACAAACTCAGAAATGCCTCAGCAATACCTTCGCTACTGATGCCATAATGACCGAAGATCTCCAGCTGTGATCCGGTCACCGTGTATTCATCCGGCAATCCCATGATCTTAAAAGGCAGATGCCGGCGATGCTGCATCAGCCAACCGGCGATGGCCTCTCCCAACCCTCCGTGCACACTGTGCTCCTCGACCGTCAGCATCGGACGTCCGTCGGCAGACAAACGATCGATCAGTTCCGTATCCAGCGGCTTCACCGTGTGCATACTGACCACAGTCAGTGAGATGCCCTGTTCGGCGAGAGCTTCCGCGGCCTGCAATGCGGGCAGCACGGTCTCGCCATTGGCGATGATCGACCCGTCAGATCCCGCACGAATGATGCGGCCTTTACCGAATGTGAATTCCGACAAAGGCGCGCCAGTCAAGGATCCCGGCATCGGCTTCTTGCCGAACCTAAGATACACCGGATGTCCGCAACCGGCCGCAGCATCCACCGCAGCTGCCGTCTCAACATTATCCCCCGGCACCACGATGGTCAGATTATGGATCGCACGCAGTGCAGCCAGGTCGTGCAGACTGTGATGCGTGCTGCCCAGCGGCCCGTAACTCACCCCGGCACTGATGCCCACCAGGGTCACGGGGTTGTCGGAATAGGCGACATCATTCTTGATCTGTTCCAGCGACCTGGCCGTCAGAAAACAGGCGGGTGATACGGCAAATACCTTTCTGCCACAGGAGGCGAGACCGGCAGCAACACCCACGAGATTCTGTTCCGCAATGCCCACTTCGACGATCTGTTTCGGGTAGTCACCACCGTGATACGGTCATCGTACTCCGCCAGCGTCATCAGGGTTCTTGCAAAGACATCCTGGTTGGGCATCCATCCCGCCGGCGATGCCATGGGTTGCGCACTCATCCTGCAAATGTGTTACCAGCCCCGAGCTCTTCCATCGCCCGTGCGTATTGTTGTGCATCCGGTACGCCATGATGCCATTTGATGTTGTTTTCCATGAAACTGACGCCCTTTCCTTTGACTGTATGCGCGATCACAACGGATGGCTTCCCTGGCTCAAAGGGAATGGCCTCCAAGGTCTCAGTCAATGCATGGATGTCGTGTCCGTCGATCTCCCGGACGGCCCAGCCGAAACTGCGGAACTTGTCAGCCAAAGGCTGAGTATCGCATACCTCCCGCGTGGGGCCTGTGATCTGCAGACCATTCAGGTCAACGATCGCACAGAGGTTATCAAGATGATAATGTGATGCCGTGAGTGCGGCTTCCCAGTTGGAACCCTCCGGCAATTCTCCGTCGCCCAGCAGCGTGAACACGCGATAGTCCCGCCGATCTAGCTTTCCAGCCAATGCGGTGCCCACGGCCATCGGCAAGCCATGACCAAGCGCTCCGGTGTTCTGCTCCACGCCGTGCACTTTTCGTGTCGGATGTCCGATATAATGCGATCCGAAGCGGCACAGGGTATCCAGATCTTCAGCAGGAAAAAATCCGCGATCGGCCAGCACCACGTAAAGCGCTTCCACACAATGCCCTTTGCTCTGAATATAACGGTCACGACTAACCGAAGAAAAGGTTTCCGGAGAAACATCCAGTATTCGGTTATACAGCACATTCAAAATATCGATGCAGGATAGGCTGCCGCCCGTATGCCCGGCTCCTGCATGATGGATGATCGACAACAGATGCCTGCGGTAATGCGCAGATCGTTCAATGAGTTGATCGGGATGCATCCACTTCGGTTATGCGTGATGGTAAGTCTCCCATCCGAGATAGTTGGAGAAGGCTTCTTTCAGGATCCCGGCCGTTCGACTGGCATTCATCACCACATGGTGCTCGAAGCCGTTCCGGCAGACGTACTGCATGAGCCCCTGCATATCCCGGATCTGCGCGACGGCCCGGTTGCCAAAGGTTTCCAGCGGATCATCGGTCAGATCGCCTTCGCCTACATATGCTTTGATGACACCCTTACAATCATCCGTACTGATGCGCCCGAATGTCAGCGGCATGGCCGGAGTTCGGCCATCGAGTGCGCCGAAGGTGTTCTCCGTACCCACGCTGGTACCCAGGATCGGGGCCGTCGAGATCGAGATATCCGGCAGGAATGACTTGGCCCAGTTCCCGCAATGGAAGAGTACGCACTTGCTTTCGTCGTCTGCATAGTTGTTGTTCCAGTCCACCAGCGCAGATGGTGTGCCGCTGGCGAGTTGCATGGCATACATGCTCAGTGTTCCGGTCACATCCACTTCGCAGGCCGATGGCAGCATGTTCTCGCTCATCATACTCATATTGGTGCAAACATTGCAGCCATAGTTCTTCTGCAAAGAAGTCCAGCACTGGATGGCGGTGGCGTCCAGCGCATGCTCCTGCATGAAATCCCCCAGCACCACATCGAGTTTGGCGATCTGCACCAGTCGGTCAGGTGGCGTGGCCCCCGTCGAAGTATAGGCATGGATCTGCTCGAGTTTCGCCTTCACCGAAGCGTCATCCGCCGTCAGCTTGTTCGCATTCCCGAGGATCTCACTGAGGTCGACCGTCGTTACCGAAATGCCGTGCCGCTGGAGGATCTTTTCGCTGTAACGCACCGTATTGAAGGCACCCGGGCGCGCACCGACCGCACCGATCCGCACGCTGCGCATACCCTTCACGACGCGGCAGACACCCAGGAAGTCATGCAGGTCAGCCCGGAAGGAAGCATCCGTCGGATGCACCACGTGCTTCGTTGTCAATGAATATTTGATACCAAACTGATAGAGATTATTGCAGACAGAGATCTTCCCGCACCAGGCATCCCGGCGGTTGACAACGTCCATCCGGCCCAGATCATCTGGATATCCCTGCACCAGCACCGGCACCTGCAAGCCCGACAACTTGATTGCCTCGGCCACGCCCTTCTCATCCCCGAAATTGGGCAGCACCACCAGGATGCCATCAATTTGGTCGGCATGTCGGCGGAACAGGGCGGCGCATTTCTGCGCTTCAGCGAAGGTTTCCACCCCGCCGAGTTTTGAGTCGGCATCACTCAGCAGCACGGCAGAGATGCCCATATCTTCGAAAAGGCTCAGGATCTCGATGCGGGCCTCCGCCACGAGCTTATCCGGGAAGAAATCTCGATTGCCAATGACGACGCCAAGCGTCTGCGGGTTCTTTGCTTTCATATCCTTTTTGATGTATTCGTTTTACTGCGCAGGGATGGTTCACTGCGCGATGATCAGTTCAATATCATTGTCCTGCATCACCTGACGATGCCGGGCGTCGATGCCCGCGTCGGTGATGATGTAGTCGATCAGCGACAAGGCACCCAGGCTGGCGAAGGCCGCCTTCCCCATTTTGGTGGAGTCCGCCACCAGGTAGGTCGTTTCAGCCGCTTCGATCATCGCCCGCTTCACGACCAGGTCGCTGATGCTCGGATAGGTGAGCCCCGCCTTCAGGGAGATGCCCGCGGTGGCCAGAAATAACTTCTGCACATGCAGCCCTTTAAAAAAGTCCGCGGCCTTTTGACCGGTGAGCGACAGCGTTGGTGGCTTGAACTCTCCGCCTGTGACGATGACCTCGATCCCCGGCTCCGCCCCCAGAATCAGCGCGATGTTCACGGCATTGGTGATGACCGTCAACCGGCGCATCCCCCTCAATTTCTTTGCGATCTCCGTGGTGGTTGACCCCGCATCCAGGATGATCGTATCCCCCGGCTCGATGAACTCCATGCATTTCTCAGCGATCAGCGCCTTTTTGTCCAGGTGATCCTGATGCGCCAGCGAAAACGCCTGCACCTGATCGGGCATATCCTTCAGATAGGCACCTCCATGCTCCCGGATCACCCATCCCTCCCTCTCTAACTTCTCCAGATCCTGACGGATCGTCACCTCCGTCACCTTGAAGATCCGGGCCAGGTCCAGCACCTTGGCCGAACCATCTTCCCGAAGCAATTCCAGTATCTTTTCTCTGCGGATATGCGCCAGCATCTGTAAAGACTTTAGAGATATGAAAGTAAAAATAAATAATCAAAGAATATCGTAAATATTGAAAATGACTACTCAGGAGAGTGCCGTGTAATATTAGTCACCCCCGGACCGGTTGATTTATCAGACCTTTGCTTCAAACATCATCACATGCACACGATAACCCTGACGACAGCTGACTTTAAGGAGAAGATATTCAACTACGAAACCGATAAGGAATGGAACTATCTGGGGACCACCCCGGCCATCATCGACTTTTACGCCGACTGGTGCGGTCCCTGCAAGGCGGTGGCACCTGTGCTCGAGGAACTGGCGAAGGAATATGACGGCAGGCTCACCATTTACAAGGTGAACACGGACGCGGAACAGGAACTCTCCGCTGTTTTCGGCATCCAGAGCATCCCCACCTTCCTCTTTATACCGCAGAACGGCATGCCGATGATGCAGCCGGGCGCCTTCCCGAAGAAGGTGTTCAAGGAAGTGATCGAAGAACACCTGCTGCCTGCCCAGGCTGAATCCTGAGGCGGTTACGATATGAAAAGAGGCTCCGGGAATAACCTTATTTTCGGAGCCTTATTCATGGTACCTTCGCCTGGTACGGGCACCTCAAATTCAAGGAAATCCCGCTTTGGAAGGCCATCCTGATCAGCTGGGGCATCGCCTTCATAGAATACTGCTTCATGGTACCGGCCAACCGGTATGGAGCCGTCAGCGGGATGTCCGGCTTCCAGCTGAAGATGACCCAGGAGGTTGTGACCCTGGTCGTCTTCACCGCCTTCGCCATGCTCTACCTGCGCGAACCCTTTCACCCCAGATACTTGCTCAGCTTCGCCCTGCTGCTGGCAGCTGTTTATGTGATGTTCAGAAAGTAAGGGCATGAAAAAAGCCGATCTGACCATCAGACCGGCTTTCGATTATTTTCGATTGATTTCGGATCAGTTCATCCTTCCCAGATCTCATCCTTACCGTCCAACCATAGTTTGACCAGCTCGGTGGTGACGGATTTGGGACGCTCCAGCGGCATACCCAGTGCCCGATCCCAGCATAGACTGGCGAGGACACCCAGGGCGCGGCTCACGCCGAAGAGGACCGTATAGAACTCGTATTCGACCATTCCGTAATGCACCAGCAGGGCCCCGCTGTGGGCATCCACATTCGGCCAGGGATTCTTCACCTTGCCGAGGGAGCTCAGGATCGGCGGCACGACTTCATAGATCCGCCATACCGTGTTCACCAGCGCATCATCCGGCATGTGCTGACGACCGAATTCCATCTGAGCGGTGAAGCGCGGGTCGGTCTTGCGGAGGACGGCATGTCCGTAACCAGGCACCACCTTCCCTTCACTGAGGGTCTTGCGGACATACTGCTCGATCTGCTCATTGGAAGGCAGATCGACACCGAGTTGTTCGCGCATTTCGAAGATCCACTTGACCACTTCCTGGTTGGCCAGTCCGTGCAACGGACCCGCCAGTCCGTTCATGCCGGCCGCAAAACTGAGGAAGGGATCGCTGAGGGCAGACCCCACGAGGTGGGTCGTATGGGCCGATACATTGCCGCCTTCATGGTCGGCATGAATCGTCATATATAAGCGCATCAGTTCCTTGAAAGACTCGTCATCATATCCCATCATGTGGGCGAAATTACCTGACCAGTCGAGCAGTCCGTTGGGCTGGATATGGTCGCCATTACGGTACTTGCGACGATAGATATAGGCGGCGATCCGGGGCAGTCGGGCGATCAGATCGAGGGCGTCATCGTATGTAGCCTCCCAATAATCCTTCTTGGACATACCCTCGGCATAGCGCTTGGCGAAGGAGCTCTGGGTCTGCAGCGCCATAATGCCAACGACGAACTGCGTCATTGGGTGTGCGTTCACCGGCAGGGATTCGATCGTATCAAACACATAATTGGGTACATGCGAACGACGTTGGAGGGTGGACGTCACGTGGTTCACTTCCTCTTCCGTCGGCAGTGTGCCCAGGAGCATCAGGTAGAAGAGGCCCTCGGGCAGTGGCTGACTACCGTCCTTCACCTTCGGGAGGCTGGCCTGCAATTCCGGGATCGAATAACCCCGGAAACGGATGCCTTCATTCGCATCGAGCAGGGATGTCTCGGATACCAGTCCCGTGATCCCGCGCATCCCCTGGTAAACCTGGGCAAGGGTAACCTCTCCGATCTTCTTGCTCCCGTGTGTCTTGAGGATCTCCTTGATCTCTGCAGAGACCTCGTCTGCCTTCTTCCTGAACCTTTCCTTGATGATGCCCATGATCGTTGGAATTTCTGAATGAAATCAGGAAACGCCCGGTTTAAATCACCTTTGGCATAACGGACGATCCCGATGTGAAGGACATTGCTGCCTTCCTTCAAAGGTATGACAATGCCCGGCTTCGCAACAAGAGATGATGGTTAAAGTTGTGTTTAGTCATCATTTGGGTGACTGGCGGTACAGCCATCCGGTGACCAGGGTAAAGATGACGTTTGGGATCCAGGCCGCGATATAGGGATTTAGGTCCCCCTTGGTGGAAAAGATGGTCGAAAAGCGGTCCGCCAGGATGAAAACGGAGCATATGACGATCCCCCAGGCCAGATGCATCCCGCTGCCGCCGCGTATCTTCCGGCAGGCGAGGATGGCCCCGATCAGGGTCAGGATGATCACAGACACCGGAGTCGATGTTCGTTTCGCATATTCCATGGTCAGGTCCTTCACCGTTTCCGATCCCCGCAGCTGTTCCAACTCGATCATACGTCGCAATTCCGGAGAAGTGAGTCTTGCCTGCATGAAATCATCCCTCCGCAGATCCGCCGGCCTGAAGCTGAACCTCCGGTGCACTTCCGGATAATAGGCCACCCGTTCGCCCATGCTGTCAACCTTCCGCTCTACCACACCTGTGAGCCGCCAGTCCTTCTTGGCCGTATCCCACATGATGTTATCGGCCCGAAGGTTGTATGTGATGCGGTTTCCGCGGATCGTCTCCATGAAAAAGCCGCCCCCGTTCTTACTCACGGTGTCGTAATAGCGGATGCCGCAGTAGGAGAAAGAGTCCACCCGCATATAATAACTGTTGGATGGCCCCTGTGCCATCGGTCCGGTACGCAGATACTTAAGGTCGAAAGTGGCACGGATATCGTTGGCGCGTGGAATAAGATCCAGGTACCCCCACCAAAGGATCCCGGCGAGCAGGATGCCACCGATCATATAAGGCCGCAGGATGCGCTTCAGACTGATGCCACTGGCCAGTATCGCCACAAATTCGGTCCGGTTCGCCATCTTCGAGGTGAACATGATCACGGAGATGAAAACGAACAACGGGAAGAGCATCGCCATGATATATGGCACGAATCCAAAATAGTACTGTTCGATGATCTGACGGGTGGTGAGTCCCGATCGGGCGAAATCATCCGTCCGTTCACTGAGGTCGATCACCGTCGAGATCACGGTCAGCAGCACGATCGAAAAGAAAAAGGTCGACAGGAACTGGCGCAATATGTAGCGGTCGAGCTTCTTCATGTGGCGCAAATTTAGGCATTCATCCGTATGCATCTCCCTACTCTGCCCTGAAAAGGCTGTACTGATGTAACTTGCGACCATGCCCCGACTCAGCTTCGACCTCCAGCATACCGATTCCGGGACTGCCGCCCGCGCAGGTCTCATCCAAACCGATCACGGAGCTATCCCTACGCCGATCTTCATGCCCGTCGGCACGGCCGGAAGTGTAAAGGCCGTGACGCAGCGTCAGCTGGCGGAGGAAGTCGATGCCCGTATCATCCTCGGGAATACCTATCACCTGTACCTGCGGCCCGGACTGCAGACCCTGGAAGAAGCGGGTGGATTGCACAGGTTTAATCACTGGGACCGCCCCATCCTGACCGACAGCGGCGGCTATCAGGTCTTCTCCCTGGCCGCCAGCCGGAAGATCACCGAAGAGGGCGTCGTCTTCCAGAGTCATATCGACGGGTCGAGGCATCTCTTCACACCGGAATCCGTCATGGACATCCAGCGCAGCATCGGGGCGGATATCATCATGGCCTTTGACGAATGCCCGCCCTATCCATCCGAATATGCTTATGTTAAGAAGTCGATGGAGCTCACGCACCGCTGGCTCGACCGCTGTATCCAACGGTTTTCAGACACAGATAACCGTTATGCATATACGCAGAATCTGTTCCCGATTGTGCAGGGCGGCACCTATGAAGATCTGCGGAAGATCTCCTGCGAATACATCGCCTCGAAGGACGCGCCCGGCAATGCCATCGGCGGCCTCAGCGTGGGTGAGCCGACGCCGATGATCTACGAATTCACAGAACTCTGCTGCCGCCATCTCCCGTCGAACAAGCCCAGATACCTCATGGGCGTCGGCACCCCCTGGGATATCCTTGAATGCATCTCCCTCGGGGTCGACATGTTCGACTGCGTCATGCCGACCCGCAACGGACGCAACGCCATGCTCTTCACCACAGAAGGCGTCATCAACATCGACAATAAGAAATGGGAGCGTGACTTCTCCCCGATCGATCCGGGCATCCCCTGCGAGACCAGCCAGTACTACTCGAAATCCTATCTCCGGCACCTGTTCAAAGCAAAGGAATACCTGGCCTACACGATCGCCAGCGTGCAAAATCTGGCCTTCTATCTCTGGCTTGTCCGAGAAGCGAGGCAGCACATCATCGCCGGAGATTTTGCGTCCTGGAAGACGGAAACCGTCGCGCGCATCCGGCAGCGGCTATAAATGATCCGACCGGCATCGGCAAGTACCCTCACATAGCGGATGATTGGTCGCGAAGCCTCGCAGGGTTTTTGTATTTTGCAGAAAACCCTTTCACATGTACAAGCGGCTTTTACTCCTCTGCGCAGTCGCGATCAGCAGTCTGACGCAAGCGCAGACCGATCGCTGGCAGCAACGCGTCAAATATAAAATGGACGTTGATGTCGACGCCGGGGCCAACCGGTTCTCCGGAAAACAGAATCTGGAATACTGGAACAACTCCCCGGATACCCTCAAGGTACTGTACTTCCATCTCTACTGGAATGCCTTCCAGCCCGGCAGTATGATGGATGCCCGCAGCCTCGAACTGGGTAAGAAAGTGGTCGGCGGACGTAACGACTGGGATGCACGCGTAAGGGATCGCATCTCCAAATTACAGCCTGATGAGATCGGCTATCAGCGCGTGACCTCTCTGAAAATGAACGGGAAGGCCCAGCGCCTCGAAGAGCACGAGACCATCCTGAAGGTGATCCTCGATAAACCGGTGCTCCCCCGGTCGAAAGTGGTCCTGGACCTGGATTTCGAAGCGCAGGTACCCGTTCAGATCCGTCGCAGCGGCCGCGATAATGCCGAAGGTGTGCGCTTTAGCATGGCCCAGTGGTATCCGAAACTCTGCGAATACGACTACGAAGGCTGGCACCCAACGCCCTACATCGCCCGGGAGTTCTATGGTGTATGGGGCGACTTCGCTGTGAACATCACGATCGACAGCAGCTACGTCATCGGAGGAACAGGATATCTCCAAAATCCCCAGGAGATCGGTCATGGCTACGAGACAGCAGGCGTACCTGTGAAACGTCCGGCATCTCCCAAACTCACCTGGCGCTTCCTCGCCCCGAATGTGCATGATTTCATGTGGGCGGCCGATCCGGATTACATCCACGCGAGCAAACAGGTTCGCGACGGAATGGTGCTCCACGCTTACTATAAGATCAGTCGCACGCACCTGGAAAAACAATGGAATGCCCTTCCAGAAGGCATGAAACAAAGGATGAGCTTAGAAAGCTACATCGACAGGTCCCGCAAGGAATGGGAAGGTGTGCTGGATCTGGCAGCGCGCGCCCTGCCGTACATGGACAAGACCTTCGGGAAATATCCCTACAAGCAATACTCCTTCATCCAGGGCGGCGACGGCGGGATGGAATACCCGATGGCCACCCTGCTGAAAGGCGCGGGCGAAGGCGTCACCATCCACGAATGGATGCATAGCTGGTATCAGATGATCCTGGGCACCAACGAGTCACTGCATTCCTGGATGGACGAAGGTTTCACGAGTTATGGAGAATCAAGGGTCGCCAATTTCCTCAACGGTGGTAAGCTTAAAAATCCGCATCTCGGCGCCTTCCAAAGCTATATCCGCCTCGCGAAGAGCGAACACAATGAACCCCTGACGACTCATTCCGACCAGTATTCCTCGAATTACGCCTACTCCACGAACGCCTATTCAAAGGGAGAAGTGTTCATGGAACAGCTGGGCTACATCGTCGGCGCCGAAGTGCGTGATCGCATCCTGCTGGAATATTTCAATCGCTGGAAATACAAGCATCCCAATCCGGCGGATCTGATCCGGGTGGCGGAAGACGTGAGCGGCATTCAGCTCGACTGGTATCGCACCTTCTTTGTAAACACCACCAAAACGATCGACTACGCCATTGATAGCCTATGGGAGGAAAAGGGTAAGACCAATATCCGCCTCCGCAATGCCGGTACCATCCCAATGCCCGTCGACCTGGACCTGCAATTCAAGGACGGCAGCCGGGAGATCGCCTACATCCCGCAATACCTCATGTTCGGGGGGAAGACCAACGAAGAGCCGGCTATCAAGCGCACCGTCGGTACCCCCTGGAAATGGACACACCCGCTCTACACCATCACCATCGACCGCAAACTCACCGACCTGAAATCGATCGAGATCGACCCGCTGCAGCGCACCGCTGACATGGAACGTCGCAACAACAAGCTCGAACTGAACTGGTAACGACCAATCCTTCCGATCTAACAAAAAACAGGCGCCCGCCGGCATTATGTCCGACGGGCGCCTGTTCTTATTTATATCATCCTATTTAACATAATTACATAACCCTTGGAGGGTTACACAACCCTTGGAGGGTTACCCAACCCTTGGAGGGTTACCCGACCCTTGGAGGGTTACACGACCCTTGGAGGGTTACACGACCCTTGGAGGGTTACACAACCCTTGGAGGGTTACACGACCCTTGGAGGGTTACACAACCCTTGGAGGGTTACAC
>JAJTFQ010000081.1 GCA_021299955.1 Chitinophagaceae bacterium
CCTCGACAACCCGCAGGTACAATCGTTCATACCCTTTCCATCGAGGATGCGGGCGGTGAATTTATCAATCCGGGTAAAACGGGTGGCAGGCGTTTGCGTGGCGGTAAAAAACATAAGATATGCGCGCTGACGGCCGGGCGTCAGTGCACGGAAGGCGATTTCCAGGGCCGGATCCTCCTGAAAGCGCTGATGTAATTCAGCCGGGATCGGGATCTCGACATCTTCAGGACGCTTCTCCACCCGTGTACCGGCCTTTGCATGTTCGATGGCTTCCCGGATGTAAGCTGTGATCTGCGTTGATCTTTCCCGGATCTGTTGCGTTCCGGTGAATCGGAGGAAACGACCGGATTGCGTGTGTTCTCCGGGTCTTTCCAGCCATCCATGCGGATCGGAAAGCAATGCACCCTTCAAAAAACTTAGCACGATGGAATCCTTGAAATTTCCGATGATGATGAGATTTTCCCACTGAAAAGTATAACAGGGCTGCCGCCATTTCCAGTCTTCAGAAAGACCCGCCGCAAGCAGCAATGCCCGAAGCAGCAGGGTTTCCTCTTTCCACTTGTTCAGCTGTTGGATGTAGGCTTCTACTTGGGGATGGGGTGTTGAAGTCATTGCTCGGATGTTATTTCCGGCCATTGCCGGGGTGAATACAGAGGGGACATTTTTCGGGAGATGAGGAACGCATCAGGCGGATGTTTGTCTGCGTACCATTTCTGCGATCCATATCGGTGCGAAGGGAGAAGTGCATCCTTTGGAAACAGGGTAATCCCTGAATACGCCCCAATTTTCTGCGATATCGATCGCGCGTGCGCGGAGTGCGGGATGGTGTATGCCGATATACGCCACGGCCGTGTTCATGGTCCATTGTACAGCCGGATGGGCGAAGGGTAACTCCCTGTTGATCCGCTCCAGCAGTGCATTGAGGTCCAGGCCGTCCGGGGAGGATGCGATCCGACCAGCTGTCAATGCCCAGGCAGAGCGGGCCAGCCAGGGATGGGTTTCAGACATCCAGGCCTGACGCAGGTGCTCTTTTTCCGGATGAACTTTTACGAGATACGATTGCAACCAGTCAGCCACCTGGTCGACATCCCCGGCGCGCACCCAGCTTTCGAGGTCGGCAGCTGAAAACTTTTTGGGGTCGGCCGTAAGGATGGCCAGCAAGCGGGCATCCATCACGCCTGAATCCCAGAGTTCAAGTGCGCGAGGATGGTCCATCCCCAGTCTGGTGGCGAGTTTTCTGATATCGCCCATCTTCACGCCATAAATTGTTCCCCTGGCGCCATGCTTGAGATGATGCTTGCGCATTTTGGGGTCGCCCAGGGATTCCAGTTCCCGGAGGATCGGTTCGATCGACATGTGGTTGTTTCTGTTTGCAAAGAAAAGGGAATTGACGCAGGTTGATGAGCCCTTGGATCTGTTTAGAAGATCCGCGGGGGCTGCCTTATTTGGAGGTAGACCCCGATTTTCGTAAATTTGCATTTCAACCCGGTGATGATGATCGCCATCTCGGAGAGATGCCAGAGCGGTTGAATGGGGCGGTCTCGAAAACCGTTATATGGGCAACTATATCGAGGGTTCGAATCCCTCTCTCTCCGCTTAGAAATCCTTGCTTACATAAGAGATCATTAACCAGTTGGGTTGTTCTTTCAGTCGTAGTGATAACGACACTGCACGATGGTGCATTTTTGATCTTCACCTTTTGTACCACTGATCTTGTAGACCAACCGATGCTCCCCATTTATTCGTCTTGACCATAATCCTTTCAATCCGAATTTAAGTGGCTCAGGTTTCCCTATCCCTTTGAACGGATCCTTACTGATGGCCGAAATCAGGTCCTTGATCTTGGAAACAATTTCTTCATCATTTTCGATCCAATAAGAAAAGTCTTCCCAGGCGATCTCAGTGAATTCTACTTTCATCAATATCAGCAATCAAGGCATGTCAAATTGTATGGTCTTATTTTCTGCTGCTTGTCTGATTGATTGCTGGAGCCTTTTACGATTTGCCTCGCTGGAAAGGAGGTGTTCCGTTTCTTTCAGTGAATTATACTCTTGAATGGACATAATTACGATCGCTTCCTCTTCATTGTTTCTGGGAACTATGATCACTTCCAAAGATTGAGAAACATAATCGAAATATTCTTTCAGTCCTTTTCGAAGCGTAGATATTGAAACGGCCTTCATGTGCAGCAATTTGATTGAAAGTACGAAATATTGTACAATAAGGCGTACAAAAAATGCTCATCCGATTGTAAAATCTTGGATTAGAAATTGTTTGAATAATACAATTCAAGGTTTTCGAATAAGACCGATCAGTTTATTTTAAAAAGTTCAATTGCCCATCACAAAGGCCTGTCAACAGGGTGACGCCGTTTTCCCCCACCCGAAGGCATCCGTAACGGGCAGGTTCGAATGTCGAAGCCTGGTTTTCCTGAAAGAAATAGGCTTCGGCACCGATGCTCAGCTGGCGGCGATTGTTATGATAGGGGATCAGGATCTCATCCGCTGCGAGCGGAGTACGTTGGGATTGAAATCTTTTGAGGGAGCCGATGTTTCGGTCATCGAGGGTGATCACACAATACCCGGTGGAGGGGAGACGCCGGAGTTTTTCAACGGGTAGATCGGCCATACGATAGGCCAGCTGCATGTAATCTCCCTGCATGAGCGATCGCGGGTCGATGGGTGTCAGCTCAAGGAAAACCTGTCGGCCGCCGGATAAAATGTGTTCATTACGTTGCACAGAAAAACCTATGAAACCGGCAAACAGGGCCAGGTTCAACAGGATCAGCCAACGGTTACCCTTCAACATCTTCTTTGTTTTTGAATACGAGGAAGAGATAGGTCAGCATGCATGCGGCACCGGACAAGATCATCCAGATCGATTTCTGCAACAGGCTCATCGGCAGGTCGTAGTACCACATGCCGATGAATAAAGGCAATCCTAACGCTCCAATGATAAAGGCGCTGCGATGACCGGCGTAAAATCCAAGCAACAGGATCAGGAGAGATGCCGCGATGGCGGGGTACATCGCGGTGGGCAGGGTCAGCAGCAGCAGGGCGATCATCCATTTACGCCTGCGGTTGCGATCCGAACCATCCAGTTCCCTGGACACATGTCGTACGACCAGATAAAGGGCACCTGCCACGGGCAGATAGGAGATCCATGTCCATGTCGGTGCGGGCCAGATCGAACCATCTCCGCCGCCCAGTAGAACGAACCCAAAGAAACAGGCCACGATCAAAGCATTACGCACCGGAAGATAGAGCCAGAGTACCCGTCCGCCTGTCGCCAGGGCCCTGGCCTCCGTGAGCATCAGTGTGCTTACGAGTGCTACGGTCGATGTATTGAAAAGGTGAAGCCCTTCCTTCCAACCTGTCTCATTCAATGCGGACAGGGCGCTCGCGAAAAAGAGCAGTACGGAGATGAAGACCTGTGTACGGCTTCGCGTAAGCATCACCGTGAGTAAGCTGATGACTGAGAATAGCAGGGCAATATGAAGGCCCGTCCACCCAAAGGGTGAGCATCCTATGGCTATGAGTACCAGACCCACGATCTGGAGGGCGACGGAAAAGGTGTCGAAGGCCAGGGTGTTTCGCCATATCGGCAAGAGCATTGACATCAGCAGAAACACGCTTCCGGTGACCAGATAGGACAGATCGTTGTTCAAGATGCCACTGATGAACAGGAAGCCTGTGAAGGCCGCGGCCGACAGCACCCCACCCGCCATGGAGAGCAATCTCAAAGACAACGGGTCTTCAGCTCCGGAGGTCCGAAGCCTTTCATACAGACTGCCCGGATCATAGGCGTAGCCTTCTCCTGCCGCCCTCACGACCTTACGTATGGACATCCATTGGTGGTCAGCGCGTGCCATTTTCCCATTTCTTTTGAAGTAAGGCGATGCCTGCCACCAATCCTGCCGCGCCGGCAGCGACGATCAGGCTGACGACCAAAAACATGGACGCTTCATTGGATATCTTGAGCAGGGCGCCTGCGATCAAAATGATCATAGCCAGCCCCAGCAATGCCGGCCAGAAGATGCTCCGGCGCAGGAGACCGTAGCGGGTGAAAAGGAACCATTGTAACGCGATCAGGGCATAGCATAGCGGCGACCACACATCTCCGCCGTTGTAGATGCCATTAAGGATCGCCAGGGTTTGGAATCCCACGGCTGCGATGCCCAGTGCGTTCAGGTACCAGTCAGGTATCGATGCATTTGATATTCGGGCCGGCCATTTCAATGATATCCAGATGGTCAGCCCGTTGAGTGTGCCAGACAGAAATAATGCGTTGAGGGAGTTGAGCTCCGGATGGCGCTGAATGAGCCAGGTCAGCAGGGTGATATTCAACAGGGCAATGAAACCGAGCCATAGCAGCGGGAATCTGGCAGCGATGGCCCATCCAAATGAAAAGACCGACCAGGCCAAAAAGAAGTCAAATGCATCGGCACCCGTCTGATAGATCTGCCCATATACGCCGAGCAGTGTACCCGTCAGGATAGTGGCGGCAAGCAGGAACCATCTTCGGACCCTGAGCAATAGAGAACCATTCAGGGAGATCAGAACGGAAATGATGAGACATCCACCTATGATGCCCAATTTGGCAAAACGATGCAGCCCGGTCCAGTTGTAGGCGAAGAAAAAGATGATCCCAGCCAGCAGAAACCCCAATCCCGTGGCGAGCAACACATACCTCAGGAAATTGGTCCAGGTAGCTGGTCCGGGATAGACAAAACGCTTCAACAGGTGCAGTGCGGCCGACAACGACATATCGCCATGCGTTGCGAGCAAATGTATCTGCCGTCTGCGTTGATGTCTGCCGTTCATTTGCATATCCGGGGGTGCCCCTCGTTGCAAATGTATGCCAATGGGTGCTATCCTGCAATCAGCAGAGCATCTCTACCAGGAACATGAATGAGTTCCTCGGTATATGTCTGGCGCCGAGGCTTTCGAGATGGGGCGTGTACACCTGACAATCGATCAGTCCGATCTCTTCCGCTTCCATCCGTTGAACAAAACTGATGAAGGCATATTTGCTGGCATTGGATTCGTGGCTGAACATGCTTTCTCCAAAGAACATGGCTCCGATGCGTATGCCATAAAGCCCTCCTACCAGCCTGTCACCATTCCACGCTTCCACGCTATGTGCCCAACCGGCTTTGTGGAGCCGGATATAAGCATTTTCCATGTCGCGGGTGATCCAGGTACCCCGTTGACCATCCCTTTTGGTGGTCTTACAGGCGCGGATGACAGCCGGGAAATCCTGGTTCATGGTCACACGGAATGCTTCCCGCTTCAGCAGCACTTTCATGCTCTTACTGACCCTGAGCTCTTCGGGATAGAGCACGAACCGGGGATCGGGTGCGTACCAAAGCGGAACATTGCCACTGAACCAGGGGAAGATCCCGCTTTTATACGCCAGGAGCAGGCGCGCTTCGGATAGGTCTCCTCCATAAGCCAAGGCGCCGTCAGCATCAGCATATGTCACATCCGGGAATGACAATTCCCTCTTGTCGAGCTGGATCATGGGAAAGTGGATAGGTCAGCAACAGGCGGATTCAGGACTCCGACATGACTTCGATGGTAGCTCCAATGCCGCGGTCGGTGATCGCATCGCACATCGGCTTCAGGAAATCGTAGGTGCCGTTCTTCACGGCATACTTACCGTGATGATGAATGATCATGGCACATTGCTCGGCTTGTTCGTAGGTATGGCCACAAACCTCCACGAGGGTCTCGATGACCCATTCGAAGGTGTTGACGTTGTCGTTCCAGACGATCAGGCTGCAGGTTTGACCCACTTCGTCCATTACGTCCACCTCTTCATCGCGCTCGACCTGTGGCTGTTCTTTGCTCATGGATACATTTTTCTGCAGAAAACAAAGGTAGGGAATATGGGCAGATTGCAAAATCAAGATCGGGGCCGATCGGGCCGGTAAATTGAGGGATAACCCTTAGGGCATGGAGGCCATCAACAGATGCATTCAGGAAGTACCCGGCTTTAACATTCCGACAACGATGGATTAACATTTATTTTTATTTACCTCAGATAATTTCACGCCCAACAAGGATCACAGCCCGCCTTCTCATTTTAATCCCCAAATAAATACAAATCAGAACCATGCGAAACACCGCCATCCTGCTGGCAGCCATGCTGCCTTTTGGACATCAATCGCCCATGGCTACCTACCCCGATGTCGGGGAGGTACTTCCACTCAGATGGAAGGTGCAAACGGGCCAGACCACCTTCCGATCGAATGTCGTTTTTACACCCGACCGGCTCTACATCGGCTCAAATGGCAATGATCTGATGGACATGGACGTATATGATCCAAAATCCGGCGTGTACGCGGTGGACAGAAGATCCGGCAGGAAACTGGCCCATTTCGGGGGCGAAGTTCTTGGAGACATGGATGTGAACGGATTGGTCATCCATGATGGGCGGATTTATTTTGGTAATGATAATGAAGAATTCATCTGTACGGATCTGGGCGGCCGGATGATCTGGCGCCGTCCCGTATCCGGAGATGTCGAACACGAACCCACATTACTAAATATTAATGGTCGGAAGGCGGTTGCCTATGCCACAGAGTCGGGGGAGGTCAGCGCCCTTGATGCCCTGACGGGCAAGACGGTATGGTCATACTACCTGGAGGGTTTCAACGGGTGGAAACCGACAAACAACCGGGCTGTATTCAAGGTAAAGTCGTTCTTTCGAAACACGACGTCATTTTACACGAAGCCAATGCTGCATGACATCAACCGGGATGGTGTGACGGATCTCATTTACGTAACCTATTCCCGGGAGATCCTTGCCCTGTCGGGTCGATCGGGGAAGATCCTCTGGACACTGGACCTCCCGACAAGCCATCACTTCGGAGGGCTGCGAAAGGTCAATGGCAAGACCATGCTCATGCTCTCCAAATATCACTGGGATCGACAACTGGAACAATCTATCGTTCATGAGATGTCCATCGGTATGAACGGAAAACTCATCAAGATGGATTCGCTGGGGAACATGAAACATGGGGGCTCGCTCAACACGCTGGAGACAGATCAGGGAGAGCATATCATCGCATCCCGCGTGTCCTTATTTGTGATGGACAAGAATGGAAAGACCCGTGAGATCGACCGGATGAAGGGATCTGAGCTGATCAAGGATGGGTACACATACGATACTCCAACCCGAAACGGATATCAGCCATTACTGGGGAACCGGGTATTCAGATACGGTAAACATCCCAGATGTGTGGCGCTCCTGAACCAGTTTGATAACGGGAACAGTGGTCATGCCTTTGTAGAGATCATATCCCTGTCAGAGGACAGCGTGGTGAAGCGGTTCACCCTCCCCTCTCCTTCTGAATTCCCCCCGTTGATCGAGGATGTTGATCGCGATGGTCAACTCGACATGCTCCTCAGCTGTAACAATGGCTGGCTGTATTGTCATCGCCTGAAACCCAGAAATTGAAATTAAATATATATCTGACATTATACTGATCAAATAAATATCATGCAACATAAATATAAGGCTCAATATCGTGGCCTGACCTGGGCGCTGGCGATCATCATGCTGGCGATGACCTATGGAATGGTCATCTCCTGTAACCGCAAACAAACAGCGGTTTACCGGCAGGCCATTACGCCTCCCGTTCCCGAAGCTGACGTACCCTTCGACCGCTACGAGATATCCTCGGATAGTGGTGCCGTGATCATGCGGCCGAGCGGAACCCGGATCCGCATTCCGAAAGGTGCATTTGTGGATCCATCAGGCAAGCCCGTCAGCGGGCGGGTAGCGTTCAGGGTTCGTGAATTCCACGGCCCCACTGACGTATTGCGGGCGGGAATCCCGATGAGTGTCGATTCTACGCGCACAGGATTCCTGCAGTCTGCCGGCATGATCGAAATGCGCGCCGATGTGGAGGGCCGACCGGTGGATATCGGTGGTGGTCAGCGCATCGATGTGGAACTGGCCGGGTATCGACCAGCCGACGGCTATCGGCTATATCAGCTCGAGAACGACCGCGACTGGCGCACAGCGGACACGTTTTCAACCGCTGCAAACGAAGACAAAGCCAGGCTGCTGGATTCGCTCGACCAGGTCAGACGGTATGCCCATCCGGACTCGCTCAGGTATTTCGATATTGATATGCAATTGGAAAATGGATCCGGCGTCCTCACCAAACGTCAACGCACATGGAAGCTGGCCATGTTAGAAAACCGTCGCCGTTTCGACCAGGAGATGCGGGTGCAATGGAATCGACTCTACATCAAACCGATCGGTAGAAATGGAAATCGTTACCGACTGGAGTTCAGGAAAAACATGGATCTGATCGGTGGAAAGCGGATCTCGAGATCCTATACTGTGGTGGCATCACCGGTGATTGCCCGGGGTGAGGAAGCCAGACTCGCCGGAGACCTGAAGGAGTATGATGCACTCATGCGTGATCTCGACAGGGCAGATTCACTGGCCAGACGCCAGGCGGACCTGCGGAATCGTTTTTCCGTCAACCGGCTTGGGATCTGGAACATCGACCGACTGTTAAAGACTGACGATGGGATGATCTGTCGGGTGAAACCTGATTTTGCTTCAGAAGACATCCCGGATCTTGACAAAATAGATCTGATGATGGTGCTGGAGACTGAAAATTCGGTGATCCGATTCAGAAGGGCTGACTGGGAAAATATCCCGCTGCGTCAGGGGCAAAAGGTATCGATGGTGGCCGTGCTGAATCACGATGATGTGGCCTACTTCTCTTCAGCATCGATTGCGGCTGCTTTGGCGGAGGGTAGATCGAACCTTGAACTCAAATCTGAAAGAATGACCTATGCAGAATACCTGAAGCGTAATCCGGCACCCGGCCGGTGATCTTCGGTTAGCCGTATCCGTTAGTTTTGGGACAGTCTCCCGTCCGGATCACCAGATCCGGACGCGGAGGCTGTCCGTCATATACATCGGATCACCGGGTTTGACACCGAAGGCTTCGTGAAATTCGGGCAGGTTTGCCAGTGGACCATTGATGCGATAACGAGCTGGTGCATGATAGTCTGTCAGCACCTGATTTCGCAGGGCTTCATCCCGCTTGTGTTCCAGCCAGCCGAGTGCATAACCCATAAAGTATCGTTGTATCGGCGTGAAACCGCCGATGGGCTTCCCTTCCTTGTATTCACGGGTCTTTCGGTAAGCATGCAGTCCAAGGATGACGCCCCCAAGGTCTGCGATGTTTTCACCGGTGGTGGCGCGACCATTGATGTGTAATCCGGGCAGCGGTTGAATGGCATCGAATTGACGGATGATACGTTCTGCCCTGGTCTGGAAGGCTGATTCATCGCGTTGTGTCCACCAATTGATCAGGTTTCCCTTATCATCGAATTTCCGTCCTTCGTCATCGAACCCGTGGATGATCTCATGGCCAATCGTAGAGGCGGCGGCATATCCGTAGACCGTGGCATCATCGAGTTCTTCGTCTTTCAATCCGGGCACTGTGAAGATGCCTGCCGGTAGTACGATCTCATTGTTAGAGGCATTATAGTAGGCGTTGTAGGTCTGGGGATACATATCCCATTCCGTCCGGTCGACCGGCTTTCCAATTTTACCGATCTCATACCGATCCCACCAGTGATTGGCTGCCATGACGTTCCGTACCCAGCTGATGGTATCTATCTGCATGGAGGAGAAGTTCTTCCACTGGTCGGGATATCCCACCTTTTTCTTCATGGCATTGAGCTTGGCGTAAGCCCGTTGACGGGTACTGTCGCTCATCCAATTCAGACCGGCAATACGTTCCTTGAGGGCGATACGGATCTCTTCTACCAGTCCTTCATACCTCTTCCGGGTTTCGGCATTGAAATATGTTTTCACGTAGAGTCGGCCCAACCATTCGCCCAGGGCGCTTTCGGTCGATTGTATCACCCGTTTCCATCTGGGCTTGCGCACCTTAGCACCGGAGAAGGTGCGTCCGAAATCGAAAGAAGCCATGGCAAATCGTTCCGGCAGCGCAAAAGCCAGGTTGTGGAGCAGATGAAAACGGAAATAAGCTTGCCATGTATCCATGGAGGTTGTACGGATCGAACGGTCCAGGGCGGTAAAAAACTCTGGTTGTCCGACGATGACTGAATCCGGGGCGTTGATGCCCATACCGGCATACCATGCGTTCCAATCCATGGCGGGGAGTAATTGCGCCCACTCAAGGCGGGGCATCTTGTGGTAGTTGGCATCGGCATCCCTAAGTTTTTCCATGGGTCGGCTGGCAGTTGCCATGCGTGTTTCCAGGGCGAGGATATTCTGCGCCGATGAATGTGCTGCGGTACTATCTGAACCGGAAGCCTCCAGGAGCCGGGCCACATACAAAAGATATTTGGACCGGATCTCCAGGGATGCGGAGTCGGATTTGAGGTAGTAATCCCGTTCGGGCAGTCCCAATCCTCCCTGCCAGTATTGGAGGGCGTTCTTTTCGCTGTTACGCGCATCTGCCCCGACGTAGGTGTCGAACAGCACTTCTGTACCTGCGCTGCGGAGCAGGACCGCGATGCGGGCAATATCGCCGGTGGTGGTCATACTTCGGATGCTGTCCAGCAAAGGCTGGAGTGCGTTCAGGCCATCTTGCATCCGCTGCAGCTATATCCCGAATACGCTGCTGGTTTTCCTCAATGACCAGGTCTGCGATACCCCACGCGGACTGTTCATCGGGGATGGGATTGCCCCGGATCCACGCACCATTGGCGTATTGGAAGAAGTCGGCCCGAGGCGAGGCGGATGTATCGACGCGGCGGTCGAGTATGTCGAAGCGGGTCCGGTCTTTCGGACGTTGGCATGCCCAGGCCAAAGAGGCGGTACACAGGAGGATAAGTTTTGCAGCGTTATTCATGACCACGATTGGATTAGATGGTATGATCAAGTTAATAAAAAAAAATGAATTTCTCGTTGGGTTTACGGCAAATTCAGTTGTGAGAATAGCTTTTAGATAGGGTGGTGATGATGGCTTAAAGAATGATGAAATGATCATTATTCGGAAAAAATTAATGGTAAGTCATTTTAGTGACCGGAAGTAAAACTGAAGATGAAAAAAAATATCAGCTGAATCAGAATAGTGACAGAGCGAATCCTAAGACAAAACGGATATGGTCACATATAAAAGATTTTAAAACAAATAAGTTACAGTACGATCATACTAATGTAATACCCCAAGCTATTCATTAATGATGTCTCTAAGATGTACAAGAATCTCCGGGAATCTCGAAAACCGATGTCCGGAATGGTCCATTCGGATCATCAATCGGTATTCTGGTATGAACTGATCTAAACCGTCGAATGATAGTTCTTCATCATCGTTTGACAAAAAAATATTGAGCAAACTTGCGTCTTTTACAGAATCCTTTATAAAATGATGCATACGTTCAAGATCTTCCAAATAAGATTCGCGAAAATCATACAGTTCATCTGTACCATAACGGGTATGTAAGCCTATCTTTCTTGCCAGGGATTTATGTGCCTGCCATGCCGGATTGATTGCACAGCAGGCTAAGTTAAATTTACAGGAAAGGTAAAGTGCATAAAATCCCCCGAGGGAAGTACCTACAAGCAGGGTATCCCCTAAATGAGAGTGAAGCAGATCCTCCAATTGTTGAATAGCCTCTGAAGGAATAGGGGAAAGTGTTGGGGAAACTACATGGCAATCAGGAAAAGATTCCTGCATCAATCGTGCTTTCTCGGAATGACCATCAGACCGAAAACCATGTATATAAACGATATTTCGTTTCATATCAATGAGATTTTTATAAGTTATTATCAATCCACTCTTTCAATTCTTCAGTTGTCTCCTCCAAAATTTCTTCATTGTATTGAAACGACCATCTTTCAAAAAAAATATACATTGAACGGCATATCAGAGGTCTGATGTCATCATCAATTCGGGCATTGAAACAAAAATCTATGCCAACGGCAAAATATTGACCGTAACCAAACGGAAAAACATCCAGATCTGCCATTTCCGGATCCATTTCGGGATAAATATCTGTACATCTTGCTGCCAGGTCAGAAAATCCTTCTTCCCTTTCTTCATCACTCCAAAGTTCAGGGTGCTGTTCATATACTGCCCAGGCAAAGTCAAAAAGCATCGTACGATATCCGGCACTTCCTTTCCCGTACTTCACGTATGACCTCAGTAGTTCCCGGATCATAAATGTGGGATCAAGATCGATTGCTTTATTTGCCTGTAAGATAAAATCCGACAACAAATCCTTGAATGGCCTATAACTGAAGGCTAAGGAAAGGACTTTGTTTTTGTTTACTATTTCTTTTGTTAGCATGAGATGTGCAGTTTTTTAAGCTGTAATAGTTAATAATCGGAAATGACACTGTATATAGTAAATGTTAACAATTCAGATTCATTGATATATTAATATTCATCTAATAATTTCCGATTTTAATAACCAATTAAAAAAACAATAATATTTATTTAAATTGAATATTTTTTTAAAAATTATAAGAACCTCTGTGATTTTATCTTAACGATATAGGAATCAAATAATTTACTATATTAAATGGTATGAGAAATTATATGGAATTTGACATATGTTTGAAAAATAATTTGATCATCTGCTGTTTTTCCTGCGTAATACAGAACCTTGTTTGTCGTCTGTCTAATGGATCCTTCAATCGGTCGATCAATAAAGCCTCGGTTCTGAAGGTCTGTTGATAGGCTTGATTGATCGAGTGTAAAGCCCTGTTACGATGCACTTTTTGCAGGCCATGAGGTCTGCGAGAAATCCCAAGCACATGATTGATATCCTCAGCATCGACCCCCTTTTCAGGATCCCCTTCAACGGCGAGATAGCGTAACAGGATCTGATGACCTGGACGAAGTCCTTTCCAGAAAACTGACCAATCAGCATATTCATCATTGATGGGTTCAATAAAAGTCTGCTTTCGCGGATACCAAAAATATGATCTTGTTTGTTCCGACTTCCTGCTGAAAAAAAACCATGCCACCCCGATGGACAGAAGTCCAAACATCAGCCAAACAAATATTCCGGTTGCAGATGATGTGTTTATCCGATCGGTTTCATCTGACCAGATCTTACCAATCGGCTCAAACATGTCCGATCGTAAATGAAGCTTTTGAATATTTACTTGTTCATCATTAGCGAGTATGATCACCAATGAGTCACCAATCATGATGCAGTGTTCCCATGCCCTGTCATACTGACCGGATCTGGCTCCGATCCTTAACAAAGCAGTGTCTGCTCCCACACGTATCCTTGCATGTAGATTATTCCTGAAATCA
>JAJTFQ010000082.1 GCA_021299955.1 Chitinophagaceae bacterium
TTGGCACGCAAGGCCACTGAACTCGGATTGACCACCTGCGTGTTCGATCGTGGTGGATATCTTTATCATGGTCGCGTCAAGGCAATTGCCGACGGCGCCCGTGAAGGTGGTCTCCAATTCTGATGAAAACCAAGTACCAAACACATTAATCCCTCGAATACATGTCAAAAGTAACATTCAACAAGGTAAAGGCTGGCGATCTCGAACTAAAGGAGAAGGTCGTTGCGATCAACCGCGTTGTAAAAACAACCAAGGGTGGCCGTGCCTTCAGTTTCTCCGCCCTCGTGGTGGTAGGAAATGAGAAAGGCATTGTCGGACATGGTCTTGGCAAAGCGAAGGAGGTCCAGGAGGCCATCACAAAAGGTATCGAGGACGCCAAGAAGAACCTGATCAAAGTCCCGGTCATGAAAGGGACCATCCCCCACGACCAACTGGCCAAGCAAGGTGCCGCCAAGGTACTGATCAAGCCGGCTGCCCATGGTACAGGTGTGATCGCAGGAGGTAGTATGCGTGCTGTACTGGAGAGTGCCGGTGTAACCGACGTTCTGGCCAAGTCACTGGGATCTGCCAATCCGCATAACGTGGTGAAGGCCACTTTCCTTGCCCTTGCCATGCTCCGTGAACCGATCAATGTCTCCAGGACGCGAAACATCTCCCTGAAGAAGGTGTTCAACGGATAACTCCCCGTCTGCCCAATCAAGTAATCATTCAAAACCTCAGGGTTCAGATATGAAAAAGATCAAAGTAACGCAGGTAAAGAGCATCATCGATCGTTCCGAGCGTCAAAAGCGCACGGTAGAAGCGTTGGGTCTCAAAAAGATAAACGCTTCGGTTGAAGTGGAAGCCACACCCCAGATCCTGGGCATGGTCCGCAAGGTAAGCCATCTGGTAAAAGTAGAGGAGCTCTGATCTATCCCTACGAAACATTACCCATTACAAAAGCGAGCGGTGTCAGAGCACCGCGTTGAGTAAAAACAAAAGTTATGAAATTACATACACTGAAGCCTGCAGAAGGCTCTGTCAAAAGAGAAAAGAGACTGGGTCGCGGTGAAGCATCAGGAAAAGGTGGTACATCCACAAAAGGTAACAAGGGCGGACAATCTCGCAGTGGTTACAAATCCAAGATGGCGCATGAAGGTGGTCAGATGCCTATCCAGCGTCGGATCCCCAAGATCGGTTTCAAGAATCCCGGTCGTGTGGAATTCAAGGTCTTCAACCTTGGCCAGATCGAGGAGATCGCAGCCAAGTATGCGCTGACTGAGTTCACAATGGAGACACTTTACATGAACGGCCTGATCTCCAGGACGGATCGTGTCAAGATCCTGGCAAATGGGGAGCTTAAGACCAAATTGACTTTCAAGGTTAACGCCGCAAGTGGTAAAGCTAAGTCAGCCATCGAATCCGCCGGAGGCTCACTTGAAATCGTGAAATAAAATTTCCGATATTTGACAGGAGACCCTTCGGGGTTTCTTTTTTTACGGAATCTCCTTCAAATACGATCGTAGTGAACAAACTTATCAAGACGCTCAAGAACATCTGGAGTATAGAAGAGCTGAGAAGCAAGATCAAGGTGACTTTGCTCCTCATCCTTGTATACCGATTCGGCGCGCACATTGTATTGCCCGGCATCGATCCCAACAAGCTCGATCTCTCCGGTGCAAAGGAAGGTCTGCTCGGACTCTTCGACACATTTGCGGGTGGCAGTTTCTCCAATGCATCTATCCTGGCATTGGGTATCATGCCCTACATCTCCGCTTCCATCTTCATGCAGCTGATGACCATCTTGGTCCCGCAAATGCAAAAGATCCAAAAGGAAGGCGATAGTGGTCGTAAAAAGATCAACCAGTGGACAAGGTATCTCACTGCAGCGGTCACTGCACTTCAGGCTGCTGCCTATGTTGCATATCTCCGCGGTGTCAATCGTGATGCGCTCATAGATGCTTATGCCCCGTACTTCTGGCTTTCCACCGTCATGACCCTAACCGCTGGTACCTTGTTTGTCATGTGGTTGGGCGAAAAGATCCAGGACAAAGGATTGGGTAACGGCACATCCATCATCATCATGGTGGGTATCCTTGCCCGGCTGCCGCAGTCATTCCTCGGTGAATTTGCTGCCAAGCAGACAAAGGGTGGCCGGGGTTTGTTCCTCTTCCTGATCGAGAATGCCATTTTGATCGCGATCATTCTTGGATTGATTCTGCTGGTCCAGGGCGTCAGAAAAGTACCCATCAATTACGCAAAGCAGATCATAGGTAATCGACAATTCACCGGGGCCCGTCAGTTCCTTCCCCTCAAGGTGAATGCCAGTGGTGTTATGCCGATCATCTTCGCACAGGCGATCATGTTCTTACCGACCCTTTTCTCTTTCACAAGTTTCGAAACGGGGCAAGGTATTGCCAGGATCTTCAATGACCCAAGCAATGTCTGGTATATGGTGATCTATTCTGTAATGGTCATCGCCTTTACCTTTCTGTACACTGCTTTGATCTTCAATCCGAAACAGATGGCCGACAGCCTGAAGCAAAGCAATGGATTCATCCCCGGTGTGAAACCCGGACAACCCACGGCGGACTATATTGGTCAGGTCATGGACCGCATTACCCTGCCAGGTGCCATATTTCTTGCGATCGTTGGTATCCTTCCGGGTATTGCTCAACAACTCAAGGTCACGCAATCCTATGCTTCGTTCTTTGGTGGTACATCCCTGCTGATCATGGTGGGTGTTGTGCTGGATACGCTTCAGCAGATCGAAACACACTTGCTGATGAGGCAGTATGATGGTTTGATGAACAGCGGCAGAATACAGGGTCGTCAGGGTGTGACACCATCCTCGATCTGAGCATGATCCAGATCAAGACGAATGCCGAAGTTGAGTTGATGCGTGTGAGTGCGCTGCTTGTCAGTGCCACCCTCACGGAAGTAGCTCGGTTTCTCAGGTCAGGAGTCACTACGATGCAAGTCAATGAACTTGCGGAGCAGTTCATTCTCGATCACCAGGCCACCCCTTCTTTCAAGAATCTATACGGTTACCCGTACACAACCTGCATATCAGTGAATGATGCGGTGGTGCACGGGTTTCCGCGTGATATACCACTTAAGGACGGCGACATTGTTTCTGTGGATGTAGGTGTGTACAAGAATGGCTTTCATGGTGACAGTGCTTATACATTCGCCATCGGCGCAATACCGGAAGCATCAAAGGCACTACTCCGTATCACCAAGGAATCACTTTTGAAGGGAATCGAAAAATGCGTGGCCGGTAATCGGGTCGGAGACATTTCACACGCTATTTTTGATCATACGGAGAAAAAACATGGTTATGGCGTGGTCCGCGACCTCGTAGGTCATGGATTGGGTCGAAAGCTCCATGAAGACCCACAGGTGCCAAATTTCGGGCGTAAGGGCACTGGTTCCAAACTCAAAGAGGGTATGGTACTGGCGATTGAGCCGATGATCAATCTGGGCACGAAGGATGTTTTCCATGATGCGGACGGGTGGACCATCCGAACAAAGGATGGGATGCCCTCTGCTCATTACGAGCATAATGTGTGTATCAGGCGTCAAAAACCCGACGTATTGTCCTCTTTCGAGGGAATTGAGGCAGCAGAAAAAAGCAATCCAAATCTGGATGCTACTTATTACTGACAGGTATTCTCATTTTCATCGTCCTGATCATTTTATTTCCCCTGAAATATGAAACCGAAGCACCTCATAGTAATCGGAGGAGGGGCGTCAGGTGTTTTCTGTGCCGTGAACGCTGCTGCCATGTCACCAGGATTGCAAGTGACAGTGCTTGAAAAAACACATCGACTGTTATCGAAAGTTGAGGTAAGTGGTGGTGGCCGCTGTAATGTGACACACCATAGTAATGATATTGACGAAATGAGTGCGTGTTACCCCCGGGGCAGGCATTTTGTGAGAAAAGCATTCCATCAATTTTTTATCACAGACACGATCGCCTGGTTCGGAGAACGGGGCGTGCCCATCATTTCCGAAGCGGACGGCAGGATGTTCCCGTCTACCAACACATCTTCCACCATCATCCGTTGTTTGCTGTCCGAGGCGGAGCGTCATGCTGTTCGTTTCAGACTTCGATCGGAGGTCTCCGGTATACAGGTGGCATCGACGGGGTTCAGGGTGCTGTTGACTGATGGGTCCGAATTGGTTGCGGATTTCATTTTCATAGCCTGTGGCGGGTTGCAGAAGTCTGCGGCCTCCGAGTGGATAGCCGCTACGGGTCACGAGATCGTTCCTTCGGCTCCTTCCTTGTTCACTTTTAACCTTCCCGGGCATCCGATCGTACGGCTGATGGGGGTTTCTGTTCCGGAGACATCGATCCGGATAGAGGGAATGAAATTTCGCTCCGAAGGCCCAGTACTGATCACACACTGGGGGCTCAGTGGACCAGGTATCCTGAAGTTATCTGCCTTTGCCGCGCGGGAGTTGCAGACTGCGGGGTATAAGTTTCGGGTCATCATCGACTGGCTGCCTTCATTGAGCCGCGAGGAAATGCATGCTCACATCAGGCTACAGCGTGCCGATCGGGGTGGGCAGGTTGTCCATGCACGGAGCCTGTTTGGTTTTCCCACAAGGCTTTGGCAATTTCTATTGGAAGTGGTAGGCGTAACGCCGGATTGCAGGTGGGCCGATCTGCCTTCTTCCCGGCAATCCGCCCTGGTAGAGTTATTGAAAGGGCATATGTTCGAAGTCAGTGGAAAAACCACGTTCAAGGAAGAGTTTGTCACCGCAGGCGGGGTATCCACGCGGCAGGTAGATCCATCTTCCATGCAGAGTCGACTTGTAGACGGACTTTACTTCGGCGGTGAACTGCTGGATGTAGATGGTATCACCGGCGGTTATAATTTTCAACATGCATGGACATCCGGCTGGGTCGCTGCGCGGCACATCTCCGGCCGGGTCTGAAGTCGTATGGATTTTCCTATATTTATTGGACAAACTACCAACATGTCCTCCAGGCGAAGGTTTTTGCGTCATCTGGGACTGGGCGCCGGCTCGCTCCCCTTTCTTGATATCATAGATCCGGCCTTTGCAGCGGAAGCGATTTCGAAACGAGGCTCCCTGGCTGGGGTGGGTTCATCCGGCGGGCGTGACGATGAGGATTTCTGGGGATGGGTGCGATCCTCATACACGGTATCCCCCAATGTCATCAATCTGAACAACGGGGGAGTGGCACCCCAGCCGAAGGTGGTGCAAGACGCGCATATCCGATATTACCAGTACGCGAACGAAGCTCCATCATACTATATGTGGCAGATCCTGGATCAGGGTCGTGAGCCATTGCGGGAGCGCCTGGCCGGCCTCTGCGGTTGTTCTCCTGAAGAGGTAGCCATCAACAGGAATTCCACAGAGGGACTGAATACGGTCATTTTTGGATTGCCGTTGAAGGCAGGAGATGAGGTAGTGCTCTCCAAACAGGATTACCCCAACATGATCAATGCCTGGCGTCAGCGGGAGAAGCGGGATGGTATCCGCCTCGTATGGATCGACCTGCCTGTTCCTGTTGAGGAGGATGACAGGATCGTGGAGATCTTCGCGCGTGCTTTCACAGCGCAGACAAAGGTTGTGCACGTAACACACCTGATCAACTGGTCGGGGCAGATCCTGCCGGTTCGCCGCATTGCCGACCTTGCGCATGCCCGTGGTATTGAAGTGATCGTGGATGGGGCCCATACACTTGCCCACATCGATTTTAAGGTGCCCGAACTGGGGGCAGATTATTTTGCGAGTTCTCTGCATAAGTGGCTAAGTGCCCCTTTTGGGAGCGGATTACTGTACATCCGGAAAGAAAAGATCCCGCGTGTCTGGGCGCTACTGTCCAATAATGAGCCGGATGGTCCTGATATCCGGAAGTTTGAGTCGCTGGGTACCCGTTCCTTTGCTTCTGAGATGGCCATCGGCGCCGCCCTTGATTTCCATGATGTCATCGGCGGCCGGAGGAAAGAGGAGCGACTGCGATTCCTGAAAGATTATTGGGTAGATCAGTTGGAAAGGGAGCCGGGCATTCGATTTCTCCAGTCACGCCGACATTCCTGCGCCATTGCAAACGTGGCAGTGGACGGAAAGAAGCCCGAGGAAGTGGCAGGTGCGTTATTTTCAAAGTATAAGATCCACACGGTGGCGATCAACTGGGAGCATATTCACGGGGTGCGCGTAACGCCCAATGTCTACACTTCCCGTCATGACCTTGACAAATTGGTTCGGGCGCTGCGTCAGATCCGGGGATGATGCCGGGGCCATAAAAAAAAGGATCGCCACTATATTGAATGCGAAGAAAATCGTACCTTCGCCGCCCTATCAGGCTTGACAAAACAGGCTTGAAATCTACACAAAAGGAGGAATCAAATAGTGGAAGAAAACCAGTCACTACCAACTGCCCCCGCTGAGGTTTCAGCGCATGATGATTTCGATTGGAGTATCGACAAGCGCAATGTCGCTACGTACACCAATGAAGAAAAGGAAAAGTACGACGCCGTTTACGAAGGCACTTTCAAGGCGATCACCGATGGTGAGATGATCGAAGGTGTGGTTGTCGGACTGACCAAGACTGATGTCGTCCTGAACATCGGTTTCAAGAGCGATGGTCTCATTTCGCTCAATGAATTCCGGGACTTACCCAACCTCAAGCAGGGTGATGTCGTGGAAGTACTTGTGGTCGAGAAGGAAGACCGCGAGGGGCACCTGCACCTGAGCCGCAAGCAGGCCAGGATCGCCAGGGCCTGGGAAAAGATCGTGGAAGTGCACAAGACGGGTGATGTTGTTACCGGTCTGGTCACCAGCAAGACCAAAGGTGGCCTCATCGTGGACATCTATGGCATGGAGACCTTCCTGCCAGGATCCCAGATCGACGTCAAGCCGGTCACAGACTACGATCAGTTTGTCAACAAGACGATGGAGTTCAAGGTCGTCAAGATCAACGAAGCCATCAAGAATGCCGTGGTTTCCCACAAAGCCCTCATCGAGAGCGACATCGAGGCGCAGCGTATGGAGATCATGGGCAAGCTCGAGAAAGGCCAGGTACTCGAAGGAACCATCAAGAACATCACCGATTTCGGTGCGTTCCTGGACCTGGGTGGTGTCGACGGTCTGCTGTATATCACCGATATCAGCTGGGGTCGTATCAGCCATCCTTCCGAAGTGCTCAAGCTCGATCAGAAGCTCAACGTCGTGGTGCTCGACTTCGACGACGAGAAGCGTCGGATCAGTCTCGGCCTCAAGCAACTCACTCCGCATCCCTGGGATACGCTCCCTGAAAATGTCACCGAAGGTTCCGTTGTCAAGGGCCGTGTCGTTAACATCGAAGACTATGGTGCATTCCTCGAGATCATGCCCGGCGTTGAAGGCCTGGTGCATGTGAGCGAGATCACCTGGGCTAATTCCCCCGTGAATGCCAAGGAGTTCTTCAAGTTGAATGACGAGTACGAAGCCAAGATCGTTACACTCGACAAGGACAGTCGCAAGATGAGCTTGTCGATCAAGCAGCTCACCGAGGATCCCTGGACGACCATTGAGGTGAAGTATCCGCTGGACAGCCGTCATAAGGGCATGGTAAAGAACATTACCCCTTACGGCGTATTTGTTGAACTCGAGCCTGGCATCGGTGGTATGATCCACATCAGCGACCTGAGCTGGCTGAAGCGCTTCAATCACCCCACGGAGTACACGCGTACCGGTAACGAGATCGAGGTAGTGATCCTGAACATTGACAAGGATAACCGCAAGCTTCAGCTTGGCCACAAGCAGCTTGAGGAGGATCCCTGGAATACGCTTCAGGATACCTTCGCCATTGGCAGCATCCACGAAGGTACTGTCATCCGCAAGGATGAAAAGGGTGCCATCGTTTCGCTTCCCTATGGTCTGGAAGGCTTTGCTCCCAATCGTCATCTCGCCAAGGAAGATGGCAAGACGATCGTGGCCGACGAAGTCAACCAGTTCATGGTGATTGAGTTTGACCGCAATGAGAAGCGCATCGTACTGAGTCACGCCCGCATTTGGGAACGTAACCAGGCGGAAGCCAAGGATACGGAACTGAAAGAGCGTAAGACTGAAGCTGCCAAGACCAAGAAGGCAGTGAAGGATGTGCAGGGCAAGGTTGAGAAATCCACCCTTGGAGATCTCGGCGTGCTCGCTGAACTCAAGCGTAAGATGGAGAGTGGTGGAAAAGATGAGTCCGCTTCCTGAACTTCAGTTTCTTGATATCATCCGGATGGCTGCACCCAGGTGCAGCCATCTTCATTTTTGCATGAGCTGATTCAGTAGTTGCTCATCCAGGTTGAGCAGGGATGGAATGCAGGCATCGGCCGCTCCCCATTGAGGCAGGTGCAACACATCGGACGCTGGTACTACGACACAGCGCATACGGGCGGATTTTGCCGCCAGCATGCCGTTGAAGGAGTCTTCAAGACAGAGACAATCCACGGGGCGGCTTCCCATCTGTCCGGCACAGTCGAGATAGACCTGGGGATGGGGTTTTCCATAGGGCAGGTGCTCGGCAGAACTGGTGGCTTCAAACGCATCCTCCAATCCAATATGCTTTAACACTACCTCGATCAGTGCGGAAGGGGAGGAAGTGGCCAGTCCCATCCTGAAGCCCTTGTTTTTGAACAAGCCGACGACCTCGGCGACCCCGGGCATAACGACACCCCCGGACCTGATCTTTTCAATGACCCGACTTGTGATGGCATCCTCTGCTTCCCGAAGAGAGACAGCTTCCACCCCATGGATGGCGAACCAATGTTCCAGGAATTCTTTCGTCCGCAGTCCCACCGTAGATGCATAGGTCTCCTCATCCATGTACAGGCCATAATCCTTCATAACCTCCAATGCCGCTTCATACCAAAGTGGTTCTGAATCGATCAGCAGGCCGTCCATGTCAAAAATCACAGTATTGATCATGGTTCAAAGATAATCCATCCCACGGGTGATTCGTTTCATACGGGTCTGAAGGGTTACACGTAACCTTGACAATCGTCATTATTTCCATATCTTTCATCACACAGCAATGAAACAGCAGGAATGCGTAACATCATAGAACGGCTGAAACATGTGAGTCTGATCCGTAAGATGGTGTATGCCACGCTCGGTGTGGCCACCTATCCCGGGATTGCCCTCTTCAACCGCATCCGCATCAGCGGAACAGAGCACCTGCGGGCACTTCCCAGGAATAACGTACTCTTTGTGAGTAATCATCAGACTTATTTTGCGGATGTCATCACATTTCTTCACATTTTTTGTGCCGTGAAATGGCGCAAGCAGAATCGTCTTGGCATACCCTATTACCTGCTCAATCCTTTCTCCAATGTGTATTTCGTGGCGGCCGAGGAAACCATGAAGGATAACTGGCTGACGCGTCTTTTTGCATTGGGCGGGGCACTGATGGTCAAGCGAACCTGGAGGGCGGAGGGGCAGGATGTCCAGCGCAATCTCGACCCTAAGGATACCAATAAGATCGCGGATGCGTTGTCACGGAGTTGGGTGATCACGTTCCCTCAGGGTACTACCCGTCCGTTTGCACCCGGCCGTAAGGGGACTGCACATATCATCCGTGAACAACGCCCCGTGGTGGTTCCGGTTGTTATCAATGGTTTTTGGCGAGCATTCAACAGGAAGGGCCTTGCCTTCAAGAAGAAAGGTACCCTGCTGACGGTCCGTTTCAAGCAGCCGCTTGAAATTGACTATTCCGCTACAGTCGATGAGATCCTCGATCAGGTGATGGATGCCATTGAACAGAGCCGTAAGTTCATGATGAAGGGGCGGCATCACTTGATGGCCAAGCTCGACAAATGACCGGACTACTGATCAGTCCTTGACGAACAGGGCCTTCAGTTCGCTCGCATCATCAGGTTTCATCTTTCCACCGAGGATCAGGCGCAGTTGCCGGCGCCGTAAGGCTCCATCATAGAGCCGCAGTTCTTCCTCACCTTCCGGGATTACCTGGTTCACAGGCAGCGGCTTGCGATGTGGATCAAGGGCGACGAAAGTATAATATGCCTCGTTACTCTTGTACTTGAATTGGCGGGTTGTGTCTTCGCCCCAAACCCGGAGGCACACTTCCATGCTGGTATGAAAGGCGCGGGTGACAAATGCCTCTATATGTACGACATTGCCGAGTTTGACGGGGGATTCGAACGAGATGTTATCAACGGAGGCAGTGACAACCGGGGCATTACAGTGCTTACCTGCAGAGATCGCCGCAGCGATATCCATCCAATACATCAGTCGGCCTCCCATCAGGTTGCCGAAGAAATTCGTATCGTTCGGCAGCACCAGTTCGGTCATGATCACTTTGCTCTCTGCGGATTTCTTGGGGTTCATGTTCAAGTCCCTTTGCTGTTGAAAAATTTGGTTATACGATCACCGACACACAGGATGCCAGGTAACCAGGATGGATATCCGCTGCAATACCGGGTTCGTCGGTCACATGCAGGGAGAAGCCCTGATAGACGGCGCCGCCTGTCACCGGGTCTTCAAGCTGGCCAAGCAGGCAGGTATCGGGGTGGTAATAACGGATATTATCATGTGCCATGGCCAGGTGCACTTTTGCGGTCAGGGCCAGTTCCGCCGGATTTCGCGAGTTTGATGTTGATGGCATCGCAGGCGCCGGCGCTGATCAGTCGTCTGGCATCGTGATGATTGCACACGCTCTCATCGGCCATGACAGGGATAGGGCTCTCCCGGCGGACTTCCGGCAACCGGTCGTCCAAGTGATGATGTATCGGTTGTTCGCAAAACTGGATATCGTAGCATGCCAGCGCTTTCAATGTCGTGATCGCTGTTTCCGGATCCCATCCCTGGTTGGCGTCAATACGCAGGGTGATGTCTGGCCCGACGGCTTCACGGATGCCCCGGATCCTTTCCACATCTTCCGACCCGCTTTTTCCCAGTTTCACCTTGATCGTCCGGACGCCACGCGAGACGAATTCAACCGCCTTGCGGGCCATCAGATCCGGACGGTCGATGCCGATGGTGAGGTCGGTGACAATTTCTTTACGGCGACCACCCAGAAAGGCGTAGAGGGGTAACCCCGCATATTTCGCAGCCAGGTCGTGCAGCGCCATGTCAAAGGCGCTCTTGATCGTGGTATTGCGGGCGATCAGGGTATCAAGTTCTGCCATGCGGCTGGCGATCTCGGTGGCTTTCTTTCCCTTCATCATCCGGGCGAGGTCACGGGCGACTTCAAAACAGGTGGCCTGTGTTTCGCCCGTCAACATGGGAAAAGCCGAGCATTCGCCCATGCCGACATGACCATCCAGGGTGTGAATGCGGATGAATGTATTTTGAGCGACGGTCGCTACCTCCGTCGCGATGACGAATGGTTCCATCGCGATGGGCATCCGGAAGATTTCGGTATGGGAAATGATCGGGTTCATGGTGCGCAAAGGTAACCTATTTCAAAGCCTGAGAGGCCTGGTGCCATCACATGGGATCAGTTGCGTATGAGCCCCCGTTCGCGAAGCATGTCGAGCGTGAGGATCTTTGTGTCCTGGACATTCTTTGAGGCGATGACATCGCAGAGCATCATGACGTGGTCTCCGGCATCCATTTCGTCTATGATGGACAATTCAAGCCATGCTGCAGCATTGGATAGGACGGTGAATCCCTTCCATTCTGTGATCATTTTTCGTTTCCGAAGCCGGGCCATCTTATCGACCTGATGGCCGCTTTGTCTGCCGAGTAATGCAATCAGGCCATGGTCGCCTTCGGCGAGCAGTTGCAAGACAAACCTGCGCTCCGCTCCCGCAAGTTCCAGCGTTTTAGTGCCTTTGAACAGCGCAACCATAAAACGTTTCGGTTCCATGCTCACGGCAGATACATAGGTGCAGATGTGCATGTTTTCATCTGTGCCGTGCCTGCTGCTGACGCTGTACACAGGCAGGTCTACCCGATTCCAGGGTTTTTTCATGCAGTGCCCTCCATGTTTTGTTGATCCAGTGACTGCAGGAATCCCGCTGCGATCTTCAAATGACGTTCGCGTTTTTCAGGAGCAAGCTGGTCGAAGGTCCGGATCAGCATGCCGAGACGTGGATTGGTCAGAAAAAAACTCCGGTGCACGTGCATGAATCTCCAGAACAGGGCATCCCATGTTTCTGTCCATCCCCTGCCCGTAGCCGGGATCCCGCTATCTTTCCAATCGCTCATCTTGAGGATGTAGTTGCTGCCGCTGATGTAAGGCTTGGTGGTCATCAGCCCCCCGTCGGCGAATTGCGTCATGCCGAATACATTCGGAACCATCACCCAGTCGTATGCATCGATGAACAGTGCCATGAACCAGCGATAGACCTCCTCGGGATCGAATTCACAGAGCAAGAAGAAATTACCCAGGACCATCAACCGTTCGATGTGATGCGCATATCCCGTACTCAGGACCTTTTTTATGACCTCATCGATGGGTACTATGCCTGTATCTCCTGTCCAGAATGCGGACGGGATCCGTCGTGTGAATCCCCAGTAATTGCTTGTCCTTTGTTGCCGCCCGGCCCGTTGATACACACCTCGGATGAATTCCCTCCAACCGACGACCTGTCTGATGAATCCCTCCAGGTCGTTCAGTGGAATGTCGCGGCCTTCGGCATGATCGAGTGTTCGCCTGATGACCTGTGCGGGGGTGAGCAGGCCCGTATTCAGCATCGGGGTCAGGACGGAGTGATGCAGATATCGCGCAGAACTTACCATCGCATCCTCATAGTCTCCGAACCCGCGCAGTCTTTGTTGCAGGAATTCGTCCAGCAGTCGTTCCGATTCATTATGTGTCCACGCCCATGGAAACCCGCCGTTCTCGGGGACACCGGCATCTCCCGGATGATCGGGGAACCGGGCGCACACCCATGCCATGGCTTCTTTCGTGTATTCGTCGCCGTTAGTAAGTGGTGCGGCGGGCATGGTGCGGTCCTTTGGAAAACGTTTCCGGTTTTCCGTATCGAAGGTCCATTTTCCACCGACGGGTTTTCCGTCCGGGTCGATGAGGATCTTCCTCGATTTTCGCTGGTGGATATAGAAATCGGTCTGATGATATCGTTGTCTCCCTTCGAAGAATGCATCGATATCCTGGTGTGTATTCAGGAATCCGGGGGAAGGGTGGATCTCCAGTTTGGCATTTGCCCGATGGACGGCAGCTATCATCCTGCGGGACAGCCAGTCGTCTGAGGGCTCGGCCATGTGGATCACGCGGATGTCTCTTTGAGCGAAAAGTTCGCTCAGTTCCCTGACATCGTGTCCCGGCTGCCCAGATTCGATGTATGTTACCTCCACGCCCCGTTTACGCAGCAAGTCGGCATAGGCCCGCATGGATGCCCTGTGCAGGATCAGCTTCTGCCGGTGAAAGGGATAGTGCGTGAAAAAAAGGGATTCCTCCACCAGCCATACAGGCCTTCGGGCATCGAGTGCCGGCTGTTCCCGGAACAACTGATGGGGGAATATGATCGTAATTTCCTTCATTCGGGATACAGAACAATGCCGTCCGCTGAATGTTTACCATGTCAAACAAAACCATCGATGGAAAAACTCAACGGCAAGCGGATACTGATTACCGGCGCATCAGGAGGGATCGGATCGAATACGGCGAAGTTGCTGGTTTCCGGCGGGGCCACTTTATTTCTGACCGGAAGGAGGATGGATGCACTCACGGCGCTGGCTGACGCCCTGCAGGTGCCTTCAGAGCGTGTGTTCGCCGCTGACCTCTCCGACCAGGATGCAGTATCTGCGCTGGCTGGCCGTGTCATGGAGACGATGGGCGGACTCGACATCCTGGTGCATGCGGCGGGCATTGGTATCATAAAGCCCATGGACCAGTTGACATTGGAGGACTTCACCCGTACCCTGAATGCCAATCTGATCTCGACCTTCCTGCTGATGAAGGCCTTTCTGCCGGGCATGAAACAGGCGGGCAAGGGCCTCGTCATCAATATTCCCGGGGTACTGGGCAAAGTGCCGATGGCCGGAGCAGCCGCCTACAGTGCCAGCAAATACGGCCTCACAGGGATGATGCAGAGCATTCGCGAAGAGCTCAAGCGAACAGAGATCCGCATCACCAACATTTTTATGGGTGGAGTAGACTCCCCATTCTGGGATGAAATTCCCCTGAAGGTGCAGCGAGAAAAGATGATCCGGGCGGAAGAGGCAGCACGGGCGGTGTGGTTCCTGTGCCAGCAACCGGCCAGCGGCGTCGTCAGTGAGATGGTACTCCAGCCCTTTAATCATCAAGCGATCTGAGATCTTGTTGCAAACTGTCAATGATCTAAATATAAATATAAAAGGCGTCACATGACGCCTTTTATATTTATATTATTACATTGCCATCAGATGGGCGGATCGACATTCACTTCGTCCATTCAATGCTGGCTGTTTTCACATCCCTTGAATTCCCTCCGATCATGATATCGAAGGCGCCGGACTCCCAATCGAAGCGCAGGTTGTTATCGTAAAATTTCAGGTCCCTCGTTGTGATCTCAAAGCTGACCGTTTTTGTTTCACCCGGTGCGAGGGATATCTTCCTGAAGGCCTTAAGTTCCTTCAGGGGCCTTGTCACGGAGCCTACCTTATCCCGGATATACAACTGTACCACTTCCTTACCTGCGACAGCACCTGTGTTTGTCACTTTGGTGCTTACCGTGATGCTTGTCTCTCCACGGGGCGTTGGATTTGATACTAACGGAGACGTATAGTTGAAGTTTGTGTAGCTGAGTCCGAAACCGAAGGGATAGAGCGGATCGTTTGGAACATCCAGGTAGTTGCTCCTGAATTTCTGGAACCATCCACCCTCCGGCAGGGGTCTGCCTGTATTCTTATGGTTATAGTAGATGGGGATCTGGCCGACATGCCTGGGGAAGGTGGACGGGAGTTTACCTGAGGGGTTGACATCCCCGAACAGGACATCCGCGGCCGCCAGGCCGGTTTCGCTGCCCCCAAACCACAGGTTCAGGATGGCGGGTACATGTTCCTGCTCCCAGCTCAGCGTCATGGGGCGGCCGGCGAACAACAGCAGCACCACGGGCTTGCCGGTTTTCAGCAGCGCATTCAGCAGGTCGCGCTGTGCCTGCGGAATGCCGATATCCGCACGGCTTGATGCCTCTCCGGACATTTCAGCGGATTCTCCGAGTGCCGCAACGATCACATCCGCCTGACTGGCGACATTTAATGCTTCCCTGATCATGACATCTGCCGGCCGCGTATCATGCCGCAATGATTTTCCGAACATCCCGGCCCGTTCTTCAAACAGACTGTCATAATCCAGGTTGGAACCGCGCGCGGTCAGGATGCGTACATCTGGTCCTGCCAGTGATATCATGCCATCGAGGATCGAGACGGATTTCGCATGATCCGCCGCGACGCTCCATGTTCCGGTCATGTTTTCCCGGTTGTCGGCCAGGGGACCGACGAGGGCGATCGTACCCTTTCTTTTCAGCGGCAGCAGGTTCCCCTGGTTCTTAAGCAGCACGAAACTCTGTGCAGCGATGTCGCGTGCTTCCTTTCGATGGGCAGGAGTAAATACCTCTGTCGCGGCCCGCTCGGCATTGCAGTATCTGAACGGATCATCGAAGAGTCCCAGTTTGTACTTGGCCACCAGGATGTTCCGGCAGGCTTCGTTGATGCGGGCTTCCGTCACCTTTTTCTCTTTCAGGGATTTTTTAAGCGTCGTGAGAAATCCTTCCCCAACCATGTCCATGTCCAGGCCGGCATTCAGGGCGAGGGCGGATACCTGCTGAAGGTCGCCCATGCCATGGTCTGTCATTTCATTGATGGATGTGTAATCTGACACCACAAATCCCTTGAATTTCCACTGCCGGCGAAGTACATCGGTCAGCAGCCAGCGGTTGCCTGTGGCCGGGATCCCGTCGATCTCGTTGAACGAGCTCATCACGCAGCCGACCCCTTCATCCACTGCGGCCTTGTAAGGCGGGAAGTACTCGTTGTACATCCGGACCCTGCTCATGTCGGTGGTGTTGTAGTCTCTGCCTGCCTCTGCGGCACCATAGAGTGCGAAATGCTTCACCGTGGCCATCATCGTACCGGGCAGAGAGAGATCCTTGCCCTGGTAGCCGCGGACCAGCGCCCGCGTGACGGCGGAACCCAGGTAGGGATCTTCCCCGCAGCCTTCGGAAGCCCTTCCCCAGCGCGGGTCACGGGCGATGTCCGCCATGGGTGAGAAGTTCCAGTTGATCCCTTGTGCCGTGGCTTCGGTGGCAGCGATCCGGGCACTGCGCTCCACCAGTTCCATATCCCAGGTGGCCGTCAATCCCAGCGGGATCGGGAACACCGTCTGATAGCCATGGATGACATCCATTCCAAACAACAGGGGTATGCGCAACCGGCTCTGACGTACGGCGATCTCCTGGATGGCGCGGATCTTGTCCACCCCCTTAATGTTGAAGAGTCCGCCGACCTGGCCTTCTCTGACTTTTTTGCCAATATCCGAGCTCCCCGCCTGTCCGGTGACAATGTCTCCGGAGACCGGCAGGTTCAGCTGGCCAAGCTTTTCTTCAAGGGTCATGCGTACCATGAGCGAGTCGATGAATCGGTCCATACGCGTCTGTGCCATGGTGTTCGGCATCAGCGGGCCTGTGAGCATTAGTGCGAACAGTACCGATATTTTTTTCAGCATGTATGTTTATTTTGGACGCGAAAGTAACACATGCAGGGGACCTCATGTAGGATCTGCATCATTTATACCGGATTTCACCTTTCGGATCGAAGGATTCGGTCCCACACGGCTCATTTCGGTACCTTTGTACCCTTCTTATTTCTCAAACCATGGCGGCCCGATGCCCACGCGACTGATCGATATCGAGGGATTGAAAAAATCCAGGGAGGGCCGGGAGGTGCTGTGCGACCTGTCCTTTTCGATGGATGCGGGCGAAAGGCTGGTGATCGCCGGCTCGACAGGTGCAGGCAAGTCTACCCTGTTACGGATCATGTCGGGCTTATTGCAGGCCGACGCCGGACGGGTCATTTTCGAAGGCGAAAGGGTCCGCGGTCCGGAGGAAAGGCTCATGCCCGGTCATCCGGGCATCGCTTATCTCAGTCAGCATTTCGAACTGAGGAAGAACTATCGGGTATTCGATGAACTGGATGCCTGGTCGAGGGTTGAGCCGGACTGGCAGGAGCGGGTATTTGACATCTGCGGGATCCGGCATCTGCTTGGCAGATGGACGACGGAACTGTCGGGAGGTGAACGCCAGCGGACAGCGCTGGCACGCGCCCTGCTGACCGGACCGCGTCTCCTGTTGCTGGATGAGCCATTTTCCAACCTCGACATGGCGCATCGGGAACAGATGCGGGGTGTGCTCGATTTGGTCTGTCAAGATCTGAAGGTGAGCTGTACCATGGTGTTGCACGAAGCAGCAGACATTATGTCATGCGCAGATCGGGTACTGGTGCTACAGGAAGGCCGTATCGTACAGGACACTTCTCCCTTCGGACTTTACCGGGCACCGGTCAACGAGGCGGCAGCGGGCCTGCTGGGCATCTGCGACATCCTTCATGATACATCCCTGATCCGCCATTTCCACGGAGTTACCGGGAGGGCAGATCGGCTGATGGTGCGGCCAGATTCCTTCCGTGTGGTCCCCGATGGCGGTGCCGTGCTCAGGGCCGAAGTGTTGGCCTCACGTTTTCAAGGCGGCCACTTTCTGCTTCGCCTGCGTGCCGGCGATAGCATGTTTTATGTCCAGGTGACGGACGCAGACCCGCGCCAGGGGGCGATCGTAGGAATACAACCGGTCTGGGCCTGTCCGATCGACTGGAAGCAGGCCAAGGAGACCGACAGTCCGTAAATTGGTTTATCTTGACGAGGTACAACATCTCATCAACCCTGTCAAACTTCCGATATGACAATCCGATTTCGTTTGTTCTACATCCTTTTTTTCACCGGATTGATGCCCCTGGTATCTTTTGCGCAGCTCCAACCCACGCTGCCGGTCTGGGATGAAAGCAAGGCACAACCCGAGGAAAAGGACTGGCTGGTGAATCCGTCTGTGCGGAAGGCTGCAGTTTACCGAACGGCGGATGGCAGATCGATCGTGTTGTTCAATGGCTGGCTTCGGCGCCGGTTCCTGATAGAACCGGGACTTGCCTGTGTGGATTTTCAGAATGTCGTCACCGGACAGCAGCTGCTGCGGGCGGTTCGACCCGAGGCGAGGCTGACCATTGATGGCCGGACATTCGATGTGGGGGGACTGACCGGACAGCGCGAGCAGGCATTTCTGACACCGGAGGTCATTTCTTCATTGCGCAACTACAGCAGTGCGCTGCAGATGATATCCTTTGAGACGGTCCGTCAGGAACCCGAGCCGGTGAAGTACAGTTCCTGGTCGCCTCTCAAGCAGACCACGGCCTCCACAGTCCTCACCTTCCTTTTCCAGTCACCGGAGGCCTTCCCGGGTCTGATGGTCAGGGTACATTATCGGTTGTATGACGGGATCCCCCTGCTCGAAAAATGGATGACCATCGGCAACACCGGAAAGGCGCCTGTGGTGCTGTCGAGACCAGTTCATGAGATACTGGCCCTGGTAGAGGAGGAGAGTGCCGTTGTCGGTACACCGGAGCAAATGAAAAAACAGCATGGACTGTACGTCGAAACGAACTACGCTTTCAATAACGCCATGCGGTATGATATATCCGATCAGACCACGCACTGGAAGACGGACAGTCTCTATACTTCGCAGGTGAACTACAATTACCAGACGCCCTGTGTGCTGGAGGTCTATCCGGAAAATGTCACGGGCGTCAGGCTGTCTCCCGGGGATGTTTTCAAGACCCCGCGCACCTGCGAGTTGCTGATGGATGACTATGACCGTGAGCGGAGGGGACTCGCCATCCGCAGAATGTACCGGGTAGTGGCGCCCTGGACGACGCAGAATCCGATCTTCATGCACCTGGTGAGCCGTCAAGATGCGGAGGTCCGCACCGCCATCGACCAGTGTGTCGCGACGGGATATGAGGCCCTCATCCTGAGTTTTGGCAGTCATCTGAACATGGAGGATAGTTCAGCGGCCAATATCCGGCGCTGGAAGGAACTGGCGGACTACGCACATGCCCGCGGTATCCGCATCGGGGGGTATTCGCTGTTCAGTTCCAGACGCATCAGCGATGAGCACGATGTCATAGATCCGGTTTCCGGCAAGCCCAATGCTGCAGCGTTTTTCGGCCACGCCCCCTGCATGGGCAGTCGCTGGGGACTGGATTATCTGGCCAAGCTCAGGCATTTCTTCACCGAAACGGGCTTTGACCTGTTCGAGAACGACGGACCCTATCCGGGGGATGTTTGCGCTTCAAAATCGCATCCCGGCCACGAGGGGCTGGAGGATTCACAATGGCGTCAGATGGAATTGCAGAAGGGACTTTATCGCTGGATGCGGGAGCGTGATATTTACATCAACGCCCCCGATTGGTACTTTTTGGACGGGACGAACAAGATCGCCATCGGCTATCGGGAAACGAACTTCTCACTTTCCCGGGATCGTCAGCGCATCCTGAACCGGCAGAACATCTTTGACGGCACCTGGGAAAAGACGCCTTCGATGGGGTGGGGTTTCGTGCCTTTGGTAAAATAT
>JAJTFQ010000083.1 GCA_021299955.1 Chitinophagaceae bacterium
CCATCCCTGCCGGCCGTGTCGATGGCAGCGCAGACGGACTGCAGTGGTCCATCGAAACCGAAGACCCGGAAGCCATGAGACGCAGACTCCTTGAACTGTCTTTGTCGCATACGCTGAATATCGTTTCTTTGCACACCGAAGCCGGAAGTCTGGAGGAGATCTTCCGAAAACTCACCCGGTCAAACTGATCTCAAACCCGGACGACAGGGTCTACCGCGACCCGCGTTCCATAAATTTCCATCAGATATGAGCTACATCACAGATGTTCATGCCAGACAGATCCTTGACAGCCGTGGGAACCCGACCGTAGAAGTGGATGTGATCACAGAAGACGGCGTGATCGGCAGGGCTGCCGTTCCCTCGGGCGCCTCCACCGGTAAGCACGAAGCCGTAGAACTCCGCGACGGCGATAAATCAGTCTACATGGGCAAAGGTGTACTCAATGCCGTCGCGAATGTCAACGATACCATCGCCGACCAGCTCATTGGCATCAACGTGAACGAGCAGACCCATATCGACCATATGCTGCTGCGCATCGACGGTACCGAAAACAAGGCGAACATGGGCGCAAACGCTACCCTCGCAGTATCCATGGCCGTGGCCCGGGCCGCAGCACAGGAGAGCGGTCTGCCGCTTTTCCGCTATCTCGGCGGCGTAAACGCCACCGTAATGCCCATGCCTCTCATGAACATCCTCAACGGAGGCGCGCACGCCGATAACAAGATCGATTTCCAGGAGTTCATGATCGTTCCGGTGGGTGCCTCCCACTTCCATGAGGGACTCCGCTGGGGTGTGGAGATCTTCCATCACCTGAAAAGCGTTCTGAAGAAGAAAGGCTACAGCACCAATGTGGGCGACGAAGGCGGTTTCGCACCCGATATCCAGAGCAATGAGGAAGCCATTGAAACCGTCCTGATGGCCATCGAAGCCGCCGGCTACAAGCCCGGTGAGCAGATCGCCATCGCCATGGACGCCGCCACCAGCGAAATGTTCGATGAAGAAAAGGGCACGTATAAGTTCTACAAGAGCAGTGGCCGGATCATTACCTCAGATGAGATGGTCGCCTACTGGACCGATTGGGTGAACAAATATCCCATCGTGTCCATCGAAGATGGCATGGCTGAAGATGACTGGTCAGGCTGGAAAAAACTCACCGAATCCGTCGGCCGTAAGTGCCAGCTCGTCGGCGACGACCTGTTTGTCACCAACGTGAAGCGCCTGCAGCAGGGTATTGACCAGGGCGTGGCCAACAGCATCCTGGTGAAGGTGAACCAGATCGGAACGGTGACGGAAACCATCAACGCCGTACAGCTCGCACAGCACAACGGCTACACGACCATCATGAGCCACCGCAGCGGTGAAACGGAGGACACGACCATCGCTGACCTCGCCGTCGCCCTCAACTGCGGACAGATCAAAACCGGCTCCGCATCCCGCACTGACCGGATGGCCAAGTACAACCAGCTGTTGCGCATCGAAGAGCTGCTGGGTGCCGATGCCATCTACCCGAAGGGACGCATTCGCTTCGGCAAGTAAACAACCGGCGGCGAAAAACAGCCCTTCCGAAAGACAGAAGACATGCAACCGATCAAAAACATACCAGGCTGGCTCAGGAACAAATACCTCCTGACCAGCCTGTTTTTTTTGGCCTGGATGATCTTCTTCGATCACAACGACCTTTTCCTCCAGATCGAACGAAGCCGGGAACTGTCGACACTCAATGCAGGCATTGATTTCTACCGCGCACAGATCGACAGCACCCGGCATACACTCGAAGGCATCCGAAACGATCCGTCGAGGCTTGAGAAGATCGCGCGGGAGCGCTATCTCATGAAACGGGAGGAAGAACAGGTATTTGTTATTGACAGGGAATGATCCCGGAATTATTTTTATACCTCATGCAATAATGCGTGAAATACATCGTTTCTCGTAGGAGAAGATACGTCTTCAGCATACCCTCCCCTACGAAAACCTGGCGTTCTCAGTATCCACCAAAAGACCAGGCCAACCGGCAATTACCATCACCGGAAAAACGATGTATTATGAAGAACGACGCAGGGAAGGATGAAGTCATCAGATTCATCTATGATGAAATGACCCCGGAAGAAGCGGGGGATTTCGAAACAAGACTGCAGATCGACCCCGAATGCCGTGAGTTGTACGAAGATCTCAGGGATGTACAGGAGGAGCTGAACAGCCTGCGCTGCAGCCCCTCGAATGCGCTCCTGAACAGCATCATGCGCTACGCCCGCCAGCCGAAACCCGCAGACGAACGACAGGTTTCCAAGGGAATTGCGTAGCTTGGCGGGTCGATACCTGCCCCCATGACGACCGCTGAACGCTACCGCATTGTACTGGAACATTTCCGTCAGGCACAGCCCGACGCGGAAACGGAACTGCTGTACGACTCCCCCTACCAGCTCCTGGTGGCGGTGATCCTGTCGGCACAGTGCACCGACAAGCGCGTGAACCTGACCACACCCGCCATCTTTGATCGCTATCCTGATGTGGCCTCCCTCGCGCAGGCTACGTTCGAAGATCTGTTCCCCCTTGTGAGGAGTATCTCCTATCCCAACAACAAGACCCGACACCTGATCGGCATGGCGCAACTGGTGATGTCTGAATTCAACGGCGTCATTCCTATGACGGTGGATGAACTGGTCAAACTGCCGGGTGTTGGCAGGAAGACGGCCAATGTGATCACCTCGGTGATCGATCAGCAACCAAACATGGCGGTGGATACCCACGTGTTTAGGGTATCGGCCCGATTAGGTCTTACCCGAAATGCAAAAACACCGCTCCAGGCCGAACAGCAGCTCATCAGGCACATACCGAAGGAACTCGTTTACAAAGCCCACCACTGGCTGATCCTGCACGGTCGCTACGTGTGCACGGCCCGCAAGCCGTCGTGTGAGGCCTGCGCCCTGGCGGAATTTTGCCCATGGCTGGCAAAATCCCGGAAGAAACAGGGCCGGGTCTGATCGACGGACAGGGATTGTTTTGGCGAAGCGCGGAAAAAAAGGTATATTTTACTATCTTGACTGCACCAAAACCCGACGACCCATGCGACTATCCACCCGACTGCTGCTCTCTCTGATGATGTTCCTCCAGTTCTTTGTGTGGGGGGCCTGGTATGGCCAGATGAGTAAGTACCTGACCGTACAGCTCAAGGCTACCGGCGATCAGGTCGGAAACAGTTACGCGATGTTCTCCGTCGCCATGATCGTTGCACCCTTCTTCGTTGGTATGCTGGCCGACCGGTTCTTCCAGGCGCAACGGGTGCTCGCCGTGCTGAATCTGCTCGGAGCCGGCATCCTCTATGCCCTCTCCGTGATCACCGATCCTGACCTCTTCGTATGGGTGATCCTCGCCTATTGCCTGACCTTTGCCCCCACGATCGCCCTCACCACTGCTATCGCGATGAGGCACATGGGCAATCCCGAGAAGGAATTCCCGGCCATCCGCGTCTTCGGGACGGTCGCCTGGATCGCTGTGGTCAACCTGGTGGGATTCCTCGGGGTCGGCGACAAGGCTGATATCTTCCACATCGCCATGATCTCGGCCCTGATCCTGGGCATAATGGCCTTCTTCCTGCCCGCCACCCCGCCGGCCGCGGCCGGCAGCAGGGTCAGCTTTGGAGATATCGTCGGCAAGGATGCCTTCGTGCTCTTCAAAGACAGATCCTTCCTGATCTTCTTTCTTTCCTCCATCCTGATCTGCATCCCGCTGTCCTTCTATTATACCTGGGCCAATCCCTCCCTGACGGATGCCTACCAGGCGGCCGCACCCGGAGCGGATCCCGCCGGCTTTAAGATCGAGAACAAGATGTCGCTGGGCCAGGCCTCAGAAGTGATCTTTATGCTGCTCCTACCCCTGGCATTCCGCCGGCTCGGTGTCAAAAAGATCCTCATCATCGGTCTGCTGGCCTGGATCACCAGGTTCCTGATGTTCGGACATGGTGATGCGGCCAACAGCGAATGGATGCTCTACGGAGCCATCCTCCTCCATGGCGTATGCTACGACTTCTTCTTCGTAACCGGCATGATCTATACGGATGAAAAGGCAGGGAATGGGATCAAGTCACAGGCACAGGCCCTGATCTCGCTGGCAACCTACGGCATCGGTATGTTCCTGGGCTCCGTGATCGCCGGCAAAGTATATGCAGCCTACGCCTCGGTTGGGGCCGACGGACGTAGTGTCACCGACTGGACCGCCGTGTGGAATGTACCGGCGGGCATCGCCGTCGTCGTACTGGTACTCTTCCTGATCTTCTTCTCGGACAGGAAGACGACCCCAAAACAGGCCTGAAACGACTGCTCGTCAATATCGGATCTTGTGGGGATCGGCCTCCCAGGCGGAAAAAACCTGTAAACCCTCGGCCCGTAGCAACTGGATAGTGGGAATGCTGCGTGCATCAGGAGGAAGCGTCAACTCACGGTAGATGAACGCATCATCGAACCGTATTGACGCTGCATCCTCACGGGTATTGGCGAAATACAATGCGGCGGGACGCGCCCAATAGATAGCCCCCAGGCACATGGGACATGGCTCGCAGCTCGAGTAGACCTCGCAGCCATCCAGCTGCCAGTGTCCCAGGTGCCGACAAGCCGCGCGGATGGCATTGATCTCGGCATGGGCCGTGGGATCCATGGACGAAGTCACCAGATTTACACCGGATCCGATGATGTGTCCGTCCCGGACAACCACCGCGCCAAAAGGCCCTCCACCTCTGTGAATATTCTCAGCCGCCAGGCGAATGGCTTCCCGCATGAATCCGATTTGGGCTTCAAAACCCTGCATGATCCAACCTTTGAGGCAAAGTTAGTCGGAGCGCTTATATTATTGTGGCAGTTGATCGTAAAGTTCAACAGGTCGGAAAATAAAAGATCGCCCCATCCGTTCAGAAAGATGTTAACCATTCCGGTTACAAACACGCAGATTGGTTCCATCAAAACGGGGATCAAAATTCTGGTCCGAACATGATCACAGATCTCATCAGATACCGTATCAAGCGCGACCCTACCGTGAAGCGACACCTCGCGAAGGCCGTCACATGGCGGGTCGTCGGCATCCTCGATACCAGCCTCCTGGGATTTCTGGTCACGGGCTCCCTCAACACCGGCATCCGCATCGGCGCTCTGGAACTCTTCACCAAGATCATCCTCTATTTCGTCCATGAGCGGGTGTGGGTGTCCATTCCCTTCGGGCTACCGCTGGTCTTCAGGCGGCAGCGCAAACACACGGAGGAAGCAGGCAACCTCTTCCGTCAGCAGTTCGCCATCAGCCGGCGAGACCGTGAGGGTAGAAATGGTCATCCGGCCTTCACGATCTGGTTCACAGGTCTGTCGGGGTCCGGAAAGAGCACCCTTGCTTCTGCCCTCGACGAATGGTTGCACGGACAGGGCATCCATTCCAATGTGATCGATGGCGACAACACCCGCATGGGCATCAACAACGACCTGAACTTCACCCGCGAGGGACGCGAAGAGAACATCCGCCGGGTTGCCGAGATCTGCCGCCTTTTCAATGACGCCGGCATCGTGGTGATCAGTTCGTTCATCTCACCCTTTTCGTCTGACAGGGAACGGGCGCGCAAGATCATCGGCGTAGATTCGTTCCATGTAGTGCACATCGCCGCATCCCTTGAAACCTGCATCCGGAGAGATACGAAAGGACTATACCGCAAGGCACTGAACGGCGAGATCCGTGACTTCACCGGTGTGGATAGTCCCTATGAATCACCCCTGACACCGGCCCTGAGGCTGGATACCGACGGCATGACCATGAATGACTGCCTAATTGCACTGCAGGACTGGTTACAACGCCAGCCACTGTCGGCAAAGGTCGCTCAGGCCGTCACCTGACAACGGCTAACCCCATTATCATAACACCAAGAACTACCATCAGCAATGACTCACCTTCTTACGATGAAAACCGCAATCCAGACACGGCGCAACTACACACACCGAAGTAATGTGGACTGGTATGACGAAGCCACCGGCTTGCCACCAATGCACAACCAGAAGCATCTCATCACCAGAAAATACTGGAACGCCCTGCGTGGCGAATGGTGCAGCAAGAAGAGCCGGAAAACCCCGGGAACAGGTCAGGCGGTGACCATGCTCGACTTCGCCTCGGTGAAGCAAACGCGGATCCTCGAGCGCTTCGGGGTGGTGAACAGCCGGAAGGTTTCCTTATTCGTCACCCTCATGATGCGGACACACCTGGGCCGCGACGGGGTATCCGACTGGAAATTCCATTATGTCGACAACAAGACACTCAAGACCTTCCTCGGCTATCGGTGGGAAGAACTGGTGAAAATGATGGTGCGTATGCGCATGGTGAAGGTGCGGTCTGCAGCATCCAAATATCATGCGGAGAAGAGCTGTCTGTATTTCAGATTGAGCCGCGACTTCATGTGGACACGGCACGAGTGGCCCGCACAGTCGTCGATCCCGGACCCGAAATACGCACGCAGCATCATGCAATACTATTCCAGGGCTGTTGCAGACCGGGATCCCGTCATCCGGCAGATAGAGCGGGCCCTTGATGGGGTCAGACTGGAGATCCCGGATCCTGAGCGACGCTTTGCGGAGTGGTGGAAACTACAGATCGAGAAGATGAGGGACAGGATGTGCAGCAGCGACATTTCCGAAAGGGAACGTAAACGCATCGAACGTGTGCTGAGGCAATCGGACGCCTTCCGGACCATCCATCACCGGATCTTCAAGGCCTATCTCGGCCACATGCATACCGAGGCAGGCACCATGAGCGATGTGGAGCGACGCTTCCAATACGATATCAGACGCAATCAGTTCACACAGGGCGTATCGCATTACCTGAGCGGACTGCCGTCTGACATGCGCAGGTTCATCCGCATCGATCAGGAGCCCACCGTCGAGGTACGGATCCGGGCCTCACTGCCTACCTTTCTCTACATTCTGCTGCATAAATGGAAAAACCAGCCAAGCCCGTTCGGCATGGCACAGCAGATCCCCAAAGGATACCTGCTCCGCTTCGAACAAGCCATAGTGGAAGGAATGGATATGTACGGATACATGGCAGAGCAGATGATGGGAAGGGAAAGCATCAACGACCCCGAGGCCCGCAAGGAGATGCACCGACTGTTCAGTAATATCGTGTTTGGCAGGATCAATACGGGTAATGAAGGTCCGGCCATGACGGCGCTTGTATCCTCTCTCTTCGGACGGGAATTCATTTTCTTCCTGAAACAGTTCAAGAAACAGTCAAAGGGTCTGCCGATGAACTTCTATCACAAAAATTTCTATACACTGCTGCATCGGGAAGTATCGGAATTCATGCAGGATGTGATGGAACGGGCTATGAAAGCCGGGATCCTGTTCATTCCTTTATTTGATGCGATGATCGTGAAGACGAGCCAGGTACGGCAGTTGCAGGACATCTTCCGTTCGGTGATGGTGGCCCGAAAGATCGAGCGGGTAGTGGTGGTCCGGTGAGGTTCGGTGAAGGGATTCATGCGGGTTGACCGCCGGATCCCAAAAAGGATCAAAAGCTTTACAAAAAAAGGGTGCGGAATCTTCCGCACCCTTTTCGCTTATCGGTCATCCTTCAGCAGCATGGCCAGTGAGGTCAGCCTGGAGCCGTATTTCGTTTCCCACGGCAGGGCCCCCAGCGGAAGCGGAACAAGTTTCTTGCCTTCCTGCTGATGCCTTTTCACCGCTTCATAAGGCCCGATGATGACGGGCTCCTGGTTCCACAGGATCTTGCCGTCGGGACAATAATCGTGCAGCAATACCACACCGCCGGGTGAAAGTCGATCCAGTACGTGGGGGATCTCGCGATAGACGTGCGAAGCCCGGTGATTGCCGTCCAGGAAGACGAAGTCATAGGTATCTGGGGTCTCTCGCAGATATTCCAGGGAATCGCTTGCGATGAATCTGACCGCGTCTGAAACACCCAGTCTCGACATGCGTTCCGCCGGCGAACAGTCTGCTCCGAAGTTGAGCCAGTATTTTGTCTGCTCACAATTGACATCCTTGACATCTACCGAGGTCAGTGAGAACGACACCCCGTCCTCCAGGGCCTGACGTTTCAACAGACTGGCCATCCATGCTGTGGAGGCGCCGATATGGGTGCCGACTTCAAGAATTCTTTTGGGCCTGAAATGGTCCATCATGTAATGGAGTGCCCTGCGGTCTCCGGGGTTTACTGCCCGGCGGACATCCGGAATGGCACGGAGTACCGGGTCTGCACAAGTCTCCTCCCATTGACGGGCGTGTTCGCCGTCAAGAAGGATATCAGAAAGCGATATGGTTGAAACCCCGCGGGGGGGGGTTCAACGTTGCAGGGTATGACAGAAATGTCGGACAGCATCCGCATGTCATTTTGATCTTCGGTCTCGGGCGTTCCCAGGACCCCGATCCTGCGCAATACCTTTTTGATGATTTGCATGAATAACTGCTTTTTAAGTTGTTTTGATGTATGGCTTACTGAAATAAATAACAAAAGGTAGAGATAGCGACAGCCGCGTTCATATACCATCTTCAGGGTATGATCGACGGATCGTTCATACTATCCATGGCCACTGCCAGAAAAGAAAAATCTGGAAAAGGGAATGACTGGATTCTCCGGAAAATAGGCAGAGAAAAGAAACGCGATGGGATCAGCTCAAGAACCCACAATTCACCTCTTGTCGGTGGAAGAGTGTAAACATATTTCAATGCAAAGGCATTTGCAATATGCATGTAAAAAAAATCGGTAATCTCATCGAATGATCCGTGCAATACTTCTTATGTTTCGGACTGACAATGGATCTGAATGACATGATATAACAAAAGCCCCTGACAATATGTTTACCGACATGAAGAACCCGGCAAGCATCGGATGAGGACCGATGCTTGCCGGGTTCAAAGGAGATGGATGGAAGCCACAAGACGGTCAGGGACAACGCCACCCACTCGGGAGTGATACAGCGAAGGATCAGATCACTTGATCCGATACTCCACGACGCGGTTGGCAACATGGATCGGACCATTGGTGCTGATGATGCCACCTGTCAGGATCTCCGAAAAGCGCTGAGTCGTGTACGTTACAGTTCCGGGATAGTCATTCACCCGCATTTTGGAAAAACGATCATTGACCAAACGTAAGGCGATAATGCTCTCTGGATTAAGGGGCTCAAAGCCCTTGGGCATCAGGGTGCCGAGTTCTTTGTTGTCGGGGGTCAGATCATCAAAAGAATATTCGCCCTGGGCGATCAGATACAGAAAGTAGTTCTTGACGAAATCCTTCGGGTAGTCAGACCATTTGGTGCCCACCTTGCCAGCCACCAGGTAGCGGCCGAAGAAACAGTCGGTCTGTACGCGGCCGCTTGCAAAGCGATAGATGGCATCGTTATTCAGAAAGATGAAAGTGCGTCCGGAGCGGGTGTATTCCGCCGTGTCGATGCCGGCATAAATGAGTCCGTCATACATGCGTTTGAAGATGGTATCCGGCTGCCGCATGTAGCTCCTTTCCTGCAGGAACTGCCAGGCGGATTTTTTGATGCGCGGGTCGATCACGCTGGTAATGTGCTCCGAATTCTGCTGCAGTTCCAGCCCGAACATCTTCCGACATCCGGTTCCCGTGGATAACAACAGAGCCAGCAAGGCCAGCAGCATCAAGGGAGATGGCTTATGTATTCGTTTCATATTTATTTCGTTTGTACGCATTCGTATGAATTATTCGGAATAGGGTGGGTTCTGTACCAGGAGCGGGTTGCGGGTGAGTGCATCCCTGGAGATGGGCCAGAGGATCTTGCGTGCGTCGGTAAAACCTGTCTCCTGCAGCCGTTGTTCGCGCTGACGTTCCCGGATCAGCGGATCCACTACCTGTAGTACGCGCCCTGTGCGAACCAGATCGAACCAGCGGCGGCTCTCGGCAAACAATTCGAGTTGACGCTCATCCAGTATGGCATCCTCTGCAGCATCTACCGTAGCATAAGCGGCAGGCACCAGGGCCCTGGCACCACGCAATGTCCGGATCCTGTTGACGATCGTGAAGGCTCCGGTCTTATCACCCGTGCGATTCAACGCTTCGGCACGCAACAGCAAGATATCCGCCGTGCGATAGAGCGGGATCTTCACATTGTTCTCGATCCGGCTGGGGATCTTGGGCTTATTGGTCGCCGGATCGTAGTCATAGTATTTCCAGATCTGCGTGATCTTGGTAGAAGTGCCCCATAAGAGCGTATCGAAGGTATTCCAACGACGGAGATCACCGGTAGAAGCCATGAACTTCCTCGTGACCACACTATCGATCTCATAAGTCGACGTGTTGCTGCTACTACCCAACCGCAGTCCGAGAAAATTTTCACCATCCTTCGTATAATCCCAATTGAGGACAAATACCGCTTCCTTGTTTCCGGAAGGATTGATGAAGATAGTATTGGCGTAATCCTTCTTCCACATGTACACATCCGTGAGCATGGCCAGGATGGCTCCTTCACTGATCTCGAATACGTTGGTCAGAGATCTGTTGATCAATGTGCGGGCCTTCTGAAGATCCGGAATAATTACATTGTTGATCACCGAATCTTCCGGCGTGCGTGGCTTTCGCGGCTCATCACTCATGGAACCATAAGGTGTAGTCCACACTGGAACAGCACCCCAGAGCCTCACGGCGTAGAAATACATGTATGCCCGGGCAGCGTATGCCTGTGCGAGATAATGGTTTCGGTCAACATCCGATAGTGCCTTAACCTTAGGCAACTGTTCGATCGCAACATTCGCACGCGCAATGGTCATGTAAAGATCTGCCCAGTTGGCGGTCGTCGTCAAAGAGGTAAGCCCGTTCATGGTCACCAGGATCTGATAATCTCCGGTTCCGGAATAGGTGAAATTATCAGAACGGGCATCCCCCCAGTCGATATAACAATCGGTGAGTGTCTTTTGCAATCCGTCGTAGATCGCGGCGTTGCCCAGGTTGGCGTCTTCCGCTGTCTTCCAAAACAATTCGGTGGACAAGGAAGATATCGGCTGCTGGTCGAGGAATTTCTCGCAACCGGTCAGCAGCAGCATGGCCGGCATGAGGTATAAAAGGATCTTCTTCATATCTGAATGCATTAGAGGTTGATGTTGATACCGCCGCCCACTTCACGGTTGCGTGGATAACGTCCATTGTCCAGACCCATCTCGAGCGGATTATTGAAATCGATCTCCGGATCGAACCAGGTATAGTTGGTCCATGTCAGCAGGTTGTTTCCGTACAGAAAGGCATTGATGCCCTTTGTCTTCAGACGGCTGACGATCTTGGACGGCACGTTGTAACTCAACCGAAGGTTACGAAGACGAATGAAGGAGGCATCCTCCAGGAACAGCGAACTCAGATTGCGGGAGTTACCCATGGCATTGTTCTGCGCGATGTACCATTTGGTTTGATCCCCGGGCTTGAACCACGCATTCCTAATATAGTCAGGATGAGGAGTGATATTCACCGTACCCAGGTTGTTCAGATCTGCCAGTCCTTTGTTATAGATCTGTGCTCCCCAGCTGACATAAAAGTTGAAGGCGAGACTAAGCCCTTTCCAGTTGACGGTATTGGACAGACCTGCGATGAATTTGGGCTGCGCATTCCCGAGCACCATCCGGTCGTTGTCGTCGATCACGCTGTCCTGACGAAGATTGTCCCAGATCACATCACCGCCACGCAGCAGGTTACCCTGCGTGTACATGCGGTTTACTTTACCCGTGTAAGGCTTGCCCCCCAGGGTGTACTCGCCCGTGGGCAGCCCGTTGGTACCAATGACCGGCATCAGACGATTCCAGCTGCCGTCATAGGCGTTCGATTCGTTGTAAGGATATACCCCCAATGCACGCCAGCCATAGAAGTTACCAAGCAATCCGCCCGGCTCTGTCAGCCAGAAGGCCGAACGCAGGGATATGTTATCATATAGGCTTCGAACAGTGGCCTGGTTGAATGACATATTATAGCTCACATTCCACTGCAGATCCTTCTTGCGGATGGGCGTGTAGTTGACCAGAAACTCCAGGCCCTTGTTCTGGATGGACCCCACGTTCACGTTGACATTGTTGAAGCCCGTCTCCAGCGGAAGCGGCGCCTGATAGAGCAACTTGTCGGTGATCTTATCATAGTAGTCGACATTCACCAATAATCTGTTGCCTAAGAAGGCCAGATCCAGACCAATGTTCGTCTGGCTGGTGGCCTCCCAGCTCAACCGGCTGTTGCCGAAAGTACCGAAGGGGGCGACTCCGGAAGCGCCATTATAGAAATTATCACCAAAGGCATAACGCTGGATCGCATCATAGGCACCGATCCGGTCGTTGCCTGTTTGTCCCCAGCTGGCGCGGAACTTTCCCTCATCGAGAAACTTACCGGCCCATCCCATGAATTTCTCCTCAGAGAATCGCCATCCCACAGAGGCGGAAGGGAAGAATCCCCAGCGATTTTCTTTACCGAAACGCGAGGAAGCATCCGCCCGGAAGTTGCTGTTGAACAGATATTTACCACGATAACTGTAACCCAGGCGGCCGAAGCCGGAGACAGAGGTGCTGCGGGTTTCACTGCTGGTATTGAGCGTAATGACCTGCGGCGAATTCAGCGTCAGCACTTCCTCGGATACATAAGTGGTGCCGTTGACCGTAGCCGTACGCAGGAAGTCGTTATCGGCACTGGTGCCAAGCACAGCGGTGATGCTGTGATCGCTGCCGAATTTCTTGTTGTAGTTGAAGTAGGCCTGCGCCATCCAGTAGCCACGGAGGCTCGAGGTGATGCCCCCGCTGTTATCTGCCGGTGTGGCGGTACTCAGAATACGCGGGATGAACCGCAGGTTTTCCTGAGTGGTCGCCCGGATGTTGGCATCTGAGGTGAACTTAAGGTCTTTGCTGAAATTGATGCTCGCATAGGTGTAGAGATTCATCGAGAGGATCTCGTATTCGTTCTTTCGATACAGGGCCTCTGCGACCGGGTTGCGGCGTCCGCCCTGAACAGGTGCCAGCGTGCCGTCGGGATAGTAGATCCGGAAGGTCGGCGGCCGCTGTATGGCCTGCTGGAGGGTGGCACCATCATCGATGCGGTTCTCGGTGGTGTAGGAGAGTTGTAGGTTATTGCCTGCGGAGAATTTGGCGTTGGGCTTGTAATCCATATTGAAACGGCCACGCAGTGTGCGTGCGTAGCTGTTGAGGATGATGCCCTCGTCATTGAGATAGCCAATACCTCCATAATAGTTCAGCCCCTTACTGCCCCCGCTGACACTCAGGTCAAGTTGCTGACGGATCCCCGTCCGGGTGAGCAGATCCTGATGATCGTTATCGGCATTGTAGGATGGATTCAATGAATCTGCATTGAGGTTGCCCCCTCCGCTGCGTTTGAACTCATACAGGCGACGCTCCTGGGCATTGGCCTGCTCGATCTTGTGCGACAGCTGGCTCCCGCTGGTCATATACCTGACCTGGATCAGGGGCTTTGCCTCCCGGCCACGCTTAGTGGTGATGATGATGACGCCGTTGGCAGACCGGGATCCATAAATGGCAGCGGAGGCCGCATCCTTCAGGATCTCCACTGATTCGATGTCGTTAGGGTTCAGACCCGATATGTCAACACCCTGGGCGCCGTCAACAATGAAGAGCGGATCGGCGCCCCCTTGCAGGGTGCCTATGCCGCGGATTCGGATCGAGGCATCCGCACCGGGCCGACCGGAGGCCTGTGCGATCTGAAGACCCGGAGCCAGGCCCTGCAACGCATCCGCCAGATCCTTGGGCTGACGCTGCGTGATCTGGGTGCTGTTCACCGAAGTGATGGCACCCGTAACATCCCGCTTCTTTTGTGTACCGTAACCTACTACAACAACGTCTTCCAGATTGGAACTGCCCTGGGTCATGACAGGACTCACCGTCTTCCGGGTACCAACGGTTTCCAGCATATCCGTAAATCCGATGGAAGAGAACACGATGACGGATTTCGTATCAGGTACCTTGAGGCTGTAACGCCCTTTCTCATCCGTCAGGGTTCCGGCCGGCTGCCCCTTCACACCAACACTCACGCCCTCAATAGGCTTTCCGGTTGCGTCCTTCACGACACCGGAGACCGTCAATTGCTGCGCCTGAACAGTGGTAAACACAATCAGGGCCACCACCAGGCTAAACCCTCTGATACATGCGACCGACCACCTGGGCAGGCCTTCTCTTCGATTCGTCTTCAACATTTGTTTCCTTTATTTTAAACCTTGACAGGGATTCGACAATCAAACCCGTAGTAAGTGAGTCGAAATACCGCCTGACCATTGACTTTCCGCACATGCTTCATTGCAATGCACTGCTACCGGAAATCATGCAATCCTTCGGACAGATCAACCCTTTTTCATACGAACTAACAACCGATCCTCAAAAAGCATGGTAATGCTACGCCTATTCCAGATCTTATGCACATCCACACATGTTGAATATTTAAAAAATAATTGACCAATTTAAGGGTATATAAATAGATTTTATTTAATAAAATGTCATTTTTTAGCATATTTATATGCTGGCAACGTTACCGGCAAGGTTACCGGTAATGCAGCAGATTATATTACCTTCAACCGGAAAATCAGTCGGTAATGGACGACCAGGTCACCATCAAGGACATAGCCAAGCAACTGAACCTATCCCTGTCCACGGTATCCAGGGCGCTTAGGAATGCCCCGGATGTCAATCCGGAAACAAGACATGCGGTCCTGGAACTGGCAGAAGCGCTGAGTTATACCCCCAGCCGACTGGCCCTGAGTCTGAAACAACGACAGACACGTACCATCGGAGTTATCGTTCCAAACCTTGATAATGTACTCTCCGCCATGATCCGGGGCATCGACGAAGCCGCCCTGGAATCAGGCTACACCGTCATGGTCCTCCAGAGCAATGAATCCTATGGACGTGAACTCGCCAATACAAAGCGACTGCTGGAGAGTTTGGTGGACGGCATACTGGTGTCTGTATCCAGTGAAACGAAGATCTTCGACCATCTGCAGGAGATCCTGAAGCGGAAACTCCCCATGGTGCAGTTTGACCGGAGCTCCTCCGAACTGAACGCACCGATCGTTCGGGTCGATAATGTCTCGGGAGGGTTCCAGGCCACGGAACACCTGATCCAACAGGGATATCGGCGCATCGCCATTCTCGCAGGCCCCAAAAATCTGGGCATCGGTAAAAAAAGAATGAAAGGGTATTTCGAAGCGCACAAGGTGGCGAAAAGAAAAGTCGATAACGACCTGATCGTGTACTGCGACTTCAGTCAGGAATCAGGATATTGGGCGACCCTCGATCTCCTGGGCATGAAAAAACGACCCGATGCAATCTTCGCCATCAGCGACCGCATCGCCATCGGCGCCATGCTCGCCATCCGCGAAAAAGGGTTGCAGATGCCCCACGACATCGGACTGGTGGGATTCAACAACGAACCCACCGTTCAACTCGTGACCCCTGCCATCAGCAGTGTGGAAATGCCCTCCTTCGAACTCGGGAAACTCGCCTGTAAACTGCTCATTGAAAAGATGCAGCGGCACGGAGTGATTCCGGACGATCATGAGGAAATCCTGAAGACCCGACTTTTCGTGCGCCCCTCATCCCTTCGTGATTCCTCAGCCACACTCGCTCCACAGAGATCATAAACCCATGTAAACGGATTATTTATTTTCTGAAACTCCGGGCTTTGAGCTGGGTATGATATAGAGAAGAAGGTAGCGAACCAGTAAGGGTCGACATCTCGGCCCTGGTCTGCGGACGCCCGGGCAACCTTCCGGTGAGGCGTGAATAAATGCCCCCGATGAGATAGTTCTTTCCTCCAATCCAGGGATCCTGACAGATGATCGTCTTGGCCCGACAATTCCAGATAACCTGTGTAACGCCGGCCCAGCCATGGCCACTGCCCCAATTCCCCCGATCCTGTACATTCAATTCGTTATCTGTGCGAATGTTGTCATACAGGGTCCCCATCGTCCATCTGTGATGCGGACCGACATCACTGTGCGAACGCTCAGCAACACAATCTGAAAACACGTTCGGGCCACAGACACGCGATCCCGTGGCATAGTCGTGCCGTGCCTCCCGGCTGTAACAACGGGTAACAAGGTTCTGCTGTCCGGAGATACTAAAAGAATAACGTCTTCCGCCCGTGATGATCGACTTGGGATCCCGGGCACTGCAGTCGGTGACCGTGACATTCTTCGCCAGCCCCTTCAGCGAAACACAACCCAGTCCGAAATGGATGGCATGAACGCCGCGCACCCATCCGTGTTCGATCCGGTCCATTTCTACAGCCAGCCATCCATGATCCTCGGCCTCATCTGAACTGAACTCGGATATACAGGTCATGAACTCCACACCCGATTCTGAGATTCGACCCGGGAACACATAATTGTACAGGGATGCCGTCAAATATTGACTATCCAACTCCATCATGACCGGATTATCAAGCACCACCCGGTTACCGTCAATGGAGAGGATGCGCCGCTGGAAGGCGAAGCGATAGCCTGCCGCATCCCACTGCTGCGTACCCGCGCGTTCCTCGATCCTGTCCATTTTCAGATCTGTGATCCAGCGATCCCGCGCATCCATTTGCAGGATCACTTCATCGCCGGGCTTAAAGGAGTGGCCGTCATCCACGTTCAAATCAAATCTACCCGTCGGGATGAATGTATTCGTGACCGAAGTTCTCGTTCCTTTTATCTCCCTCGGACTCCCTGAGCCTGACACAATGATGAGAGATCGCTGTCGATTGCCGGTGGCGATCAACCGGGTATCCGACCCGCTGCCCCGGAGTACTACGCCAGACGAATCGATCCGCAGCGTACCGGGGATCCGGTAGGTGCCGGGCAACAACAACACCGCGCCACGCAGGCCACGGGCATTCTTCTCCATGCGGGATACCTGATCGATCGCCGCCTGTGTCATGACAAGCAAGGAAAATCCGATGCGGGCGATCAGTGTATGCATGTGTAACTTCATCTTTTTGCTTTCTTCAGCCTTTCAAAACTACGATCATGTGGAGCATGAACAGAAAATTGCATTTCACCGCATACCTGATGACCGTGCTGGCAGCATGTATGTCAATCGTTGAAATACAGGCCCAGCATAAGTTTCAAGGCGATGATGAGCACCGGACAACGCCCCTGATCAAGCCCGTCATCCCCGGCTTCAACCCCGACCCGTCGATCTGCCGGGCGGGCGACGACTACTACATCGTCACCAGCAGCAACGAATACTTTCCCGGGCTGCCGGTCTGGCACAGTCGTGACCTGGTCGCATGGAGCATGATCGGTCATGTACTCTCGAACCCGGCACATCTTGACCTCGACAGTATTCCCGGTAGCAGCGGGCTCTATGCGCCAACCATCCGCTATCACGATGGCCTGTTCTACGTGGTCTGTACGCTGACAGGCACCCGTCCCGGTAAACCAAGGGGCAACTTCATCACCACCGCCCGCGATCCACGTGGTCCGTGGTCTGCACCCGTCTGGATGGAGACGCCCGGTATCGATCCCTCCCTTTTCTTTGACGAAGATGGGAAGGTCTACTACCAGGGCAATTACACGCCGGAGGATAAAAAATGGGCACGACATAGAAAGATCTACCTGCAGGAGATCGACCTGAAACAGGCGAAGCTGATCGGCCCGAAGGTGGATATCCTCGACGCGGCTGATTATCATCTCAAAGGCACGATCGATGGTGGGTTCGAATCCGGGGCAGACTATCTCGAGGCGCCGCATCTCTATAAAAAGGACGGGTATTACTATCTCACGACCTCCCATGGCGGTACATTTCAATATCACGCGCTATCCTTCTGGCGCAGCAGGAACATCTTCGGACCCTATGAATCGAATCCCGCCAACCCGATCCTGACGCATCGATCGCTACCCCCGACACATCCCGTTACATCCACCGGACACGGAGATCTGGTGATGGATGGCCAAGGTCAATGGCATATGACCTTCCTGGCCCGCAGGCCGCAGGATTCGAACATCCATATCCTCGGACGAGAGACCTTTCTGACACGGATCGAATGGACTGACGGATGGCCCCGACTACCCCGGGATCTTACCCTGGATCCAACTCTTCAGGATCCTGATCATATCAGTCTCCCCAAAGATGATACATCCATCCGCAGGACAACATTCCCTAAGGGAGATCTATCCCCGGAATGGACCTTCATCCGGACACCCCGGGAAAAATGGTGGGTTGTCTCCGGCCGCAAAGGCTCAGTCACTCTGCGTCTTCGACCGGAGCGCATCTCCGAAACAACCCAACCCTCCTGGCTGGGTATCCGACAGGATCGCTTTCATGCCCGGATCAGCAGCCGGATGAAGTTCAAACCAAAGCAAACGAATGAAGAAGCCGGACTGACCGTGTTCCGGGACAAGGACCATTATTTCAAATACACGCTGATCAGGAAAGAGGATGGCGACATCCTTCAACTGACATCCCGCAGGATCGGAGATCCGGAAGACAGCTTGATCGCCCGCATACCGTATCATGCAAGAAAGGTCGTGCTTCGGGTAAGTTCCTCAGGGCATTGGTATTCATTCGAATACGGAAGGTCGGGATCAACTATGAGGACCTTACAAAAAGATGTGGACGGAGCCTTTCTGGGATCACCCGCCGCCGGCAGGTTTACCGGAACCATGATGGGCCTGTACGCAACGGGGAACGGCTCGAGATCCGGCAACAGCGCCTATTTTGACAGGATCCAATACTGATCGATCGAATCCTGATCATATATTTATATCAATGGGCCTGAACATAAATATGAAAGGGCGGGAACCATGTCCCGCCCTTTCGATCGTAAGGTATGCGTAACCGTTAGTGCCTGATTTAGGCAAGCTCGAAACGATCCAGGTTCATGACCTTATCCCACGCGGTAACGAAGTCGTGGATGAACTTCTCATGTCCGTCGGCACAGGCGTACACTTCGGCAATGGCGCGCAGTTCGGAATTGGAACCAAAGATCAGATCGACACGGGTGCCCGTCCACTTCACTTCTCCGGTGGCGCGGTCGCGGCCTTCGAATACGTCTTTGTGATCGGACACGGGGCTCCACTTGGTACCGAGGTCGAGCAGATTCACGAAGAAATCATTGCTCAGTACTTCGGGTTGTGCGGTGAACACACCATGCTTCGAATGGTCGAAGTTGGCGTTCAGCACCCGGAGGCCACCTACGAGCGCCGTCATCTCGGGAGCGGTGAGAGTCAGCAGCTGGGCCTTGTCGATCAGCATTTCCTCGGCGGTCACACTGTAGCGCTTCTTGGTATAGTTGCGGAATCCATCAGCCTGCGGCTCGAGCACGGCGAAGGAATCGACATCGGTCTGTGAGGCAGATGCATCTGCACGGCCGGGCGTGAAAGGCACCGTGATGTTGTGACCGGAACGGCGTGCAGCCTCTTCGATGGCGGCGCAGCCGGCGATCACGATGAGGTCCGCCAGGGATACCTTCTTTCCTCCGGATTGCGCGGCGTTGAATGCCTGCTGAATGCCTTCCAACGTATCCAGCACCTTTGACAATTGGGCCGGGTTATTGGCTTCCCAATATTTCTGGGGAGCGAGACGAATGCGGCCACCGTTGGCACCACCGCGCTTGTCGGATCCACGGAAGGTAGAGGCAGAAGCCCAGGCAGTGGAGACGAGCTGTGCCACCGTGAGGCCTGAAGCCAGGATGTCCGCTTTCAGGATTTTCGTAGAACTTGCGGGAAACCTTCTCATAAGCGGGCTCCACGCGCAGGGCGATGTCGGTGGTGAGCATGGTCGGGGCATGCGTCACACCCGCAACATGTGCGTCGGGCACTGTGCCGACACCGCCGCCGTTCTTGGGCTTCCACTGGTGCGCACCGGCAGGACTCTTGGAGAGTTCCCACTCAAAGCCGAAGAGGTTCTCGAAATAATTATTGCTCCATTGGGCGGGGGTGGTTGTCCACGCACCTTCCAGACCGCTGGTAATCGTGTACTGGGCGTTACCCGTACCGAAAGTATTTGTCCAACCCATGCTCTGCTCCTCAATGGGGGCGGCAGCCGGTTCGGGACCTACATACTGGGAAGGATCTGCAGCGCCGTGGGTCTTTCCGAAGGTGTGCCCGCCGGCGATCAGCGCCACGGTCTCTTCGTCATTCATGGCCATGCGGCCGAAGGTTTCGCGGATGTCGCGGGCAGATGCCAGCGGATCGGGATTACCATTAGGTCCTTCGGGGTTGACATAGATCAGACCCATCTGAACCGCTGCGAGCGGATTCTCGAGGTCTCGGTCGCCGCTGTAGCGCTTATCTCCAAGCCACTCGGTCTCGGAACCCCAGTAGATGTCTTCTTCAGGTTCCCAGATGTCTTCGCGACCGCCGCCGAAGCCAAAGGTCTTGAAGCCCATGGATTCCAGGGCGCAGTTGCCTGCCAGGATCATCAGATCCGCCCAGGAGAGTTTTTTGCCATATTTCTGCTTCACAGGCCAAAGGAGCAAACGGGCCTTGTCGAGGTTGGTATTGTCGGGCCAGCTGTTCAGCGGAGCGAAGCGCTGGGCGCCGGTGCCGCCACCGCCACGTCCGTCGGCGATCCGATAGGTGCCCGCGCTGTGCCAGGCCATCCGGATGATGAAAGGACCGTAGTGACCGTAGTCGGCCGGCCACCAATCCTGTGAGGTGGTCAGCGCCTTGACGATGTCTTGTTTCACTTCGGCCAGATCCAGCGACTGGAAAGCCTCGGCATAGTTGAAATCCTTGTCCATCGGGTTGGACAGGGTGGAATGCTGACGCAGAATGTTCAATTTCAACTGATTCGGCCACCAGTCACGGTTACCTGTTCCGCCGCCTGCACTCTTCTTTGTCGTAGCACCCGTAAACGGGCACTTCGCCTCTCCGCCCCCGTGATGGGACGCACTGTTCTGATGTGGGTCGTGTGACATATTATGCTTGGTTTTTTGCGCAAAGATAAGGGACGACGATCGGGTCGTCGGCAGGCCTTGAAAACAAACAAGCATCACAAAAGTTCGGCGGAACAGCGAATTTGCACAACACGGGGATGTTGTCTTCAGGTCGAAGCCAGTCGCTCGATCTCCCTGCTACGCTCGTCCATGATCTGCCGGAGTCCCAGCTGGATCAGACGCAGGGAGATCGACAATCCGACCATGCCCAGGAGCAGAAATTTCAGATCCAGGAACACCGGGATCGGAAAGACACCAAGTGGTGCATTCCAGAGCATATGGAGCAGCATGCTGGAGGTAAATACCCTGACGAACAAACGTTTCCGCAACATGGAGAGGGAAAAGGGCCTGTCGCCCTTCACGAACCAAAGTGCCGCCGCCGCATTGGCGGTCCATACGATATGGGTAAAAGGAGCATGCGCCGCCCGCATGATGATATTTTGAGAAAAGGCCGCCAGGCTGTAATCCGATTCGACAAGCAGATTGAAGGCATAACCGGCGCTTTCGAAGGCGGCGAATCCACAACCGATAGCGGCCCCCAGCAACATGCCATTCTGCCCCCAGCGGAATGAATCGTCGCGGCCGAAGAGAATGATCACGACGGCCAGTTTTGCCGACTCCTCTATGATGCCGGCAGAGGATGCGCCGAGGATGTCCGATAACAGCGACAGGCGCTCGAACAGAAATAATGTAACCACCAGGGATGCAATACCACCTGCAAATACTGCACTGATGATCCGGAAAATGCTGATATTCCGGGGAGTGTTCATCTCCATGAAAAAGATCAGGACAGAGAGTGGCATGGCAAACGTGCCGATGAACATGATCCCGGGTAGCATCAACGGGTTATCGAAGCGGTTCATGGCGTAGGTCATGGCCAGTCCGAGCACAATGGAAACGACCAGGAATCGGGCGAAAAGCCAGGGGCGGGCCCATCCGATCTCAAAATCGAGTAGGGCGGGCTTATGACGGGAAGTCCCCGTCAGGAGCTGGTCTTCCATATCCCGGGCGCTTTTTTTGCGAAAGACCTCACCAAACAGATCAGCCAGTTTGAAACGATCTTCCAATCGCTCCAGACCTACAAATGAATGCAGACTGTCAGTCTTTTTTTCTGCAGCCTTAGGGTCATCCTTTACAGGCATGTGGATCCTCCAGATGGACTGTCCGATGCGGATGATGTCTTCGGGACCGAGCATGACACTGCCAGCCACCGGCTGACCATTCACCCGTAGCTCAAGACCGTTGACGAGTCCATCCTCCAGCAATACCTGCCCATCGACGATCGTAAAGGTGAGCCAACCCTGGTCCTGCGGGATCTCTTCGACAGCACGGCCCAAGCCGTCCGGACCATTACCGATGATATTGGGAACGATGGGAGACAATGGGATCCGCAGGAAATCATCCCGCCCGTCGATGCATTCGAGTTCAAAACTGTTGTTCAGGGAAGTCATGATTGGATGTTGTAGGGTGATAACAGATCATATTAGAACATACATCCCGACGGGATGCGATGCCATCCGGCGATCTATTCAAAAACAGTAGGCTATTCTGAATATTGCACGAACCGGGGGTTGAAATCATAGTCGGTGGCAACGACCATATAATTCACCCGACTGAAATACTTCGATTTAAGGAATGTCTCCATGGCCGTGATCGACGTTTCAGCAGCTCCTTCCTCCAGTTCCTTTTCGCTGTACGGCAGGGCCACGAAATAGGTCTGCGCCTGATTGAACCTGATCGTATCCGCCGCCATATAAAAGGCCATGATGATCGCACGCTCCGGCTTGAAAAAGCCGGCGGAACGAAGCGTATCAGCCAGGGGCTGAGCATACATGGATACTTCATCGCCATAATAGATCCTCCATTGATCATGGCCATCGACGGGCAGAAAATATTTGGCACCGGACAGTCTGGTGGCACCCATATACATGCGTTCCTTCACATCTGCACCGACGACAGGCGGAGATACAGAAGGTGTGTTTGTGGGAGCAGGTTCTTTGGTAGTGGATGCGGGTGGCACTTCCTCTTGTGTAGTATCGGCAGATTCCGGCAGGGCATTCAAACCGCGAACGATACCTGAGAGGATGGGTACGCCGTAATTCAGGAAAGCGGACAGCAAGAGCAGAACGATGACAATGCTGAAAAGATGACGAGAAAGGAACTGTCTCATATAGATCTAAGGGCTGTTTCCATTGTTGAGTATGATCCGAACCATGGCACCAATCTACACGCGGCATGAATATAATACCATACAAAGGGATCGTGTATACCGAAGTTTAGGTATATTCATGGGGAAGCGATTGCCGTCATTTAGATTTGAACGGATATGCGCGACCTGGCTCCACATCTCACGACCCGGAGCCGCAGCAAGGCGATCTGCTCCCTGCTGACGGTGCTGTTGCTGTCGTTGCAGGTATACGCACAGTCGGGCATCACGCTCGATGAAGCCCTTGTTCGCTCATCTTTTCACCGCAACGGAGGCATCAGGCGAACAGCCGATACACTGTGGCTTATGATTTCTGCCACAACGGCTTCACGTTACCTGCTGGTGGAAAACCCCCACGTCAATCATATCGGCATGGACCGGATCAGGGAAGGCAGCCGGATCAGAACCGGAGATTCCCTTCCCTTCGCACAACGACCGATTCCCTTCAGAATGTTCGCGCTGCCGATTGCACCCTGCGGCGAAAAGGATACCATCAGGCTCATACTTGAAAAAAAGGGAGAGAATCTCTCCTACTCGATTCGATTGCTGGGCAGGTCCGAATGGGAGCGATATGTGCACATCGACCATCTGCTGGTCGGCTTCATTTCCGGTTGCTATGTACTGGTACTGATGATCGGGATCGTACTCATGTATTTTAACCGACAGGTAAAATTTCTGTTTTTCAACGCCTATGTACTCACATCCCTTGGTTGGTTCCTCAACGATGCAGGTTTGCTGTACCAGGTCCTTTGGCCTGATCACCCCTCCTGGCATAACAGCAGCCGCGGTTTCTTCTCATCAGTAACGATGGCTTTCTTCGGCAGCTATCTTTATCAGAATCCCGGCAGCCGCATCCTACAGGGCGTCCGCAAGGCCATGTATGTGCTCGTGGGCATCATCGCCATTAAGATCTGTACCGGCTTGATGGCGGCGACGGGGGTCTTCCCGGCCTCACTCAAACCATTCACGATGCATGTCAATGGCATCGCCGTCAGCGGACTTTTCGGATACATCGCCATCACACTCCTGCTGAATCTCGGAAAATACAGAACGGAAAGATTTGAGATCCTCGGCATCGTAACCTATTCCCTTTTCATCTTCCAGCTCGGAATGCATGAGCTTGGGTTGAGACCCTTCGGCTTCGCAGTATTGCACCACATGGAAGTCATCGCATTCTTCTTCATACAGATCGCCTGCATGGCCTTGCATCTCTTCACGATGGAGAAAAGAAGAAGGCTGGCGGAGGCAGATCACATGCTACAGATCACCCGGGAACAGGATCGAATCCTCAGCGAACGGCTCATCGAGATGGAGGAACAGGAGAAAAGCAGGATCGCCCGGAATATCCACGACGAGATCGGCAGCCTCTTTGCAGCCATGAAATACAGGATCCTGTCACTCGGGGCCGGACAGCCGTCCAGTCGTGAAGAGCTGGACCAACTCATGCACATCTGCAACGAAGGCATCGAAAAACAGTACTCCGTGGTGGACGACATGGTTGTCCAAGGCCCAAAAGACGAAGATTTTGAACAATCCATACGAGATAAGTTCCGGCAATTGTTCGGTCATGGGACAATGACATTTGAGCTTCAATGCCACATGACCCCTGAGGCCCCGGATGAATTTCAGCGGATACAACTGTTTCGGATCATCACGGAACTCATGACCAACACGCTCAAACATGCAGACGCTACAAGCATCACCCTGCGCATTGAAGTAGATCGAACAATACATATCAGTTATCAGGACGATGGACCTGGTTTCGAAGCCGCCCCCGGCAAGAAGGGCCGCGGACTCTCTAACATCGGCAACCGCGTCGCATACCTGCAAGGCAGCTGCCACCTGAAACGACAAAAAGACGGCGACTGGACATTCCACATTGAAATTCCTATCCGACATGAATGAGTCCATTTCCATATTCCTGGTGGACGATCACCGCATCTTCACCCAGTCATTCCAGGTATTTGTATCCCTGCAGGAAAGGTTCACCTGGAGAGGAAGTTCGGCAGGTGACCGCAGGACGATCGCTGACATCCTGCATTTCAGGCCATCCGTCGTCCTGATGGACTACCACCTCCACAAAGAAAACGGGATCGAAATGCTCAAGCAGTTGAGATCGCATGGATATGCAGGAAAGATCGTCCTGCTTACCATGAATCGCGACAGACAGATCCGGTCTGCGGCGAAGGTCTATGGCGCCAATGGCTTCGTTTCGAAAGACATTGACGGACACGAACTCCTGGAGGGGCTGAGACGACTGGTGCGGGGAGGGATCGAATACCTTGAACTCCCGGCTTCGGTTCCACTGAACGAGTCACTGCATGACTGGGGGCTCACCCCACAGGAAAGAAGAGTGGCAGAAATGATCTGTGCAGGGATCAAATCCGACCGCATCGCTGAATCCCTTGCGATCAGCATCCACACCCTCTACACGCACCGTAAACGCATCCTCGAAAAGACAGGTTCCGAACATTTCATGGAAGTATGCAGTAAGATCAGGGTTCGCGACCGCGAAACACCTTGAAATAAATAAATATAAACATGATATGGTCATGCTTTTATAGATATACCCAAAACAACCCAATGTAAAAAAAGTAACATGAAAGAAAATCTCCTGTTCGCGCTCCTCTTCATGGCCGGCGCCGCCATTGTATGGATAAAAAGAAAGAGGGAATTCGCGGCCGCAAGCCGTGCGCAGCGTTTTCCCGAGATCACCGGACAGATCGACGCTGTCGACATCCGGGAGGATGTCAGGGAGGATGAGGACGATATGGGCCGACGCGACCGTTCCGTAACCTGGCATCCGGAGATCCGTTACAGTTTCCGGATCGCCGGACACTCATTTCAGGGTAATAGATATGCGCTCCTCGAGGATCCGTCGTTCCACACGAAAGATCAGGCTGAAGCTTTCTGCGCACGCTACAAACCAGGAGATGAAGTGGCCATCTATTATGATCCGGCGAATCCCAGGATATCATGTCTGGATACAACGATCGACCAGCGCCCGGTTGACGGTAAGACATGGATGCTGATTTTCTTCCTGCTCGCCGCAGCAGCCGGATGCCTGTTCATATAAAGATCCTATGGTTCAAAACTAACGCGCATGCATACCCTACGTTTTTCCTTGATCATACTGCTATCCATTTCCGGATACTGCAGTCAGGCACAGCGGAAAATAAGGAATCGCGATACGATCTGTCTTGTACAGATCAACGATATCTATGAGATATCACCCTTGCAGAACGGACGTGTCGGAGGGATCGCCCGCATCGCCCAATTCATCGATGACTGCGAAAAACGTTACCCCACCCATGTGTTCGTGGCCGGCGACTTCCTGAGTCCGTCTGTGATGGGTACGGCCACCGTATCCGGCGAAAGACTAAGCGGTCGGCAAATGATCGATGGATTGAATGCCATCGGCGTCGACTATGTCACTTTTGAGAATCATGAGTTCGACATTGGAGAAGCGGCCCTCCAGAAACGCATCAATGAATCCCGCTTCACCTGGTTCAGCGGCAATGTCTTTCGTAGTGACGGAAGTGTCTTTGAGCGGCAAGCC
>JAJTFQ010000084.1 GCA_021299955.1 Chitinophagaceae bacterium
AGATGCATGCCGTTGTTGCACTGATATAAGACCTGACATTCGCCAGATTTGTCAATTAGTCCTGCCAGGGCAGATCTGAGTAAAATATGGTCGTCAATCAGCACGACCTTGATCTTATCGTTTATCATCTTCTTTAATTGGGATTTTAAGAATTGTAGTTGTTCCTTTTCCGTATTCACTATTAATAAAGAATTCTGCATTAATCAAATCAGCTCTTTTCTTCATGCTTGATAGTCCAGTTGACATCTTTTTTTCTTCATTTTCATAGATCTTACTAGGCTCGAATCCTTTTCCGTTGTCCGATATTGTAATACATAAGATATTTAATCGGTACTCGATTTCAAGAGTAATTATTTTAGAGTAAGAATGAATTATTGAATTTTTAAGTGATTCTTGTATGATTCTAAAAACTAATAATTCGATCTCCGGTTTGATGTAAAAGCATTCACCAACTATATTGAATTTGACATCAATTGATCCGATTTTGTTTATATTTTCAACTTCGTTTTCAATAGAAAATAACAACCCATTTCTTTTTATCATTTCTCCGTCCAAAGATTTTGATAAATTATTTAAATCATACAAAGACTTAGAAATCAGATCAATTGACGATGTGATGAGTTGGTCTGATTTTTCATCTAATTCAGAAGAAATAGTATTAAGGTATAGTTTTGAAAGAGTTAAGTTCAGACTTATGTTATCATGAATTTCCCTTGATACATTATAAAGTGTTTCTTCTTGAATTTCTAGGTTAGACTTTAAAACATCTGTTTCAAATTTTAAATTAAGTAACTGAATTTTATTATTGTTTTCAATCTGTCTTTTCTTGTACAAAAAGAAAATGATTAGAGTGATTGTGGATAGTAAAAAAATTATAAAAAAACTTAAGATAGCAATTTCCAATACGTCAATTATGCTATTATCCATTTTATAGTATAGATTATAGTTGAGTAAAAGAATAAGTATGAAAACAAAATTGTCAAGTTTAATATTTTAGAAGCTTCTGTGATGTTAGTTGCAAAATATCCAGACAAATAATAAACAGGGAAAGTTGAGCTAAATAAAATGAAAATTGCTGCAGAAACAATGAATATTGGATTATTGTCAAACGTGAAAATTTCATCTCTGAATAATAGGTCAATTAATAAATAAATTGAAAAAAATATTAATTGAAATGATAAAATTGCTGTTGTAATTTTTTGTGAAGAAATATTGTTTGCAGGCAATGAAAACAAAAATGCCAAAGCAATTAAGCTGGTCAGGTGTAAAATCCAGTTCACTATAGATCTTGCGATGATCGAGCTAATGTTTTTACATATATATTTCGCTGCAGCATAATATTCTGTAATCCCGTACAATGAAATAAGCATCAAATTATAAGTCTGAATTCTTGTTGCCATTAATTCTCTAGATAGGGTCCCTTCTTGTTTGCCGATAATTATTGGACCTATGATTGTACTAAAAATCACTTGACATAATCCAAAGCTTGGTATTAGTAGAAGCCACTTTAATGTTCCTATCCTTTTCCATTTCGAAAGGATTTGAAAGATCGTATATGCCATCATCAATGGCTGTATGGTAAGCAGTATGTTTAGAATTATTTCCACAATTTTTTTGGTAATTATTGAGAATACATTTGCCGCTAATTAAAGAGCTTGTAAATCAAGCTACATTGAAGGTATGATTTCATGATTTTTCTTGTATGCTTATTTACAGTACTTGGAACAGAAAAAAACGTTTAGAAAACTGTGAAAAAACGCACAATAGTAAAAACCACATTCTCAGCCCCTCAAATAGGGCATTTCTACTATGGCATCATTCTCTTTTTTGCCGTAATCTTGCCAACGTAAAATCCAACGAATCCTTGTAAATCATTTAATTATGTATTCCAATCCCAATTTTCAGGCATCCGGGGAACCCATCAAGGTGGCCATAGCGGATGATCACATACTCTTCCGGGCGGGCGTAAAAACCGCATTGTCCATGCAACCGGACGTAAAAATCATTGCTGAAGCAGACAACGGCATGCAGTTGTTGAACCTCCTGAAGCACATCACGCCGGACGTTATCCTCCTCGACATCCAGATGCCCATCATGGACGGCATGAGCACATTGCCGGAGATCAAAAGGCTTTATCCAGAGATCAAGGTCGTTATGCTCACCATGCACAACGACCACTCCATGATCTCCCGCCTGCTGGAACTCGGGGCCAATGGCTACCTGACCAAGAACTCAGATTCTGAGGTCATACATGAGGCAGTACGCACGGTGTTTGAAAAAGAATATTACCTTAATCATCTGACAAACAAGGCATTGATCGAGGTGCTGAGGAATAAAAATCCGAAACCTATAGTCTCCCCCGGTGAAGCCAAACTCTCTGAAAAGGAGATCACCATCCTCAAAATGATGTGCGAAGAAAAAAGCACCAAAGAGATCGCAGACCTGGTGGACCTTTCACCGCGTACGGTCGAAGCCATCCGAGATAAACTCAAAACCAAGACGGGGGCCAAATCAGTCGCCGGACTGGTGATGTATGCTGTCAAAAGCGGCATCATTGACAGCAAATGAACCGGTGAACATACGCCGGTGCAGGGTGTTATAAATAAATGAATGCGGTAAAGCCCACTGTTCGGGTCTTCTGGTTCCGTAGGGATCTCAGACTCGATGACAATTCCGGCCTGTTGGATGCCCTCAAAAAGGGAGACCCTGTGCTACCTATTTTTATCTTCGATCGGCATATCCTCGACCGGTTGGAAGACAGGGTTGATGCACGCGTCACCTTCATACACCGGACGATCTCCGACCTTCATGTCCGGCTCTCTGCCATGGGTTCTGGTCTCAATGTTTTTTACGGGCAGCCTCTCAGCGTATTTCGCCAATTACTCGAAACGTGGAACCTGGCGGGTGTCCATACTAACCATGATTACGAGCCCTATGCCCGCCGTCGGGATGCGGAAGTGGCCGATCTGCTCCGAGATCAGGGCGTGGCCTTCCATACCCACAAGGACGTAGTGCTTTTTGAACGTTCTGAAGTGGTCAAGGATGACGGCTCGCCCTACACTGTTTTTACCCCCTACAGCCGGAAATGGCTGGCCGTTGCCGGACGTGAGGGGATCAGGCCAACCCAGACCAAACCCCTTTTTTCACATTTCCACAAATACGAAGCACCGGCAATCCCTACGCTGGAGTCCATGGGATTCCGTGTCAGCGATCAGTCTTTTCCGGTGGCCAGCGTCTCCGACGAGTTGATCGCGCATTATGCTGAGCGACGGAACTTTCCGGCCATGCCGGCCACCTCCCGGCTTGGCCTGCATTTACGGTTCGGAACGATCAGCATACGGGCGCTGGCGACGCAAACCGGACAATTGAGTTCGACTTTCCTCAATGAGCTCATCTGGCGCGACTTCTATCACATGATCCTCTGGCATTTTCCGCATGTCGGAGAAGGGAAGGCCTTTAAACCCATTTACGATCAGATCGAATGGCGAAGCGATCCGGAGGGATTCGAACGATGGTGCAGCGGGCAAACGGGTTATCCCATTGTAGATGCCGGTATGCGCGAACTGGCAGCCACCGGATTCATGCATAACCGGGTGCGGATGATCACGGCGAGTTTTCTCACCAAGCATCTGCTCATTGACTGGCGATTGGGGGAGGCATGGTTCGCCCGAAAGTTGCTGGACTTCGACCTGGCGGCAAATAACGGCGGATGGCAGTGGGCGGCTGGAAGCGGATGTGATGCGGCGCCCTATTTCAGGGTATTCAATCCCGCCCTGCAGACAGAAAAGTTCGATTCCCGCGGCGTCTATATCAGGCAGTGGGTTCCTGAATACGGAGAACTGACCTATCCCAGGCCTATGGTAGAACATGTCTTTGCCCGCAACAGATGCCTGCAGGCCTATGGCCGGGTACTGAAACCGGGTGCATGACCGAAATACATCCTGCCCTGGTTCAGAGGAAGACTTCTACGGAATGGTTGGCGGGCATCGGGGTGAAGAGGCTGGCGACCTCCAGCATCTTCCAGACGGCAGCCCTGCCCTGACCGCCCAAAGAAAGACTGAAATCATTCACATACAGGGCAATGTGTTTCTTCATGACATCCGTGTCCATCTCCCGGGCATTGGCGCATACGTAGTCTGACAATATCGGGTCCTGAGCCCTCGCAAATTCAAGACTTCTCCTGATGACCCTGTCGACCTTTCGCATGATCTCCACCGGAATGTCCCTTCTCATCACGATGCCGCCCAGCGGGATGGGATAGCCCGTTTGGGTTTCCCAGAATTCACCCAGATCAGCCCAGCGGAACAATCCCTTTTCGGCGTAGGTGAACCGGTTTTCGTGTATGATGACCCCGGCATCCACATTGCCGTGGATGACGGCTTCTTCGATCTCATGAAAGGGCATGAACACTTTTTGTCTGGCCTGGGGATACGCCAGTGAAAATAGCATGTGCGCGGTCGTATGCTGGCCGGGCAAGGCGATGCGAAGGTTTTCCAGTGCACCATCTGCCGGATCCTGTTCCCTGGAAGCTATCAGCAGGGGCCCAACGCCCCGGCCCAGTGCGCCACCCGCATCGAGCACCCGATAGGAGGACAGCACCCTGGGGAGCAATCCATAACTGATCTTGGAAATGTCCGGCGTGCCAGCCATGACCATGCGGTTGAGTTGTTCGACATCCGCCAGCCGGATATCGAATTCCAGTCCTTCGGTATCCACCTGCTGGTGTACCATCGCATCGAAAATATAGGTGTCGTTCGGACAGGGAGAAAAGGCGAGGGAAAGATGCATGGCGGGATCAGTTTTCTGGTAATCTGTCGATGGTCAGAAACAATGCATCGCGCACGGAGTTCAATGCGGTCGTCATTTGCCATCTGGATTTATTCCGGTCTCCCACGAGGTTGGACAGCCCGCGAAGCTGCAGGAAGGGAACGCCCGCCTCGAGGCAAACGTAGTGAAAGGCGGCCCCTTCCATCGATTCGACATCCGCGGCCTGTTGATGAGCTAACATCGATATCATGTCAGGGGCTGTACTCACCCGGTTTACAGTGACTCCGTTGACTATGGGAAGCCCTGACCGCGTCATTAGATCCCGGTACGGATTGATCAGCCGGCCTCCTTTGTAGGGTGTAAGGTCTGCGTCCATCAGTCCCATTTCGGGCAGACCTTTCCAGAGGCCATCGGCTTCCATAACACCCAGGTCTCCCTGCATCTCACTGCCGACTGCCACACATGTTCCGATGGGATGTTTCAACGGATGGAAACCGCCGCCCACGCCGGCCTGGATGGCGATGTCCGGCTTTTCGCCGGTGAGAAAGCGGCTGAGTGTATGGGTGGTGTGCATGATGCCTACACCGGTAACACAGAGTTCAAAAAGATGGTGCCGTTGCAGATAGAGGCGTTCCGACAGGTAGGCCCTGATCGGTTGCATCTCCAGTTCGGTGGCGGTTATGACAGCTATCCTCATGATGCGAAGGTCTGCTTTTTCCATTTTCAGGTGAAGGACGGTCCTCATTTTTGATATCTGCTTCCTGTTGTAACTTTGCAGCGCGGATCGCATCATACCATATCCATCCAACATCATGATCTATCTGACCCGGGTCGAGCATTTTAACGCAGCGCACAAGCTGTACAACCCCAAATGGACCAAGGAGCGCAATGAAGAGGTCTTTGGCCGCTGCGCCAATGAGCACTGGCATGGGCATAATTTCGAGCTGTCGGTCACCGTCAAGGGGCGTCCGGATCCGGATACAGGGTTCATTTACGATGTCAAGAAGCTCAGCGCCATCGTCAACCACTATGTGATCGATAAGCTGGATCACCGCAACCTCAACCTGGACGTGGATTTCATGCAGGGGAAGATGTGTTCGATCGAAAACCTGGTCACGGCCATCTGGGCTCAACTGAGCCCACACATGCCGGATGGTGTTACGCTCCATTGCCTGAAACTAGTGGAGACACCGAGAATATATGTAGAGTATTATGGCGATTAAATCGGTCGGAAGTTAAACTATTTTGCGGCGATGATGTTGTAATGATCCGATCCACGCGCGTAACCGACTGAATGGTTTCGCAAGATGGGTCGACTTCGAGCCCATGATCCATCCAGTGACCGTATGCCGCACGGAGCATTTCAACGCAGCACACAGACTTCACAATCCTGACTGGGATGATGCGATGAATTCCCAGGTATTCGGAAAGTGCAACCTTCCCCATTACCATGGTCACAACTATGAGCTGACCGTCAAGGTGACGGGAATACCTGACCCCGGCACAGGATACGTGATGGACATGAAGGTGCTTTCGGACATCATCCGGGAGGAGGTCATCGACCGGCTCGACCACCGAAATCTTAATCTGGATACGGAGCTCTTCCGCCAGCTGAATCCGACCGCGGAAAACATCGCTGTGGTGATACATGATCTGCTGAGGCCTCGCATCCCGGCAGATAAGTCGATCAAGATCGTATTGTACGAGACCCCGCGGAATTTCGTGGAGTATCCCGGCTGACCCATCCATTCTTCATCTCCCTCAATCAGTAAATCATGGCCTACCAACGTGTAGAACAGTACGAAGACAAGATCACATCCAGGCTCACGGAAAACTATCGCGAGTCGATCGGCCTGCTGGGAGAGGATCCCGACAGGGAAGGATTGCTGAAGACTCCGGAGCGTGTCGCCAAGGCCATGCAGTTCCTGACGCAGGGGTACCATATGGATGCGGCTGCCATCCTCAATTCCGCCAAGTTCCATGAAGAGGTCAGCGAGATGGTCATTGTCAAGGATATTGAATTGTACAGTATGTGCGAGCACCACATGCTGCCATTCTTCGGTAAGGCCCACATCGCTTACATCCCGAATGGCTGGATCACCGGACTCAGCAAGCTCGCCCGTGTGGTGGATGTTTACAGTCGCCGTATGCAGGTACAGGAGCGGCTCACATCACAGATCCTCAATGTCATAAAAGATACACTCAACCCGCTCGGCGTGGCAGTGGTCATCGAAGCATCGCACCTCTGCATGATGATGCGCGGGGTGCAGAAGCAGAATTCGGTCACGACCACTTCCGCATTTTGGGGCGAATTCGAGCGCAACGAATCCAGGAGCGAATTCATCAGACTTATCGGCTCGAAGCTGCACTAAGGCTGGCATTCATTGGCTTCGGATATCACTCAGCCTGGCGACCCGAACCTTGCATGACTCGCAGGTTTCGGTCATTTTCCGTACATTCGTCATTCAATACGGACTATGATTCATGCCTATGTGTTCCCGGGGCAGGGTTCCCAGTATCCCGGGATGGGTAAGCCTCACTATGACAACAATGCCTTCTCTAAACGAATCTTCGAACAGGCCAATGATATCCTGGGATTCAAGATCTCGGACGTCATGTTTCATGGTTCGGAAGTGGACCTGCGGCAGACCAATGTCACTCAGCCGGCGATCTTCCTTCATTCTGTGATCGCTTACAAGAGCATCGAAAATCCGACTCCTCATATGGTTGCCGGGCACTCCCTTGGGGAGTTCACGGCACTGGTGATCAGCAATACCCTGAGTTTCGAAGATGCGCTCCGCCTGGTGAGCATCAGGGCAGCGGCGATGCAAAAAGCCTGCCTCTCGGTCCCTTCTACGATGGCTGCTGTGCTGGGACTGGACGACCTGAAGGTAGAGGAGGTATGTCAGTCCCTTCGGGAGGAAACCGGAGAGGTGGTAGTACCTGCAAATTATAATTGCCCCGGACAACTCGTGATCAGTGGCAGCATCAAGGGCATCGAGATGGCCTGCGAACGCATGAAGGCCGCAGGTGCGAAGCGTGCCCAGGTGCTTCCTGTCGGCGGAGCCTTTCACTCTCCGCTGATGGAGCCCGCACGGGAAGAACTGGCTGCTGCCATAGAGCACACGGCTTTCCGCCGGGGTGTCTGCCCGGTATATCAGAATGTGGTGGCCCGTGGCGTTACCGATCCAGATCAGATCCGTCAGAATCTGATCAACCAGCTGACCGGACCGGTACGCTGGACCCAAACCATTGAGGCCATGATCACGGATGGTGCAGAGCGTTTCACCGAAGTGGGGCCACGTAAGGTCTTGCAAGGGCTGATCGCTAAGATCCGCAAGGGTACCAACACAGACGGCGTGGAATAGACGGCCGGTTTCCTTATTTTTCCGGGTTCAGATGTCGATGGTTGCGTTCAGCCATTCGGGATCCATGAGCGCCCCCTGTCTCCTGTAGAAATTGATGGCCGGTTCGTTCCAATCCAGTACCTGCCATGTTATCCGGCGGAATCCCTTTTCACGGGCTTCCTCCCGCAGTCGGTCGAACAGTTGCTGACCGATGCCCTTTCCACGCATATGCTCCGTTACGAGGATGTCTTCGAGGTACATGGTCTGCCCCTTCCATGTGCTGTATCGAACATAGTAAAGTGCGAAGCCTGCGATCAGACGGTCGTCTGGCTGACCGGGAGAAGGTACGGTTGCCACGAACGCCCACCATACGGGCTTTTCACCGAATCCGCTTTCCATGAAATGATCCAACGTCACCGTTACTTCGTTTGGCGCTTTTTCGTATTCCGCGAGTTCCCTGACCAGTTCCAGAAGACGTGGGCAGTCTTCCCGGACAGCCCTCCTGATGATGATATCCTGCATGGGTATGATTTTATGCTCCTATGGTATTGGTGACCGGTAGCGTCAGCGTAGGCTTTCGACCCAGTTGCTAAAGAAATCCGTTCCACGCGCCCCCACGACCATATCGCGGACCCGACCTGTCTGATCGATCAGGATCGAGACGGGACGGGTACCCACCCTGTTGATGGAGGCAGGCATCTGCGTGAACACGCCGGTGGAGAAGGCGAATCCCTTGTCTTTGACATAGTTTGAAACCGTGGCTGCATCTTCATCAGAGACGGCGATCACCGCCAGCCGGTCCGTGCCGAAGCGTTTTTGCACCTGGCTGAGATCGGGCAGTTCCCTGCGGCAGGGCGGGCACCAGGTGGCCCAGATGTTCAGGATCACTACCTTTTCGTGCAGATCAGCCAGTTGATGTGTTTGCCCCGTGCCGATGTCGAGATAGGAAAGTTGTGCGATGTCCGATCCGCCATCCACCAGTACGGCGTCGACAGGCGCCTGGTAGTTTCGTTCCAGCATGAAGAGGGCAAATCCACCTGCCAGCAGGGTGAAGGAGTCGTTCAGCAATGGTTTCCAGTCTGATCGTTGCCTGGGGATCAGGTATCCGCGTTTACGTGCATTCCAAAGGTGGGATATCACCGTGTATGCCAGTAACAGGAGCAGGCCGATGCGTACCCAGAAGATGATGGTTGGGGTCATATTCAGTCGCCCAGTGACTGCGAAAGGTCCGTGATGATGTCCTGTATGTTCTCCATTCCGACGCTCACCCGGATCAGTCCGTCAGAAATTCCATATTTAAGCCTGTCTTCCCTGGGCACGCTGGCATGTGTCATAGAGGCGGGGTGGCAGAGCAGCGTGTCACAGGTTCCGAGGGAGACGGTGCGGGTACAGAGTCTGAGCCGGTTCATGACGCGGATACCAGCCTGCAGGCCATCCTTCATTTCGAAGCTGAGCATGGCGCCGGGGTGTCTCATCTGCTTCATGGCTACGAGGTGGTCGGGGTGGTGTGGCAGTCCGTTGTAGTTCACGCGTGCGACGGCCGGGTGTTCATCCAGGAAAGAGGCGACTTCCATGGCGTTATGGCAGTGGCGTTCCATCCGCACTTCGAGGGTTTTCATGCCGTTGACGAGCAGGAAGGCGTCGAACCCGTTGCTGTTGCCACCGAGCATACGGTGGATCTTCGTGCCGTGCGTGCGCATGAACTCCACATCCCTCCCCAGGAGCACCCCGCCAATAAGGGTGCCATGTCCGTTCAGGAATTTGGTGGTTGAGTGCACGACAAAATCTGCCCCAAAGCGGAAGGGCTGTTGCAGGTATGGGGTGGCGAAGGTGTTGTCGCAGGCGACAATGCATCCGTAACGGTGTGCGATCTCAGCAAGCGTTTCGATGTCCACACACTGAATCGTCGGATTTGCCGGAGTTTCGAGGTAGACCATCCTGATGGAAGGGTCTGATTTGAGGGCGTCTTCTGCGCGTTGCGGATCCCGCATGTCTACGATGACCGATCCCATGCCGAGGGAAGGGAGTAGTCTGTTGAGCAGATCCTGGGTTCCTCCATAGAGCGAAAAGTGGGAGAGGACCTTATCGCCCTGTTTGAGGTTGGCGAGCAGCAGGGTAGAGATGGCTGCCATCCCTGATGCATGCAGGAGTGCCTTGACTTTGAGCGGGGCTCCCGCGGCATCAGACACCCCTCACCGCTGAAACGCCGCATGCCTTGTTCCGCCTCATCGAACACGTAGGTCGAACTGGCGTAGATGGGGGTGAGGTGCGCGTAGTTCGGGTCCTGCTCGTGGCCGGCATGAATGGCCAGCGAACTGAAGCCTGAGATCGGGAAGTCCTTGTCGGCCATGGTTTGTGATGTTGGGGGGTACCTCTTCGGTTATGCGTTTCCGTTATGTGGATCGGATCGGTCCGTTAGGCGGGCGTTCAGTATTCCCACTTTATCCAGGTTGCTCCCCAGGTGAATCCGCCGCCGAAGGCCGCCAGCACGATGTTATCGCCCTTGTTGAGCTGCTTGCGGTAGTCCCACAGGCAGAGGGGGATCGTGGCGGCGGTGGTATTACCGTACCTTTCGATGTTCATCATCACTTTTTCCTGAGAGAGGCCCATCCTGTTGGCCGTAGCATCAATGATGCGCTTATTGGCCTGATGAGGAACAAGCCATGCGATGTCCTCGGCTTCGAGATTGTTTCGTTTCATCAGTTCATAGGACACGTCGGCCATGCCGGTGACAGCGAATTTGAATACGGCCTGTCCTTCCTGATGTATGTGATGTTCGCCATTGGTGACGGTTTCGATGCTGGCGGGCCGGAGTGATCCGCCGGCCTTCATATGCAGGAACTTTCCGCCGCTTCCGTCGCTTTTCAGGATGCTATCGAGCACGCCGTATCCTTCGATATTTGGCTCGAGGAGTACCGCACCCGCCCCGTCGCCGAAGAGGATGCAGGTGGTCCGGTCTGTGTAGTCCACGATCGAACTCATCTTGTCTGCGCCTACAACGACAACGCGCTTGTATCTTCCGGATTCTACCAGTGCGGCACCGGTGGTCAGGGCATATAAAAATCCAGAGCAGGCAGCCAGGATATCGAAGCTCCAGGCGTTTTTGATCCCCAGCTTGTCGCAGGCCACATTGGCGGTGGCTGGGAAGATCATATCCGGAGTGACGGTTGCCACGATCAGGCAATCGATGTCGTTGGGTTGGATGCCTCGTTTTTCGCAAAGGCGCTGAACGGCCGGAACCACCATGTCGGATGTGGCCTTGCCTTCTCCTTTCAGGATCCTGCGCTCGGATACGCCGGTACGGGTCCGGATCCATTCGTCGTTCGTATCCACCATTTTTTCGAGATCGGCATTCGTCAGTTTGTCGTCAGGAACATAAGCTCCGATGGCTGTGATGGCGGCGGTTATCTTCGTACGCATGTCATTCTTTGGGTCGATGAGATGCGAAAATACCGAATCGAGGAATATTAACGGCCCATGAACATGTACGTTGGCCTATTCATTAGGCAAAACGCCTATTTTTGAATAACAAATCCGCGCATGATCGCATACCTGAACGGCCTTCTGACCCATACTTCTCCGTCCATGGTGCACGTGGAGGTGAATGGCGTCGGATATGAGGTGCAGATCAGTCTGAACACCTATTCCCGACTGGAGGGAAAGGAGAAGGTCAGGCTACTCATCCATCAGCAGTTCAGGGAGGATGGACAGACACTGTATGGTTTTCACGACCAGCCCGAAAAGGATATGTTTGTCCAGTTGATCGGCATCACCGGGGTTGGGGCATCCACTGCCCGCATGATGCTTTCTTCGATGCGCCCTGACGAGATCGCCCAGGCCATTTCAAAGGGTGACAGCCGGTTGCTTGAGCGCGTGAAGGGAATCGGGAAGAAGACGGCCGAACGGATCGTTCTTGAACTGAAGGACAAGATGTCGAAACTTTCCGTTCAGATGTCCGGAAGTCTGCCGGCCGCGATCCCGACACAGGAGCAGGACGCCCTGCAGGCGCTCATTGCCCTGGGTATTCCCCGTGCCACGGCGGAGACGGCCGTCAAAAAGGCCGCATCGGCGCTCCCGCCCGACCAGCCACTTGAAACACTCATCAAAAAAGCACTGCAATCAATTTGACCGAAAATCTACCCCACTAACACCTGTCCGCCGTTTTGAATCTTATTTCGGTCACGATATCCTTGTTTTGTCTGTCGATGACGTCGCATGCACTACCCGCTTTCGGGAAGTGGGCGAAGCCTGCGTCCTTGCACGCTGTTCAGGACACCGTGCCCGGGCGTGACAGTCTCCGCTACCCGCTGGCAGATCGTCGGACCGATCGTTACTCGGCCGCCGGCCGCAACGCATTTGATCTCCGGGATCCGGCGAATATCCGGGATTCCATCGTTTATGATCCCACCACGAAGCAGTATGTGATCATCGAGAAGATCGGTGGCAAGTATTACCGGAAGCCGACCGCCCTGACGTTCGATGAATTCATGCGGATCCAGTCGCGAAAGGCCGAACAGGCCTATTTCCGGGATCGGGCGAATATGACCAGTCTGCTCAACCGGAAGACCCAGAAGCCGAAGCTCACCATGGGTGAAGATCTGTTCAACCGGCTTTTTGGCAATGGGAAGATCGATATCAAGCCCCAGGGTGAGGTGAATCTTACCGCAGGTTATCAGGGGCAGAACATCAAGAATCCCACCCTGCCGGAACGCGCCCGAAAGAATGGGGGGCTTGATTTCGACATGGCGGCTAATTTGAATGTGATGGGTAACATCGGCGACAAGATGAAGATGCCGATCAGTTACAACACCCTGTCCACCTTCGATTTCGAGAATCAGCTCAAACTGGACTATACCGGCGGCGGTGAGGATATTTTCCGGAAGATCGAGGTGGGTAACACATCTTTCGCCTCCAAGGGTACCCTGATCCCGGGGGCACAGCAGCTCTTTGGCATCAAAACGCAGATGCAGTTCGGCAAGCTCTGGCTGTCGACCATCGTCGCTAACCAGCGCTCACAGCGTCAGTCGATGGCGATGCAGGGCGGTGCTAGTTCGCAGCCCTTCCAGATCAAGGCCGACGAATACGAAGAAAACCGACACTTCCTGCTGGCCCAGTACTTCAGGGACACCTACAACAAGGCGATGAAGAACCTGCCGATCGTCAACTCGCAGGTACAGCTGCTGCGGCTGGATGTTTGGGTGACCAACCGGACCGGTGCCACGACCAATACGCGGGACATCGTGGGCTTGATGGACCTGGGTGAGCAGAAGCCCTATCAGCAGCCGCCCGTCATCAATGCTTTTCCCGGCTCGCCATACCCGTCCAATCAGTCGAACGATCTCTATCGGAAACTGACCGCGAATCCTTCCAGCCGGAATCCGGCCCTGGTCGGTAACTATCTCAATGGTCTCGGGCTCCTGCCGGTGCAGGACTATGAAAAGACCTTTGCCCGTAAGCTCGATAGTTCTCAGTACTTTTTCAATCGTCAGCTGGGGTTCATATCCCTGAACATCAGCCTGCAGCCGGACGAAGTGCTGGGGGTGGCCTATCAATACACCGTCAACGGGCGGGTTTTCCAGGTCGGGGAGTTTTCGCAGGATGTTCCTGTGGATTCGACATCCGGGGTTCAGAAGGTACTATTTCTGAAACTCCTTAAGGCGACTTCTCAGCGTACGACCCTGCCCATGTGGGATCTGATGATGAAGAACGTGTATTCGGTCGGTTATGGTCAACTGGAGCGGCAGGATTTTCAGTTCAATGTGCTCTATCAGGAGCCGGGTGGTGGAGAGAAGCGCTATCTGCCGGAGGGTGATCAGGCCGGTGTGCCGCTGCTGACCCTGCTGAACCTCGACCGCCTCAACAATCAGAACGATCCGCAGCCCGACGGGGTCTTTGATTTCGTGGAAGGATACACCGTCAATTCATCTCAGAGCCGGATCATCTTTCCCGTCCTGGAGCCTTTCGGTCGGGATCTGGAACCTGCATTCAACAACAATCCATCGCTCAGGGCAAAATATCTCTACTATCCGCTTTACGATACCATCCGGGCGATTGCCGCCACATACGCGAATCTGAACCGGTTCGTCATGAAGGGTACATCCAAATCCACCGGTAGTTCCGGGGAGATCTCCCTGAATGCGTTCAATGTTCCGCCCGGTTCCGTATCCGTGACCGCAGGCGGGCGGACCCTTCAGGAGAATGTTGACTACACGGTCGATTACGTGTCCGGTACCGTACGCGTGATCAACGATGCCATCGCCAAGTCGGGCGTACCGGTCAACGTGCAGTTTGAGAACAACGCGACCTTCGGTGTGCAGCAGCGGACCTATCTTGGGGCTCGATGGGACTATCTCTTCAGCAAGAAATTCTCGATGGGTGGTACCATGGTTCGCCTCAGCGAGCGTCCTTTCTTTACCAAGATGGAGATCGGTAATGATCCCATCCGCAACACCATGATGGGGCTTGACCTGAACTACAACAGCGAGTTGCCCAGGGTGAATAAATGGCTGGGCCATCTTCCGAACTATAAGCCTTCGGGCCCGACCTCCATATCTGCGATGGCGGAGGCGGCGCGTATGATCCCGGGGCATGCTCCGCAGATCGGGAAGGGAGCGGCCGGACTGATCTATGTCGATGATTTCGAGGGTACGAAGGCCAGCATCGACCTGAGGTTTCCGCTGGTGAGCTGGACGCTTGCCTCAACTCCGCGGGGCGCCCGCGACCGGAGCGGTAACCTGTTGTTCCCGGAGGCTGAACTCTTTGATGATCTGGGATATGGGAAAAACCGTGCAAAGCTGGCGTGGTACAATATCGAACCCATTCTGCAGGAGAAGAGCAATCCCAATAACCCGATCCGCGGTAACCCAACGGAGCTTTCGGATCCAAGGGTGCGCAGTGTTTCGCAACAGGAGATCTTTCCTCAACGTACCCCTGATTTCGGTCAGAACCAGCTGGTTACCTTCGATCTGGCTTATTATCCAAAGGAGAAGGGGCCGTATAATTATGATGCCACCGACGTTGATGCCGGCGGCCGGCTGTTGAATCCGCGGAAGCGCTGGGGTGGCATCATGCGGGCCATCGACCAGACCGACTTCGAGACGGCCAATATTGAATTCATCGAGTGCTGGATCCTGGATCCGTTCATCAAAGGGACCAATCCGAACGGAGGTTCCCTGTATTTCAACCTGGGTAACATTTCGGAGGATGTGCTCCGGGATTCACGGCGCTTCTATGAAAACGGACTTGCGACGCCGTCGATCCCATCGACCACGACCACCTCGACCTGGGGGGTGTCTCCACTGAATCCCATCCAGATCACTCAGGCCTTCAGCAATGATCCGGCCGACCGGCCCTATCAGGATGTAGGTTTCGATGGATTGACCGATACGGCGGAGCGCCGCGTGCGATCGGCCTATCTTACGGA
>JAJTFQ010000218.1 GCA_021299955.1 Chitinophagaceae bacterium
CAGTTTGGCGGAAGCGACATCCGCAAGGTCGGGGTCGATCTCGTTGAGCACCACGCGGCAACCGTCGAGGAGCAGGGTGCGACAGATCTCAAGTCCGATGCCTTGTCCGGCACCGGTGACGATGGCGGTTTTTCCAGCCAGCTTCATTTTCAAGTTTATTTTGTTATTAAGCCAACGGCCCGTTGAATTTTGTAATCATGACGATATACTGAAGGTATCATTTTCCATGTTGCATGACAAATGTCACAGACGAAGCATGGAATTCGGCATATATTCATGATGTCCGAAGGAATGTGATCCCTTGTTTCATCAAATTTCCATGTCAAGCGCTACACATACAACCATTAGACCTTGGACTTCGGATGACCTCTCCGACCTGGTGGCCCTGGCAGACAATGTCCAAATATGGAACAGACTGCGGAATACCTTTCCGCATCCTTACACCCGTGCAGACGGCGAGGCCTGGCTGTTGTTGATGCAGCAGATGACCCCGGTGGTGAATTTTGCCATCGAGTACAATGGTACCCTGGCAGGTGGCATCGGACTGATCCTGAACGGGGATGTGTATGTGAGATCAGCGGAAGTGGGTTACTGGATCGGCGAACCTTACTGGGGACTTGGCATTGCGACAGAAGCGTTGCGGCAGATGGTACATCACTCGTTTACATATTTTGATATTGTCAGGCTCTATGCGGAAGTCTTCGAAAATAATAAAGCTTCGATGCGGGTACTGGAAAAGAACGGTTTCTATCTGGAAGGCGTACGCAGAAAAGCAGTTTTTAAAAATGATCAGTTGATGGATGATTACATCTGGGTACTGCTTAGGTCCTGGTGATGACCTGATATCATGAAAGATAAAATAAAGGCATGCAACTGAGAAAGAACATTGCAACCAGCGAGGACGGTTTCCTCTTCAACCCATCAACCGGAGATTCCTGGTCGGCGAATTCAATGGCCGCCGAATGGTTTGCCTGGCTGAAGGAAGGCAGGTCACGTGAGGAGATCATGGATCTTATTACGGAAAAATATGAGGTAGAACGCAGCCGGGTGGAACTCGACTGGGAGGATTTGATGAAGCAACTGCAGGAAGCCCGACTGCTGCAGTCTTAATTTCACCATTAAATTAAATATAAATATAAGCCATGGACAGGCCATTAACCATTGCCGTCACAGGCCTCAATGCCATCGACAGTCCGGGTCCGGGAGTGGCCGTCATCCGGGCGCTTCGGGAGGGATTGCCTGCACCGCTTCGGATCATCGGATTATCCTACGAAGCGTTGGAGCCAGGAATCTACCTGCACGATATCGTCGACAGATCATATCAGATCCCCTATCCTTCGGCGGGTGCAGAGGTGCTTCGTGCGAGACTGGCATATATCCATGACCGTGAGCAGATCGATCTGGTCATCCCAAATTTTGATGCGGAGCTGCCCAATTTCATTCGGATCTCAGAGATGTTGAGGGCGATGGGCATCGCTAGTTTTCTACCCACCCCGGAGCAATTTGAGGCGCGTGATAAAATAAATCTAAATACTTTCTGCAGGGCTCACGGATTCGATGTACCCGATGACCGGGTGATCCATCGGGCAGATGAACTCGTTTCCTGCGGGGAGGCGTTTGGTTATCCGCTGGTCGTGAAGGGTCGTTACTACGAAGCCACGGTGGCCTATACATTGGAACAGGCGCAGAAAGCCTTTTATGCGTTGTCGGGGAAGTGGGGACTGCCGATCATCGTGCAGCAATTCATCAAGGGTACGGAGATCAACATCGCTGTCCTGGGTGACGGAAAGGGTGACGCTTTGAGCGTGGTGCCTATGCGCAAGTTGTACATCACTGATAAAGGGAAGGCTTGGGCAGGCGTGACGCTCGAGGATGATGACCTGGTAGCAGCCGGTCGAAAGTTTGCCAAGGCATCGAAGTGGCGGAGTGGCTGCGAGCTGGAGATCATGCGAACGGATGATGGGAAACTCTTCATCATGGAGATCAACCCCCGCTTTCCGGCCTGGATCTATCTGACGGCCGCCGCCGGTCAGAACCAGCCGGCAGCGCTGGCCCGGTTGGCATTGGGCATTACAGTGACGCCTTTCGGACCATATCAATCCGGAAAAGTGTTCATCCGATATGCCTGGGATCATATCATCGACATCTCAGAATTCCAGCGGATGAGTGGTTTCGGGGAAGGCTGAGATCAAGCAAAAACATCAGAAGACATGAGCAAACTGAGATATGAATCGCCGGCCATCCGGAAATTGAACGCCGGCGGTATGAATAAATTCGGAACGCGGACCGAATACGAACCGGTTTACCCGAAAGTGCAGTTCGCCTGGAGTTATAAGACCAACTATCTGGATGCGGTCTGCCGTATCTTTCATCAGGAAGGCAGCTGGGCAGAAGTCGTCAGCGGATTTGAATATGAGAAAGCCCTGGGCAACGGCGTACCCGGTCACCGGATATTGTTCAACGGGCCGGAAAAAACGGAAGCAGAACTGCGCCGTGCCGTCGAGCTGGACTCGCTGATCCACATCGATCATTTCGATGAGTTGTACCAATTGACAGATATCGCCGCGGGCATGGGACGAAAGCCCCGCGTAGCCATCCGGGTAAATATGGATACGGGAACCTATCCGTTATGGGATAGGTTCGGATTTAATTATGAAAATGGTCAGGCCATGGAGGCACTGACCCGGATCGTATCTTCCGGCCGGCTGGAATTGATCGGATTGCATTGCCATATTGGCACCTATATGATGTCCGTGGAGGCCTATCGCAAAGCCATCCAGAAACTCGGCAGCCTCGCCGTGCATAGCCGGGATGCGTGGGGCATCGACATACGATACATTGATATCGGGGGTGGTTTTCCATCCGGGAATCAGCTACGCGGAGCACATGCCACGCCAACCGATGCGTTGCCAAGTATCGATGAATATGCGGAGGCCATCACCGATGAGCTGCAGCGCACGGGGTTTGCGCCGGATGCATTGCCCTTGCTGATGTTGGAAACAGGACGTGCCCTGATCGACGAAGCCGGTTACCTGCTGGGATCGGTCCTCGCCACCAAGCGATTGAGCGACGGGCGACGGGCCAACATCATGGATTTTGGAGTAAATATTCTCTTTACATCATTCTGGTATGAGCACAGGATCAGTCCTGCACAGCCCTTCTCTCATCATACAGAAGATGTTACGATCTATGGTCCGTTGTGTATGAACATCGACATGGTCCGTCAGCATGCAAGTCTCCCGTTGTTGAATAAGGGCGATCGTGTGGTCGTACACAACGTCGGAGCATATAACATGACCCAGTGGATGCAATTCATTCAGATGCGGCCCCGGGTGGTCTTGATCGATGAACAGGGTGCCGTCCACCTGATCCGTGAAGCAGAAGATCTGGCCTTCATCAAATTGCAGGAAAGGATCCCCCCGCATCTGGCGGATGCATAAAAAAAGTTACTCATGACGAACCACGGGCGATGGCGGAATTTCCCCATTTTTCTTAGGGACACGCTGCTGAACAGCTATGCGATGCTGTTCTTCAGCAACGACCGCCCTTTTGCCGTGGCTGTCATGCTGCTATCATTCCTGAATCCATATGCCGGGGTCGGCGGACTGGTGGCCCTGGTGGTCGGAATTACTTCCACCCGATTGATCGGCTTCAGTGCTGAACAGGTCCGAAGTGGTTTGTACACTTATGGCACGCTGTTGACCGGACTGGGCATGGGTACCTTTTACGAATGGAGCACAGGGTATTGGATCCTGCTTGCCCTGGCCGCGTTGTTCAGTGTGATCGTTTCTGCCGTTTTCATTGCGCGAATGGGGCGATTTGGATTACCGGCGCTTTCTCTGGGTTTCATCGCAACGCTCTGGCTGGTGATTCTATCGGCGGGAGCCTTCAGCAGTATCGGGCTGACAGAACGAAATATTTATTGGCTGAATGAAATGTATGCGGTAGGCGGATCGGATGTGTTGCGGTTCGTAGAACGATTCGAATCTTTGGAGATCCCGCGTTTCCTCTCCGGGTTCTTCAGATCGATGAGTGCCATCATTTTTCAGAACAACATGCTGACCGGGCTTTTGCTGACCCTTGCCCTGCTAAGGGTGTCCCGCATCTCTTTGATGTTGATGATCCTGGGCTTTGGCGTATCCATGACATTTATTGAAGTCATGGGCGGAATGACCTCCGGAGTCAATTACTACAATCTGGGGACCAATTTCATGCTGGTATCTCTGGCGCTGGGAGGATTCTATGTCATCCCTTCTGCGCGCTCTTTTTTGTGGGCGGCCCTGATGGTGCCGGTTTCATATTTATTGGTGGTCGGACTTTGGAAGATCACGGCGGCCTGGGGACTGCCCGTTTTTTCCCTGCCGTTTTGCGTTACCGTCCTGCTTTTCCTAAGAGCGCTTCAGATCGCCGGGGCGGACGACCGCATGCTACTGACGCCGATCCAACGCTGGATTTCGTCATTACTGATAAGGAGGGCAATGCCCATCGTAACCAGGCATCGGTTCCGGCTGATCACTATTGCTTCGACAAGCCGGTGCTTGCGCCGGCTGACGGACAGGTTGAATATGTAACCGATCATGTGGAGGATAATCCACTGGGCCATAACAATACCCGTGATAACTGGGGTAACACGGTCATCATCCGTCATGCGGAAGGATTGTACAGCAAACTCTCCCATCTGCGCCGGGGAAGCATTCGGGTAAAAAAAGGAGATCATCTCCGGCAGGGGGACATCATCGGACTTTGCGGGAATTCTGGCAGATCTCCCCTGCCCCATTTACATTTTCAATTGCAAACGACGGCCTGGCTGTCTGCCGGCACTCTCCCCTATCCGCTGGCAGCCTTTCTCAAACATAACGGGGATGGCTACACGCTGATCGAACATAGTGTACCCTCGGAAGGCGACCTGGTCTGTAATGTCTCGACCCAACCGGAAATGGTGCAGGCCTTTAGTTTCCAGCCGGGGATGGCCTGGACGGTCCGGGCCGGCGACATCTCAGAAAGATGGGAGGTGGAGGTCAGTCCCTGGAATGAGTCTTATATTCATTGCAGGGAACTCGGAGTCCGCGCCTATTTCATCTCCAATGGGATCGTGTTTTCATTCACGCAGTGCTATGGCGACCGTAAGAGTCTGTTGCACCAATTCTCTGTGATGGCAGGAAAGGTGCTGCTCAGTACCGAGCATCAGGTAAAGGTCCGGGATACGCTCCCGATCCCGGTCATAGCACCCGGACCGATCAGATGGCTGCAAGATCTGGTGTCTCCCTTCCGGATCTTTTTGAAGATGGAGT
>JAJTFQ010000085.1 GCA_021299955.1 Chitinophagaceae bacterium
CGGAAGGATACGAACCCCGCGAAAAAACACGAAAGATTCCCCCACAGGGACAAGATACAAACTCGGATGGTTTGAGGATCAGGACTGGCAGATGCCGGTCCTGTCTTTTTTATATCTGTTCAATAACAACAAAATTCACCCTTACGATCAGATGTCTCCAGACATCACCGTTCAGCGGCCGTACAGGTCCATACATGCCGTATTTCCGGTGCCCTTCCAGTCATTCAGAATCGCCGGACCTGAAAGGCACGGGTCAACCCATGTTCTGATCCCACTGCTTCAGGAATGGCTGTGTATAGAACCGCCTGGACGTCGCCTTGTACATGGCGTTGGCCATGGCGGCAAAAACGGGAGGAAAGAGCGGCTCACCTAAGCCGGTAGGATCCATCTGGTTGTCGACAAAATGGACATCCACTGCTTTTGGCGCTTCACTGTGCCGGATCATCCGATACGTATTGAAGTTGCTCTTGGACGGTTTTCCGTTCCTGAAGGTCAGTTCTCCGTACAGGGCATTGCCGATGCCATCGACGATGCCTCCTTGTGCCATATTGATCGCCGCATCACGGTTGACCACAATGCCACAGTCAACCGCAGCGGTCACCTTTTGCACCACAGGCTTTTTGTTCTTGACCACGAGGTCGATCACTTCCGCCACATATGTATTATGGCAGAAATAAGCGGAAACACCCCGAAATACGTTCGTTTTCTTACCCTGTGAGGCATTCCAGTTCGACTTCTCCCTGACCAGCTTCAACACGCCGGCATATCTCTCCGCATCATAATCGTTGTTCTTTCCGACGGGTTGACGGCGGGCCCTGTCCAGGAGTTCGATTCGAAAATCTATGGGATCCTTGCCCATGGCCTCGGCAAGCTCATCCAAAAAGCATTGCTCGGCCGAAGCGATGAAATTGGATCTTGGCGCACGGAAAGCGCCAATGGTGATGTTGGAGTCGATCTCCCAGCTTTCAGCCAGATAGTTATCGATGGCCCCTGCAGGGAAGCGATTGGCATGCAAGGGTGACTCAGGAATGCCGCCCGCCTTGACGTGCAGGGCCAGCAGTCTGTTCTCCGCATCCAGCGCGGCACGGTAAGTGGCCGTGTACGTAGGCCGGTAGATCCCGTAGGTCATGTCATCCTCCCGCGTGTACACCAGTTTTACGGGGGCATTCAACTTTTGCGAAATGACGGCTGCTTCGACCATATGATGACCGTAAGCCCTGAGCCCAAAACCTCCGCCCATGCGGGCCAGCCGGATCTTTACCTTTTCCTTAGGAAGAGCCAGTCGGGCAGCAAGGGTTCTGACGATGAATTCAGGAGCCTGAATGGGGCCGTAAATTTCTGCCTGATCGGCCGTCACATGGGCGTAACAACTGACGGGCTCCATGGTGTTATGGGCCAGGAACGGCGCTGTGTATGTCCGCTCGATCACCCGGGCCGCCTGCCTGAAGGCAGTCTCTGGATCTCCATCCCTTCGTTCTATCTTACCGGGTTGCTTAGCCCTTTCGGTCATTTTTGCCTGATGATCCGCAGTACTCTCCAGGCCGGCGGGGATCTTCACGGTTTGTTTGCCGGTCCACCCGCTGACCACTACCTGTTTTTCCACATCGGGTTCCCACTCGATCTTCAATGCCTTTTTGGCATTCATCACCTCCCAGGTCGTTTTGCCCACGATCGCTACCAGCTCGGTGAAGCTGGTGGTATCAAATGCATTGCGCTCGTAGCCGTCTTCGAGGGTCTTGATGATGAATACATCCTGAATGCCAGGCATGGCCCTGGCCGCCCGGTCATCGACCGATTTTACCCGCATTCCAAAGGCAGGCGGATGCTCCACCATGGCCAGCAACATGCCCTCCTGTTTGTGATCGATGGTAAACAGAGGCTTCCCCGTGACGATCTTTCGGCCCTCCACATTCTTCCTGGACGTTCCGATGATCTTGAAATCCCTTCCAGGAGCAACCGGCGGGCGGTCGCCCCTGCCAGGCGCAAGCCCTTCCAACCCTGACGAATGGCCTGGCTACCGCCGGTGAACTGCCGATCGAATCGCTGGGGAAGAAAATCCGCCTGTTCCACCGTCACAGACTTCCAGTCCACATCAAGCTCTTCCGCCAGGATCATCGGCATGGAAGTGATCACGTTCGATCCGAATTCAGGGTTGGGTGACAACAGCGTTACAGCACCATCATTGGCGATCCTGATATAACTGTTCAATTCCGACCAGGTTTGCGGAAGCGATGCTGAGCTGCCCTGAGCGATGATCTGACCTGCGAACCAGTCGAAACTGATCATCATGCCGCCACCCGCCCAGGAGGACACCTTGAGGAATTTCCTGCGATCCATGCGCTTATATTTATTTGTGTTGACCGGAGATATTTGATTCACTTGATCTTTGATGCCGTCTTGATGGCTTCTTTAATACGCAGATAGGTCCCGCAGCGGCAGATGTTTCCGCTCATGGCAGCATCGATCTGCTCGTCTGTGGGATTCGGCGTTCTTTTCAGTAAAGAAGCAGCACTCATCATCTGACCGGCCTGACAGTATCCGCACTGACTGACATCATGCTCCAGCCACGCTTTCTGTACCGGGTGTTCAGCCACCTTCGACAGCCCCTCGATGGTGGTGACGGTCTGCGCTCCCACCGTAGAGACGGGTAACAGGCAGGACCTGACAGCCACTCCGTCGAGGTGAACCGTGCAAGCGCCACAGGTTCCCATGCCGCATCCGAATTTCGTTCCAACGAGATCGAGATGGTCGCGCAAAACCCATAGTAACGGGGTGTTTGGATCTATATCCAACTTATGCTTTTTGCCATTTACGCTGATCTGGATGACCGCCATGTTCAATGCTTTGAATGTTATTCCTGACATGATCTACGTTCGTGCGCATCACAGTAAGCTGAAAATGCGCACAATTTCTGATGAAGCTTCTATTATCAATATGTATCAATTCCTTTGGACCACGGCATATTTCGGCAAACTTTACATCAACCCGATTGACTGATCGCATGCCTGAATTCCTTGGGAGGCATACCGACCTTTTGCCTGAACAGGCGCGTAAAATGTTGCGGATACCTGAAACCCAGTTCAAAAGCGATTTCTGAAATGGATTTTTCCGGATCATACATTTGATCCTTGGCCACACTGATCAAACGATCCTGGATATAGGACAGGGCATTGGTACCGGATTCACGGCGGACAAGGTCGCCGAAATAATTCGCTGACATCTGAAGTCTTTCTGCAAAATAGGCCACGGTGGGTAATCCCAATTCCAGCGGACTGTCAGAATGGATGTATTCGTTCAAGAGTACATCAAACTTCGCCATGAGGCTTTGATGGGTATTTTCCCGCGTGATGAACTGGCGTTCATAGAAGCGCTGACAGTAATCCAGCATAAGCAGGATCGTAGTACTGATCAGGGTACGTGTATGCCTGTCAACAGGGCTATCCAATTCCGCTGCTATCTTTTTCAAGCAGTCAAGTATATGTTGACGTTCGGATTCAGAAAGATGCAGCGCCTCATTCACCCCATAGGAGAAGAATCCATATTGATGGATCTGTTTGCCGAGATGCGTTCCCTTGATCAGGTCAGGATGAAATAGCAACGCCCATCCTTTTGGTTTGAATGTAGCCACCCTGGGCTGGACACCGAGTACCTGACCGGGAGACACGAATACCAATGTACCCTCTTGATAATCGTAGTAGCTCCTTCCGTAACTCAGCTCACCGCAATCCAATTCCTTGAGGAAGACGGCATATAGTCCGAATCGAAAAGTCTGTGCCGGAAGAGATTCAGACTTGGACAGATCAAGCACGGTCACAAGCGGATGACGGTTGGTGACACCCCTCAGTTTGTTATACTTCTCAACCTGATCAATATGGACGATCGGATCCATGGTTTTCTTCGCTAGGGTAAATTTAACCGATCCCTCGCTCAATTGGCATACCTATGATCTCGATCAGTGAAAATGGTAGGAATCCGAGTGATCTGTATATGATGGGGCGATATCAACGGTAGACATTTGTAAAAATTCAATATCAAGGACAGAAGAAATTTCATAAAGGCAGGAACGGCGGCGGACTTTCCATACTTGCAAAGGAAGCTGCGGCATCATCGTCTCAAATACTGAATAAAGTGATGAACAAAAATCAAATGGGTAAACGATTGCTTGGATCCGGAAAACACAGGATCGAGGTTTCATCTCTGGGTCTGGGATGCATGGGCATGAGCTTTCACAGGGGTTTCATCCCGGAAAGGGATAGCTCGATCAGACTCATCAGGAAGGCCTTTGAGTTGGGAGTAACCTTTTTTGATACGGCAGAGGTTTACGGACCTTTTACCAATGAAGAGCTGGTAGGTGAAGCGATCAAGCCTTTTCGGAAACACATCACGCTATGCAGCAAATTCGGCTTCGACATCAGGGATAACAAGATGACCGGAGCACTGAACAGCCATCCTGATCACATTCGTAAGGTTGTAGAAGCGTCTTTAAAGAGGTTGAAAACGGATGTCATCGACCTGCTGTACCAGCATCGGGTGGACCCAAATATACCGATGTCGGATGTGGCCGGGACAGTCGGAATCCTCATCCGTGAGGGAAAGGTCAGACACTTTGGTTTGAGCGAGGCTGGTCCGGAAAGCATCCGTCAGGCTCATCAGGTTCAGGCAGTCACTGCCCTGCAAAGCGAGTATTCAATACTTACCAGAGACCCCGAGAAGGATGTACTTCCCGTTTGTGAAGAACTGGGCATCGGTTTCGTTCCCTACAGCCCTTTGAGCAGAGCATATCTGACAGGTTATATCAACGAACGTACGCGATTCAACCAGGCCAACGACAACCGCCATACACTGCCACGCTTTCAGCCTGAGGCCGTGATCGCCAACTGGGGGATCGTTGATGTCCTCACGAGATATGGAAATCAATGGGGGTATACCGCAGCACAGCTGGCCTTGGCCTGGCTCCTGGCACAAAAGCCATGGATCGTACCCATCCCCGGTACAACCAAATCAGCACATCTGCAAGAAAACACAGGTGCGCTTGATGTTCGCCTCAGTGAGCGCACATGGAGTGAATTGAATGAAGAGATATCTAAGATCTCCATTACCGGGGCACGATATGCATCACCGCCCACACATTAACCCATACATTAGAAATTAAATACACAAAGATGGCTATGTCTGCCATTTTGGGCAGACGAAACTAAGACACTAATCCTGCCGACAGACAAAAGGCGGATACCCTGAACATTCGGGACATCCGCCTTTATATTTCGTTTATACGTTACCGCTATGAACTTGCCTTCCGGCCGTTTTTCAACGAACCGTTCCATACCGGACGTCCCTGCAGTCTCCGCACCCCATACACGATACCCGTGAAGATGAAGAACAGCGGACCCAGCAGACCGAAGAAGGAGATCCATCTGGGCGCTTCAGCCGCTCGGCGATGATGTACATACCGGGTACCATCAGCAAGGTCATGAAGAAGGCGAAGATCAGACCCCAGATGATGGTCCAGGAAAGTGGCTTCCAGAACAGCGCATTATCGCCGCCGAAGAAGATATGCGGATTCCAGTCGGTGAACAGCGTTACGAAATTGATGTTCAGACCGACCGCCAGCGGGATCAGCGCCAGGATGGCCGCCAGGGCTGTGAGCAGCACAGGCACGATGCGGGTCTTGCCCGCTTCGATCACGGCTTCGCGGATGCGCATGCCGCGGCTCCGCAATTCATCTGCGAATTCGATCACCAGGATACCATTCTTGACCACGATGCCCGCCAGGCCGATGATGCCGATACCGGTCATGACCACCGAGGCGGTGCTGCGCGTGATGGCATAGCCGAGCAACACGCCGATCAGACTGAAGAAGATCTCGGACATCACGATCACCGTCTTACTGAAGGAGTTGAACTGCAGCACGAGAATGAGGAGGATGAGTCCCACCGCGGTCAGCAAGGCCGACTGGAGGAAGGCGGCCGTCTCAGCCTGTTGCTGGCCCTCGCCCGTTTGGGCGATGGTGACATCCTCAGGCTTTTCCTTGAAGTTGTCAATGGCCTGCTTGATCTCCGCATTCACCGCCGCGGGCGTGTATCCCTGCGAAGTCAGTACGTTGCTGAAGATCGTGATCACGCGCTTCTGGTTCTTGCGCTTGATGCTGCCATACGTACTCCCCAATTCGACCTTGACCACGGTGCTGATCGGCACCTGCTTTATCTGTCCGGTCGTGAAATCGCGGTAGGTGATGCGCATGTTCAGCAGATCGGAGAGGGATTTACGCTGGGTTTCGGTATTCCGCAACTGGATCTTATATTCTTCCTCGCCGATCTTGAGTTTGGAGATCTCCTTACCGAACAGGGCGGTGCGGATCTCCACGCCGATCTGGGCCGTGGAAATACCCTGCGCCAATGCCCGCTCACGGTCGACGCGGATGCTCACCTCGGGATTGGTGAGGTCCACATCCAGTTTGAGTTCATCCACACCGGGAATATTCTTGTTATCGAGATAGTTCTTCAGGGCGACGGCCGAGGAGGTGAGGCTCTCGAAATTGTCACCGGAAACTTCGATGTTGATGGGCGACTGCGTCGGCGGGCCATTGCGTTCCTGGTCGACCGATATCTCGGCGCCCGGGATGCCCTTGATGGTAGTGCGGATCGAGTCGAGATACTGCGCGGTACCCTTGCCTCCGCGTTCTTCGAAAGGCACGAAGGATACCTGGATCCTGCCAAGTTCCGGACGGGTGCTGCGGTCGCCGCTGTTCGGGTCGCTGGCACCCACCGCTACGTTGGCGATGACGCTTTCCACAATAGGATTGGTCTTTCCATTTCAGTACCCAACACGCGGTTGACCTTCTTTTCCAATTCCTGTGTCACTGAATCCGTATAACGTACATCCGTACCTGCAGGTAGTTTCATGTACACAAAAATGGTGTTGGGATCTCCACCCGGGAACAGTACGACCGGCACCTGACGCATGCCAAAGAACATGAAAGAGAAGATGAGCAAACCGAAGGTTCCCGCCAGCATCCATACCGGACGCCATCCTTTCAGTGTCCAGCGGAGCAGTTTTTCGTAGCTGTTCATCATCGATGGCAACAAAACGTGCTGGAAATAACGGATGGTGCCATGGAGTACGAAACGGTTGAGCAGTGATAATCCCACCATGAACAGCAGGAGATTGCCCAGGAAGCGGTAGGATGCATCATCCCCGGAATATCCGATGATGTCGAGCAGTGCGCCAAGCCCAATGGTGATCCATAACAACGGCTTACGGAAGATGGCTGTCTTGGATGATTTGTATTCCTCTTCCGGATGCCCCATGAAATCGACGGCAAACACCGGGTTCATGATGTACGCCACCAGCAGCGATGCGGTGAGCGTAAAGATGAGCATCGTGGGCAGGTAGATCATGAACTTGCCGATGATGCCCGGCCAGAAGAGCAGCGGGATGAAGGGTGCCAGGGTCGTCAGCGTACCCGCCAGCACAGGGATGAAGACCTCCCCTGCCGCATACCTGGCCGCATCAGTGGTGGAGATCAATCCTCCGCCCTGCATATGGATGCGGTGCGTGTTTTCGATCACCACGATGGCATCATCCACCACGATACCAAGTCCAAATAGCAGCGCGAAGAGTACGATGAAGTTCAATGTCACCGCTGATCCCGTCAAAAATTCCGCACTGGGCAGGAATAAGAAGGCGAGGAACATACTCAGCGGGACGGACAACGCTACGAAAAATGCGTTAGTCACGCCCATGAAGAACATGAGTACCAACATCACCAGGATGAAGCCGATGACGATGGAGTTCACCAATTCGTTGAAAGCCGCACCGGCCTTGATACTCTGGTCGCCGGTGATGGTGATGTTCAGATCCTTGGGGAACTCATCGCGTTTGAGCTCATCCACGATCTGATTGATCTTTTCGGATGCCAGGATCAGGTTTTCTCCCGTCCGCTTGATGATGCTGAGGGTTACAACGTTCTTACCATTCAGCCGCGCATAGCTTTCCTTTTCCCGGACAGTGTCCGTGATCACGGCGATATCCCGTAGATAGATGATATTACCGGTGATATTTTTTACAATGACCTGTTCCAGATCGAGCGCAGATTTGAATTGTCCGTTCACCCGTAGCGCACGCTTTTGGTCGCCGACAGATAACAGCCCCCCGGAGATGTCTGCATTTTCGCGCTGGATGGCCGCTTCAATATCAGTGTAGCCCACCTTGGCCGCTTCCATCTTAAATTTGTCGACATTGATCTGGATCTCACGTTCAGGCGCACCCACCAGATCGACACGGTTGATCTCGGTGAGTTCCTCAAATCGATCCTGAAGTGTTTGGGCAAATTCTCCCAGTTTCACGGGGTCATAATCACCACTCACGTTCACGGCCATGATCGGCAGTTCCGACAGACTGATCTCCTGAACAACCGGCTCTTGTGTGAGATCATTCGGAAGATCCTTCCGGGCCTTGTCCACCGCATCCTTGATCTTTTGGAGGGCAATGTCGGTCTTGACGGATGTGCTGAACTCGATCACGACAGCGGAGAAGTCCTGGAGCGAGGTACTTGAGATCTTGTCGATCTTCACGCCGGTGATGCCGCGGAGTTGTTTCTCGATGGGGCGGGTCACCAGGTTCTCCATGTCCTTCGGCGAATTACCGACATAGACGGTCTGGACGTAGATGGTGGGGATGACCACATCCGGGAACTGTTCCTTGGGCAGGTTCACGAACAGGCTGATGCCCCAGATACTGACAAAAAGCGTGATGAGATAGACCGCAGTCTTGTTCCGGACCGCCCAGTCGGTGGCGAAGAAGGTCTTACCCTTTTTCAGCTGGGCCAGGTCGAGCCGGTTATGTTGTTGATTGGACATGCTTCGTTGTTTTTGAAATTTCAATCGGAGAGCCGGCTCAGTTGTTCACCACATCGATGCGCTGTCCCTCGTAGAGCCCCTGGAATCCACGGGTCACAAGCACATCGCCTGCATTAAGGCCACCGGTCACTTCGATCTGTTCGTCATAGAACTGTCCCACGTTCACAGGTACCTTACGGGCGATCTTTTTGCCATTCTCTTCACGCATGACGAAAACGTACTTGCCCTTGTCGTCGGTCTGGATGGTCTCTACCGGCACGACGGTCGCATTCTTCGAAGCATGGTCGAGGATACGAACAACGGCCACCTGGTTAGGCTTCAGCCCTGCGATGGCAGGCATGCGGCTTTCTGCGGTGAAGCTGCGGGAGGCCTGGTTGATGGTTTCGCTGAGCAGGGAGATGTTGGCATCGATCGATCTGTCCAGGTCGGGGATGGACACGGACACAGGCATGCCCTTATGGATACGGGCCACATAGTTTTCCGGAACATCAACCACGGCCTTGAGCGACGTCGGATCGACGATCGTAATGCCGGCCATGGGGTTGCCCGTGAAGACTTCACCCACCCGGATGTTCACCGTCTCAGCGATGCCGGATACTTCGGCATATACATTGGACTGGCCGGCCTGTTCCTTCACGATGCCCAGCTGCTTTTCGAGGTTATCGACATTATTGCGGGCCGTGAGGAACTGCACTTCGGTGCCGATGCCGTCCTTCCAGAGGTTCTGCTGCCGTTCGTAGATGTTCTTCGCGAAGGCCAGCTGGTTTTCGAGCTGACGGAGGCTTTGCTGGATGATGGCGTCATCGAGCTTGAGCAGCAGTTGTCCCTTCCGGACCCTGTCGCCCTGCTTCACGTAGACGGCCTTTACCTGTCCGCCCATACCGCGGGGACTTACATAGTACATGCTCTCGGTCGAGATGCGGCCCTGCAGGTCGATATAGTGGGCAAAGTCGCGCTTTTCGATGACGGTGACGCCCACCATTTTGATCTTCTCCGGCTGGGAGGATGGATCGAGTTTGAGGATCTCCTGTTCCAGCTGCTGGATCTTACCGGTCAGTTCAGTCTGCTGTTTCTTGAAGGCTTCCAACTGGGCCTTCTTGCCCGCCAAGCTGGAATCGGATTCTTTCGAGCCGCCGCCGCAGGAGGCCATGACCAGTATGAGGGTGATGAGGGATGCGTAGATTTTCATATTTATTTTATTGAGGGTTGTTCAATGGTTGTGTGTCAGAGTTTACCGATGGCCCGGTGATATCCGATCTTGGCGTTCATCGCATCGTACAATGCCTGGAAATAATTGCCCTGGGCGGTCTGGAACTCCTGGTCGGCCTGCAGGATCTCGAAGCTGGAACCGAGGCCCTGCTCATATTTCTTTTTGGTGGTGAGGAAAACTTTCTCCGCGAGTTTCAGGTTACGTTCCTGCACATCGAGGGATGAGAGCGCATTACGCAGCACCGTCACCGACACTTCTTTTTGCAGGTCGATGGCACGTTGCAGGAAGGCCCGGTCGTTCTGCGTCTTGTCCAGCCGGAGCTGCGCCTGTTTGATGCGGCTCTGCTTCTGGAAACCATCGAACAGCGGAACGCTTACGCTGAGGCCGGCCAGGTTGGTCTTGAACCAGGGCTGGTCACCATCGAAGAAATTGAATTCCTGGCGCAGCGCGTTCCGGCTCACATTCCAGAAGGCGGCGACGGTGGGAATATATTGAAGTTTGTATCGCTTGACATCAAGTCGCTGCAGGTCAGTGGCGGTGTTCAGCAGCTGCATTTCATGCCTGTCCTCATACTTGAAGTCGGCACCCTGCAACAACGCACCCTTGACCAGGTCGGCCGTCAGACTGTCCTTCAACCGGAGGGTATCCGCCTGATTCAGACCCATGACGAACTTGAGCGAGGCATATCCCAGGGAGATGAGGTTATCGAGCTGCACCTTGGTCGTCTGCAGATTGTTCATGGCCACCTGGGTCTTCTCGATATCAAGGCGCTCGGCGAATCCATTGGCGTAGAGTTTCTCCTGATCCTTCATCAATCGTGAGAATCGGTCGAGGGTCTCGTTGAGGAAGAGGCGGCGTTTCTCGGCGATGAGCACGCCGTAATAGGCGCGGGAGACACTGCTCTTGACGCTATCTTCCATGATGCTGATGTTCAGGTCGGCCAGCTTGACGGAGCCGGCACGGGCCTGCAGTCCCACGAAGACATCCGGCTGAAAGAGCAGCTGCTGGAAGGAGATGCCTGCAGTCGATTGCCAGGGCACGCCAAACTGTGCCGGGAAAAATTGCGTCGGCGTGTTGGGTGCCTTGATGGGATTGCCGCTGCCGTCCTTGACACCCTTATCCTGCAAGACACCATAGACGGCGGGAGAGACGAAGTCGGGCAACAGGGTAACGGGGATGTCGAAGAACTTCTGCATGCTCAGGGAACCGGTGACCTGGGGATAGGCGGCACCGGTGATCTCGCGGTTCGCAGCGATGCGGATCTCACGGTCGATCTTAAGATTTCGGATCTCGGTGACATTCTTCAATGCATGGTCCACCGCCTCCTTCGCGGAAAAAGAATACGATTGCTGAGCCGAAACAGGAGGCAGGAGTCCGACCAACAAAATGCCCAATGTGAGGATTCTGATCATCTTCGAGTGTTTGTACATATTTATTGAGAGACTTTGTTCATTTGATGATTGAGCACCATGGTCTGCCCGTAGGGCGTACACATGCCAAATAAATAATGGCGATGGATCTCGCGGGAGACATCTGCCAGATTGAACAGATCAGTGGGGAAAAGCTGGGTGTCAAATGCCAGCATCATCGATTCGAGCTGAAAACGAGACATGATCTCCACATCCATATCAGTACGAAAAAGTCCTTCCCGAATGCCCCGCTCCATGTTAGCCCTCATGGTTTCCAAGACGAACTTTCGCTTGTGTTCTTCAATCAGCCGGTAGGCGGTGGGGTGAAATTTCCGAAGGTCATGCAATACGATCGGGTTCAGATTCCGGAACTGACACTCAAAGAGACGCATGGTCAGCAGGATTTCATCGACTGCATTGGCGGATTCGACGATCAATTCGCTGATCTTTTGTTCCGATTCACTGATGTGGCGGCCTATCACCTCGTCCACAAGAGCATCCTTGTCGACGAAACTGGCGTAGATGGTTTTTTTGGACATTCCGACCGCTCCGGCGATATCGTCCATCGAAACGGAGCGAATGCCGAAACGCATGAACATCTCACTGGACTGGTCTACTATGCGTTGTCTGGTATCCATTGGGGGCGCAAAACTACGGAAACTTTTTTAGTTGTTTGAGTTTCCATGATCTTCGTAACGCCGTGCATACCATTTTGTTCGGGAAAATGATGAAATTCGAAATCGACCGATAAATGTCACTTAGATTTTATGGAAAAAGAAACCGGAAAGCTCATCATGTTCATTGGCTCACTGGTGATCCTGGCAGGATTCATTTGGTATTTTGCCGGCGAGCGACTTCAATGGATCGGCCGGCTGCCCGGAGACTTCAGGATGGAGAAAGGGAATATGCGTTTCTTTTTCCCCTTCACAACGATGCTGCTGCTCAGTTTGCTCATCAACCTGTTGATCCGGCTATATCGGTACATACGTTAATAAATCGTCACTATTTCGGACTCTTTTGTCCTTCCGGCCGTATTGCAGTACCTTTGCACCCTCAAAAAGGGCCGGCGGTTTAAACCCCTCGCATAGGCCGGCATAACAACATGGATATCAGGAATATAGCAATCATTGCCCACGTAGACCACGGAAAAACGACCCTTGTAGACAAGATCCTTCACACCACCAAGGTCTTCCGCGACAACCAGGAAACGGGCGAACTCATCATGGACAGCAACGATCTCGAGCGCGAGCGCGGGATCACGATCTTCAGCAAGAATGCTTCTGTTACATACAAAGATGTCAAGATCAATGTGATCGACACCCCCGGCCACGCCGACTTCGGCGGAGAGGTGGAGCGGGTGCTCAAGATGGCCGACGGGGTCATCCTGCTGGTTGATGCATTCGAAGGGCCGATGCCCCAGACGCGATTCGTACTTCAGAAGGCGCTGCAGCTCAATCTTCATCCCATCGTGGTGATCAACAAGGTGGACAAGCCGAACTGTCGCCCGGATGAGGTGCACGATGCGGTTTTTGAACTTTTCTTCAACCTCGACGCCACTGAAGAACAACTCAACTTCCCCACTTTTTACGGTTCGGGCAAGAATGGCTGGTTCAATAACAGCCTTCAGCAGATCGAAGGGATCGATCCCCTGCTGGATGGTATCCTTCAGCACGTGCCACCGCCCAAGGTATCGGAAGGTACCCTGCAACTACAGATCACATCGCTCGACTATTCCTCTTTCCTCGGACGGATCGCGGTCGGTAAGGTCACCCGCGGCGTCGTTCGCGAAAACCAACCCATCACGCTGATGTGCACCGATGGCAGCATCAAGAAACAGCGGGTGAAGGAATTGTACGTTTTCGAGGGCATGGGTAAACGCAAGGTGACTGAGGTCATTTCCGGTGACCTCTGTGCCGTAGTCGGTATCGAGGATTTCAACATCGGCGACACGATCGCTGATTTCGAAAACCCTGAAGCACTGCCGGTCATCAGCGTGGATGAGCCCACGATGAGCATGCAGTTCAGCATCAACAACTCCCCCTTCTTCGGACGCGACGGAAAGTTCGTCACCAGCCGCCACCTGCGCGATCGTCTGATGAAAGAAACCGAGAAGAACCTCGCCCTGCGTGTGAAGGACACCGAAAGCGGCGATAGTTTCAATGTCTACGGACGCGGCATTCTCCACCTGGGTATCCTCATCGAAACGATGCGCCGGGAGGGATATGAACTTACAGTAGGTCAGCCTCAAGTGCTCGTGAAAGAAATTGATGGTGTAAAATCTGAACCATACGAAGTACTCGTCGTGGATGTTCCGGAAGAATTCGCTTCCAAAGTGATCGACCTCGTTTCCCGCCGCAAGGGAGAAATGCAGGTGATGGAAACCAAGGGCGATATGCAGCACCTGGAATTTGAAATTCCCAGCCGCGGTCTGATCGGATTACGAACCAATATGCTCACGGCCACGGCCGGTGAAGCTGTGATGTCTCACCGATTCAGCGAATACAAACCCTGGAAGGGACCCATTCCCGGCCGGAACAATGGTGTATTGCTCGCGAAGGACAACGGAAGCACGACCGGCTACTCGTTGGATAAACTTCAGGATCGCGGATTCTTTTTCGTCGATCCGGGCGAAGAGGTGTACAAGGGTATGATCATCGGCGAAAACAACAAACCCGGTGACCTGATCGTGAATGCGAATGAAGGAAAGAAACTGACCAACATGCGCGCCAGCGGCAGCGATGCGGCCACCAACATCGCCCCGAAAACCCTGTTGACCCTTGAAGAATGCATGGAATACATTCAGTTCGACGAATGCATTGAAGTCACCCCGAACTTCATCCGCATGCGTAAAGTGATCCTGGATGAGAACGAGCGCAACCGCCTCGCCAAGCAAATGAAATCTGAAGCGGCAGGTTGATCCTTCCCTTCCGACATAAAGCTGAAAGGCGACCCTTCACCGGGTCGCCTTTTTTCATATCCTTCAACGAAAACATGCAAGTTGTTTCGCCGGCTTTACCTTTGCATTATGAAACGCATCGTCAGTCTCGTCATGTTGTGCATGCTGCTGTTGAAAGCTGAGGTATCCGATGCCCAATGCTCCATCTGTACCAAAACAGCCCAACAGCTCGGGCATAAACCGGCCAAGGCATTGAACACGGGCATCATCTACCTGATGATCGCACCGCTCGCCATCATTGGGTATGTGGGGGTACGCTGGTGGAAACAGAACGGAGGGGATTGATATCCGACTTTCCGGATGAACCATTATGCCTTGGGTTCAACCCAGGCATCGTGTTCTTTGAGCAATCCGATCAGTTCCTCTACAGCCACATCGCTGTCTACATTCCTTTTGACGATCTCCTTTCCCTTGTAGAGCGTGATCTTACCGGGGCCGCTGCCCACATAACCGAAATCTGCGTCAGCCATCTCGCCGGGGCCGTTCACGATACAGCCCATGATAGCGATCTTCACCCCCTTAAGGTGATGGGTGACGGAACGGATCTTCGCCGTGGTCTCCTGAAGGTCGAACAGGGTTCTGCCGCAACTGGGGCAGGAGATGTATTCCGTCTTGCTGATCCGGGTACGTGTCGCCTGCAGGATCGAGAAGGCGGTATTGTTTGCAAACTGATAGATGTCCTTCACGGGTAGATAGGTTCGCCCCTGCACCCTGGTGTCATCGAGGGACTGACCACCCCGGAATCCGAGGGAGATGCCATCACCGAGGCCTTCCAGCAGGAGGGCGCCCGTTTCGGTGGCAAAATGGATCAGATGTTCATCGGGCGTTTGCTTGGGACTATCCGTCACCAGGATGACCGGGTTACGTACATCATTTACTGCGAGGTCAACAAACAGACGGCGGACAGACTGCATGGCGTTGGCATGGTCACTGCTCAGACAGAGGACAGCCGTTGGGTCGGTTGCCAGACGTTGCAGTGTAGCCGATGCAGGAGAAAAGCCCTCCGGATAGGCATGCATCATCACGAAATTGATCTTATCTGAATGCACCGATGCGTTCAGGTATGATTCCAAATCGAAAATGGGGCACTGTGATGCATCATTCGCATTCCAATATGCAGCATCTACGATGTTGCGGAGTG
>JAJTFQ010000012.1:0-6525 GCA_021299955.1 Chitinophagaceae bacterium
GTCAACTTTTACGCCGGTTTCATTGATAGTACGTACGAAGAGAAAGCCGGTCAGTTCCGCAAGCGCGAAAGGGCCAGGGTCGACAGCCTCATCCGAAACGGTATGCAACCCGACTACGCCCGCATCAACGTTGCGCGCGAACATGCGGACGAATACCTGAAGATCCGGCCATCCATCTCCCTGCTGCTCGACCACATCGATCACATCGTGAAGGTCGCCGGCATCGATCATGTGGGACTGGGTTCCGACTTTGACGGCATCGAGGCACCTCCCCGCGAACTCAATGGGGTAGAGGATTTCCCGAAGATCACGGAGGGGCTCAAGCAAAGAGGATACACGGCAAAAGACATCCGAAAGATCCTCGGGGAGAATTTCATCCGGGTCCTGAAAGCGAACGAACAGCACTGAACCGGGCTATTGCAGCATCGGTCCGAGTAACCGCCAGACATTCTCCGCCAATAGTTTGTGACCGCGCGCGGTGGGATGGATGCCGTCTGCCTGATTGAGGACGGGATCTCCTGCCACTCCTTCCAGCAGGAAAGGAACCAGTTTCATGCGATTTTTAGTGGCCAGGTCCGGAAAAACAGCCCGGAAACTATCCGTAAAGACCTTGCCCATATTCGGCGGGGCCTGCATGCCAACCATCACCAGCGACGCTTCAGGGTGCAAGGTCCGCATCTGATCGATGATGGATTGCAGGTTTTTGCGGGTTTCTGCAGGAGAAATGCCCCGCAAACCATCATTGGCACCCAATTCCAGCACCAGGATATCGACGGGCTGTCGACCAGCCACCCATTCGATCCGGCCGGCGCCACCGGCGGACGTCTCACCACTCAATCCGGAAGCCATCACCTCCCAGGGCAGTCCCAGCGAGTCGATGATCAGCTGGATGCGGCCGGGAAATGCCTGTGCCGGATCCTCCAGTCCATAGCCCGCCGTCAGGCTGTCGCCAAAGAAAAGGATACGCTTACGGGCGGCAACGGGCTTCCCGGAATCGACGGCACTGTCCGTTAAGGGTTTTTCAGAACCTTTTCCGGGGTCGTCGGTACAAGAGAGCAGACAGATCATCAGCCAGCTTAAGCATAGCATTTGCTTTTTCATGTTTGATCCTTGGAAATAAGTGACTTTCGGGCGCATCCTTCAAAATTGAGGTAATTTTATGTCTTAAACAGCGCGGGAGGCCACCGGAACTGTTCAAAGGATCACATGGCCCCGGCGGCCTGCTTACCGAGCACCGGGTCGATGCGCCGGAAAGCCTTCGGCAGCAGACCAGCCCACCAAACATAAATTCATCCATGGATACCATCCTGTCTCTTTCCCACGTCTCCAAGGCCTACGGACATGGCGAACACCGGCTGAAGGTGCTCGACGACATCCATTTCGATATCCATTCCGGCGATACGGTAGCCATCATCGGACCCAGTGGCAGCGGCAAGACCACCCTGCTGGGCCTTTGTGCAGGCCTTGACCGTCCAACCGAGGGCAGTATCCGACTCAATAACATCTCACTGGAATCGCTGGATGAAGACCGTCGTGCAAGGGTGCGGAACGAATTCGTGGGATTTGTTTTCCAGAACTTCCAGCTGCTGCCCACGCTGACGGCCCTTGAAAATGTAATGGTGCCGATGGAACTGCAGGGACTGAAAAACATCCGCTCACATGCCATCGATCTGCTCGCCAAAGTAGGACTCGCGAACAGGAAAGACCACTATCCCGTTCAGCTCAGCGGTGGTGAGCAACAACGTGTGTCCATCGCCAGAGCCTTCTCCAACCGGCCCCGGATCCTCTTCGCTGACGAACCCACGGGCAACCTGGATGCAGAAAACAGCGAACTCATCGAAAAGCTGCTGTTCGACCTGAACCGGGAGGCCGGAACCACCCTTATTGTAGTGACACACAACCCGGAACTGGCAGCAAAAACCGGGCGGATCATTGCCCTGAAAGGCGGAAAAGTGATCTCCGACCTCGCCACGGAGCGACAAACCGCATCCATCTGAACCGCTACAACACCCTCACATGATTGGATCTTCCAGACAGTCCGGTCCCTCGGTCGCATGGCTGTTCAGCATGGCCTGGCGCGATAGTCGCCGGAACCGGTCAAGACTCTTCCTTTTCATTTCATCCATCATCCTCGGCATCGCGGCGCTGGTTTCGGTGCAATCGCTGAGCGACAGCCTCCGGTCGGAGATCGAACGACAAGCGGCAGAATTGGTAGGTGCTGACCTCGTCATATCCGGTAACAAACCCCTCAACGAAAATATCAGCAAACTCGCCGACTCCCTGGGAGATCGCCGGGCCGCCCAGAAAAGCTTCCCCTCCATGGCCCTGTTCCTCAGATCAGGAGGTGCACGGCTGGTACAAGTGCGGGCACTGGAAGGGGATTTCCCTTTCTATGGACAACTCAAGACGATCCCGGCCTCGGCCGGCAGGAGTTTCCGGAACCAACAGGAGATCCTGGTGGACAAGGGCCTGCTGCTGCAGTTTGATGGTAAAGTGGGTGATTCCGTGCAACTGGGGATGACCGTGTTCCGGATCGCCGGAATGCTTGAATCGGCACCCGGACAAACAGGACTTACCAGTGCGGTGGCGCCCGTGATCTTCATGCCGATGCGATACCTGCCCGGCACCGGTCTCGAACAGTTCGGCAGCAGGATCAATCATTCCCGCTATATCAAATTCGACCGGAAAACGGATATCACATCTCTGACGGAACGCATCGAAGACCGCATCGAGGAAGCCGGCTTCGAACTCACCACCATCGAACGACAACAGGAACAGACCAGCCGCTCCTTCCGGGATGTCGGACGATTTCTCTCGCTCATAGGTTTCGTGGCCCTGCTGCTGGGTTGCATCGGCGTAGCCAGCGCCATTCATGTGTACATCCGGGAAAAGATCGGAACCATCGCGATCCTGCGATGCCTGGGCGCCACATCGCGTCAGGCCTTTCTGATCTATCTGTTCCAGATCCTGGCCTTTGGTGGGCTGGGGTCTCTGGCCGGGTCGGTGCTGGGATCCGCCCTCCAGTTCTACCTGCCTGTGCTGTTGAAAGATATCCTGCCCGTGAGCGTGGAAGCCAGGATCTCCTGGCAGGCCATCGGATCGGGATTGGGCCTTGGACTGATCATCTCAATACTATTTGCGCTGGCTCCGCTGCTGTCCATCCGGCGCATTTCTCCGCTGAACACGCTGCGCATGGAATTCCAGGCCGATAAGGGAGATCGACTGACCAGTCTGCTGGTGTACCTCCTCATGCTGGCCTTCATCTGGGGCTTTAGCTGGCTGCAGATCCGGCAAGCACTGCCCTCATTATACTTCACGCTGGCCATCGTTGTTGCCTTTCTGGTGCTGGCAGGGTTCGCCCGTCTGTTGATGTGGGCGGTGAAAAAATTCTTCCCCGGAGGCTGGCCTTATGTTTGGCGACAAGGCCTGGCCAACTTGTATCGCCCCCAGAACCAGACGCTGGTACTTTTGATGTCCATCGGCCTGGGCACGGCATTGTTTTGCACAGTGCTGTTCATACAGACGATCCTGCTCGACAGAGTGAAGGTCTCCACTTCCGGAGCCCAGCCGAACATTGTAGTTTTTGACATCCAGGAAACCCAGCGCGACTCCATCGTGGCCATTTCAAAGCGGGAGGGACTGGATGTATCCGGAACGGTGCCCATCGTGACCATGCGGTTAAAGTCTGTGAATCGGATCAATATCGATAGCCTGCGAAGGGATTCAAGCCTGCCCATGCGACCCTGGCTGTTCAACCGCGAGTACCGGGTAACGTACAGGGATACCCTGGTGTCTTCTGAACGGATCCGAAAGGGAACATGGACAGGCGTCTGGAAAGATAAGTCGCAACCGCCCAGGATATCTGTGGAAGAAGGACTGGCAAAACGCAACGGCATCCGCATCGGAGACACGCTGACCTTTGATGTGCAGGGTGCGCCTATGGCGACCATCGTGGGCAGTCTGCGGCAGGTGGAATGGAACCGCATCCAGACGAATTTCCTGGTACTCTTCCCGGCAGGGGTACTGGAAAAAGCACCCAAATTCCATGTCCTCGTGAGTCGCGTTGAGTCACCCGAACACTCCGCCAGGTACCAGCAGGCCGTGGTGAAAGCCTTTCCGAACGTCTCCATCATAGACTTGGGGTTGGTCCTGGATGTCGTATCCGCCCTGCTCGATAAGATCGGTTTCGTCATCCGCTTCATGGCCTTGTATTGCATGGCCACGGGGATCGTCGTGCTCATCGCATCCGTACTCATCAGTAAATACCAGCGGATACGTGAAAGTGTATTGCTGCGCACCATCGGGGCCAGTCGCAGGCAGATCCTTGCGATCACCGCCATCGAATACCTGATGCTGGGAGCCCTGGCGGCGCTGACAGGCATACTGCTGGCCATGGGCGGCAGCTGGATCCTGGCAGAACAGGTCTTCGACACCACGTTCCGGCCGGATTGGCTGCCCGTGCTCGGCACTCGAAGTCTTGCGGGATGCCTCATGAGCCCAATGAACCCATCAATTCATGACCTATGTACCGAAAGAAACCCGATGTCGATGTCCTCAACGATGTGATCCTCCTCGCCATCGATCACTATCCGGACAACGCATTCCTCAAGGGTCTGTACCGGCAATACCATGACCTGGGCGGGCTGAGTCGCAATCAAATGGTGGGACTCCTGGGCAAGGCAGAAAAGGTACCCGCCATCACGGACGCCCAAAGAGCCACCCTGGAAGCAGAGATCCGCAAAAAACCGCAACGCTTCAGATCAGAAGCGCCGGTACATTCTCCCATCTATGAGAAAGATGAATCCGCCGGGAAATTGATCCGGGACATCCTCGAAAAATACCCGGAACACCGGATGGTGAAGATCCTGGGGCAGAAAATTGAGAAGATGGAACCTTTGACACCCGTAGAGCGGCAGGAACTCGAACGATTTCACCGATTGCTGGTGAAACCTTCCTCCGACTGAGCCAGGCAAAGTACGTGGATGTTCCTCCCCGGCTCAGGTTCATATTGACGTCGTAAGCGAACGAAGGGCAGCAGATCATTCAACAGATCGGCCGCCACGATGCGTTCCGGCGTCGACAAAATGATGGAAACACCCGCCTTCAGCAATCGATCGAATAGCACGCGCAGATCATCCAGGTCGTCCGGATCATAGTTCACGTCGCTCAGCAGGACCATGTCATAAGGAAGTTCAGACGGAAGATGCTTCCAGTCGATCACCATTGTTTGGACATTGCGGATGTCGTTCCGTTCGATGGATGCCTGTGCCAGGGCCATCGCCTCGGCGGACCGGTCGGAACAGCAGACGCTGGCCGCCATCTCCGCCACAAAAATGGAAGGAAGCCCCAATCCGGCCGCGATCTCCAATACGCGTTTCCCTTCGACCATCCATGGGGATTCCGCCAGCATTTCACAGATGGCGCGGGAAGCAGGCCAGAGATGTGCCCAATATGGAAACAACACCTCCGTCTCCTGTTGGAGCTTCTTTTCATATGCCGCCTTGACAGATCCGGCATCCGGCACATACAGGCCCACGGTTCTGTCAGCAAATCGCATGTTCAGCCATGCGCATGCGGCCATCGACGGGGGCTTTGACTTATCTTCGGAAAAGACAATGAATTCCATGGAAGACATACGCAAAGGTGGGGTCCGCCGCCGACTCCTGCAACTGGGCATCCTGATCCTGACGATGACACCGCTGTTGAGCCGGGGACAGTCGCCGGCGGAAATGAAGCGCTGGACGGAACGGACAGCACGCGTCGAGATCATCCGCGATACCTGGGGCGTGCCGCATGTGTACGGAAAATCAGATGCGGATGCCGTCTTCGGATTGATCTACGCCCAATGCGAGGATGATTTCCCGAGGGTGGAAATGAACTACGTTGAAAAACTGGGCAGACTCGCCGAGGTCAACGGGGAATCGGATATCTGGAAGGACCTCTACATCCGACAGATCATCGACTCGGCGGAAGCCGTCGAAGATTATCGGAAGAGTCCGACCTGGCTGCGTGCACTGCTGGATGCCTGGGCGGATGGCATCAACTACTACCTCCAACGCCACCCCGAAGTGAAACCGCGACTGCTGACGCATTTCAAGCCCTGGTATCCATTGCTTTGGACCGATGGCAGCATTGGCGCGATCAGCACAGGCAACCTCGGTGCGCAAGATGTGAAGGCCTTTCATACCGGGCAGCGCGTCGCACAGGTGAACATGCTCGAACAACAGTCGGTCAAAGAAACCCTGGGGTCCAATGGATTTGCCATCGCCCCTTCACTGTCCGCCTCCGGTCGCGCGATGTTGTACATCAACCCGCACACGACCTTCTACTTCCGACCGGAAGTGCAGATGGTCAGTGAAGAGGGACTGCATGCCTACGGAGCCGTCACCTGGGGACAATTTTTCATCTACCAGGGCTTCAACGAATACTGCGGATGGATGCATACCTCCAGCAATGCCGACGTGTCGGATGTCTACCGGGAGCGGATCCTGCGCCGCGACGGAAAGATCTTCTACCGATATGATG
>JAJTFQ010000012.1:6647-81872 GCA_021299955.1 Chitinophagaceae bacterium
GTTACTGTCAAACCCATCGAAGTGAAATACCTGACCCCGGGAGGCGTCAAAAGCCGGGTGTTCACGACCTACGCTACCCATCACGGTCCGGTACTGGGCAAGGAAGACGAAAACACCTGGCTGAGTGTGAGATCTTACAACCGCGCGATGAACAGTCTGATCCAAAGCTGGATGCGCACCAAGGCTCGTGGACTTGAGGACTATAAAAAGGTCATGGACCTGCGGGGTAATACGTCCAATAACACGGTCTTTGCTGATCGGAATGGCAACATCGCCTACTGGCATGGTAATTACATGCCGGTGCGGGACACGTCCTTCGACTGGGGTCGCCCCGTCGACGGCAGCACGCGGGCCACGGAATGGAAGGGGTTACATGAGGCTGATGCCTGTGTCAAGGTCATCAACCCCGCCGGCGGATGGATCCAGAACTGTAATTCCACCCCGTTCACCGCCGCAGGTCAGTGGAGTCCCGACAATCGTGCCTATCCCCCCTACATGGCGCCGGATGGCGAAAATTTCAGGGGCGTCAATGCTGTCAGGGTCATGAAAGACCTCAAAAATGTCACCCTGGAAGGTCTGATCCTGGCCGGCTATGATCGTCGGCTGACTGCCTTCGAAGTGCTGGTGCCCGCATTGTACGCCGCCTGGCAAAAACGCGGGGCAAACGCGGATACCCTCTCCCCTGACCTCGCATCGGCCATTGGGCTGCTGGTCAACTGGAATTACCAATGCGATACGGCATCCGTAGCCACCACACTGGCGGTGGAATGGGGTCAGCGATTGAATCCCCTGTTGCAACGGGTGTACATCGAACAGGGAGAATCAGACCAGGTGAGCATCACAAAGCGGTTCGCTGCCACGGCCGATGCCCTGGAACTGCTCAGGCCGCTCTCCGCAGTGCTGCATGAGTTGAAAGCACAATTCGGAACCTGGCAGGTCAGTTGGGGTAGTTATAACCGATACCAGCGGCTGACCGGAGATATCCGGGAGATCTATGATGACCGGAAACCCAGTCTGCCCGTCGCATTCACCGCATCCACCTGGGGATGCCTGCCGGCCTATGTGAGCCGGAAGATGCCGGGTACACTGAAACGCTACGGCGTCAGCGGAAATAGTTTCGTCTGTGCCGTCGAATTCGGTCCGCGCATCCGCGCCCGTTCCGTCCTTGCCGGTGGGGTCAGCAATGATCCGACCTCCAGGCACTTCTCAGACCAGGCCGCCATGTACACCGAAGGCCGATTCAAGGAGGTCCTGTTCTACCGCGAAGATGTGCTCGCTGCTTCAGAAAAACGCTACAAGCCGGGAGAATAAGGATCAATACATTGATGGTCAATATGTTGATCTTGATTGCTCAATGGCTGAGGATGCCGATAAATTTTGAAATATGAAAAATTTTTATTATATTCTATCATGGGTCGGACTCGCAGGCATTTGCAGCCTGAGCCCGGTCAGCGGTCATGGCCAAACTTCCCTGAAGGCAAAGCTTCAGGCGGTCATGGCATCAGAACCAACCTTCAGCGGGGTCGTACTTGTAGCAAAGAATGGACGGACGCTTTTCCATCAGGCCTATGGCACACGTGACATCAACACGGGTGAAAGCCTGCGGAGGGATGACATCTTCGAACTGGCCTCGGTGTCCAAACAGTTCACGGCCAGCATCATCATCGGCTTACAGGAAGATGGTCAGCTGAGTTATGACGATCCCGTAGAAAAATACGTGGACATCCCCTACCCGGGCATCCGGATCCGCCATCTGCTGAATCATACCAGCGGTCTCCCGGATTACCAGGCCGTCATGGACAAGTACTGGGATAAATCGAAAGTGGCCGGAAATCCGGATATTCTGGCCTATCTGAAACGTTACGCACCGCCTGCCCTATTCAAGCCGGGTGAGCGGTTCGAATACAGCAACACGGGATATGTAGTACTGGCAAGCATAGCAGAAGCCATTACGGGTATGGATTTCATCGAACTATGCCGCAGCCGCATTTTCAAGGCGGCAGGTATGCACGGGGCAGACATTCGAACGAATGAAGTAAAGAATAAGCTGAGTCGTTTCGCACGCGGACATGTGTGGGTTGAGAGCCGGCAGCGCCTGGTGCGGGCCGATTCCTTTCCTTCTTCTGACTACACGATCTGGCTGGGTAACCGGAAGGGGCCCGGTCGGGTGAGTGCCCGCGCGAAGGATCTGCTGGCCTGGGATCGTGCACTTCAGGAGGCCAAACTGCAGGGTACCAAGAGTGGCACGGAGGCCTGGCGCTCAGGGGTACTGAACGATGGAACGGCGACCGGCTACGGGTTTGGCTGGTTTCTGTCCAAGTCAGCCAAAGGTGAACGGGTGATCTGGCACGACGGCGACAATCCCGGATATAAGACCATGTTCCGCCGGTATCCGGAGCGCGGCCACACCATCATCGTACTCAGCAATAACTATCCCGCAGGTTTCGATCGCCTGATCCAAAGACTGGAAGCGGCACTTTGAGCGAACTTCAGGATCGATCTCACTTGATCACACGGATCCGGTATTCCTGGATCAGCGGGGTCTTTTCCGGCGTCAGGGTGAAGTACACATCTGCCCGACCCCTTTCGCATTCGAGGGTGAACGTACCCCGCAGGTTGTTTTCTGCCCGCATCGGACCCACCCGTCGGATGGCGCCGATCTGTCCGAAGATCTCTGCTGACTGGCGTTGCAGGAGAGGCAGTGTGTAATCCGGGAAGAAGTTTTCAGCGAAAATGCCGCTTTGTTCCGCCCCTTTCCAATCCGGGATGATCCGGACCAACTGTTCCATTCGGGTTTGAAGGATGGGGGAAACGGGGATACTCAAAGGTTTCAGACCGGTCAGACGTACGAGCGTGTCCAGGATCTGCATGGTCAGCACAGACATCGGGGAATACGTGCGGTTGCCGAGCGCGACGATCCCGAGTCCGTGTTCCGGCATGACCTGCCAGTGGCTGCCGAAGCCGGGCAATCCCCCGCTGTGGCCAACGAAGGTCCTTCCTTCACAATCGCGCACCCATCTCAGTCCATAACAGTAGGCCGCGGCCGTCGGACATACCCGTCCGCCGGGGAAGGTGTAATTGGGGTTCAGGGCACTGAAACGCCAGGGGTGCTGCATCTCCCGGATGGAAGCGCGGCGCACAGGTCCGGTCTCCCGTGCATCAGATGGAGGCCATGCCGCCAGATGGATATTCATGTAGGCCGCGAATTCATCGACAGAGGAGAGCATGCTACCCATCGCACCCCAGGAACCATCGGGCGTGTCGTGCAGGAGTTCTTCTTCCGTGAAGCGATCATCCTGGTACCGGTACCCATGCGCGAGGAGGCCTGGCGCAACATCAGCGTATTCCCACGCGGCATGCCGCATCCCCAGCGGATTCCATATCTGCTCGCGGATGTATTGCTGATAGGGCTGGCCGGACACGTTAGTAATGATCTTCCCGAGCATTGCGAACCCGAGATTGCTGTATTCATAGGCTGTACCGGGTGCCGTTGAAAAGGTGATGCCCTGTTTCAGAAAGGCGTTGAATTCGGCATCACTGTCCGCCAGTTGACGGTCCCCCCAGGGATTGTCTTCCGGAAATCCCGCCCCGTGGGTGAGCAGGTGTCTGATGGTGACCGGCGCAGCATCCGCGGTGGTATATTTCAGACCTTTCAAAGATGGGATGTAACGTTCTGCCGGCTCATCCAGTTGGAGTTTCCCGGCATCCCTGAGTTTCAGGATGGCCATGGCGGTGAAACTCTTGGACATGGAGGCGATCCGAAAGACGGAGGACGGAGTTACCGGTGTGTTCCGGGCCATGTCCGTCACACCAAAACTAATGGTATGCATCAAGTGACCGTTCGCCACCAATCCGACAGAAACGCCGGGAATGTGGTGCTGTCTGGCGAAATCGGCACAGATCCGGTCGATCAGCGGAAAATGCGGACGGAGTTTAGCGATGACCGATGTATCCCCGGCCTGCACGGCCCATGATAAGGATTGAAGTGCGAGAATGATCAGGGTTTGTTTCATGTTGTTGGATGGGGCTGTTTGGGGCGTCAGAAAGCCAACAGTTTTTCGATGGTCGAATGCAAGCGATGTTTGGCCAAAAAGACATCCTCGAGTGCTCGGGCGAAGGGAACGGGACTGTCAAGGCTGGCGCATCGCATGACGGGTGCATCCAGCCAACGGAAGCAGTGTTCTCCGATCCAGGCAGCGATCTCTCCGCCGAAGCCTCCGGTGAGGGTGTCTTCGTGGAGCACAAGCGCACGGCCGGTCCGGCGTACAGAGGCCTCAACGGCTTCGCTGTCCCAGGGGAGCAGGGTCCGCAGATCAATGATATCGATGGACAGTGTTGGATGGGCGTGCGCATATTGTTCAGCCCAGATCACCCCCATGCCATAGGTGATGATGCTCAGGTTGTTTCCGGTCATAACCTGTCTGGCCTTCCCGATCGGAATAGTATGATATCCCTCCGGCACTATACCTGAGATGCTTCTGTAAAGCGCCTTGTGCTCAAAGTACATGACGGGATTGGGATCCTCAAAGGCTGCGATCATTAGTCCCTTGGCATCGGCGGGGGTTGATGGGTACACCACCTTCAGTCCGGGCGTATGCGTGAACCAGGCCTCATTACTCTGCGAGTGAAAGGGGCCCGCTCCGACACCGGCACCCGTTGGCATCCGGATCACAACGTCTGCCGGCTGACCCCACCGGTAGTGTATCTTGGCGAGGTTGTTGACGATCTGATTGAAGCCGGAGGTCACAAAATCCGCGAACTGCATCTCCACCATGCTTTTGATACCTTCCAGCGAGAGGCCAAGCGCGGTACCGATGATGGCGCTTTCACAGAGCGGGGTGTTCCTGACCCGGGCAGTACCGAATCGTTCCATCAGACCTTCGGTAACCTTAAAAGCACCACCATAAGCTGCAATATCCTGGCCCATTAGAACCAGTTCGGGATGGCGGAGCATGGCCTCGGTCAATCCCTCCCGGATGGCGTCTACAAACCGAATGGGTTCCCTGTCGGCTGAAGTGGCAACCGGCGCGGGTTTCGGAAATCTCCGCGGTCTTTCCGGCGGCATGATCAGGTCAGGAACTGGCTCGATCGGTGGAGCCGGTGCATACGCATCCCGTATTTCCACATTTGGATCCGCATCGATCTTCCCGGGCTTCAGGCCGGCCTTTACGGAGACGTCAATGAATGCGGTGCATTCCGCTCGCATGGCGGCCACGAATGCTGCATCAATGACGCCTGTGCGCAGCAGGTATTGTTCGTAGTTGGCAACGGGATCTTTCTTACCCCATTCCTCAAAGAGATGCGGTGGCACATAATCCGTGCCGCTGGCTTCCTCGTGCCCTCTCATGCGGAAGGTGGTACATTCTATAAGGTAGGGCTTGCTGTTCCTGATGCAGTAATCGCGCACCCCCCGGACGGTATCCAGCACGGTGAGGATATTATTGCCATCGATCCTGACACCCTCCATACCATATCCGCGGGCACGATCCACCAACCGGTCGCAGCGATATTGTTCCGAGACGGGTGTACTCAAGCCGTAGCCGTTGTTTTCGATGATGAAGATGACGGGCAGGTCCCACACAGCCGCCACATTCAGGGCCTCGTGAAAATCACCTTCTGAGGTTCCGCCGTCACCGGTGAACGTGAGGGCTGCCCGCGGTTGGTTCCTGAGCTTGTAAGCAAGTGCCGCACCATCAGCCACCGCAAGTTGCGGACCGAGATGAGAGATCATCCCGCAGATATGATGTTCGGTCGATCCGAAGTGAAAGCTGCGTTCCCTGCCTTTTGAAAAACCATCCGAACGACCCTGCCACTGCAGAAACAGTTTCTCGAGCGACATGCCGCGGACGGTGAACACCCCGAGGTTGCGATGGAGCGGCATGATCCATTCTTCAGGTTGCATGGCCAGGGTTGCCCCCACAGAGATCGCCTCCTGACCGATACCACTGAACCACTTGGAGATCCGGCCCTGACGCAGCAGGATGAGCATCTTTTCCTCGATCATCCGTGGCAGCAGGAGCTGCCGGTAGATGGCGATGAGTTCGGCATCTGTCAATCCCTTTCGGTCGAAATGCATCATGATTCGAAGTTCGTAAAGATGGATTCAGAAATCAATACGGCAAGGGTTCCGTCTTAATCGCGTTTCATCTTTTTGTCCAGCGCTTCCAGGAGGGTAACGATCAGGGATACGACCAGGCTGAAAGCCAGCGCCCAGCCGAATCCCTGCACTTCAAAACCATCCACGATCTCCGCCCCTAAGATCACGATGACAGCATTGATCACCAGCAGGAACAGCCCAAGGGTGACCAGCGTAAAGGGGATCGTCAACAGGATGAGGACGGGTTTTACGAAGGAGTCCAGCAGGGCCAGTACGGCCGCCGCCACCAGGGCGGTGATGTTGTCGCGCACATGGATTCCGTCGAGGAGGTAGGATGCGATCAGCACCCCCAACCAGGTGAAGAAGAGTCGCAGCAGGAAACGCATGGCCGCCGGGATTTGTCATTCAAGTTACGCAAAAATCAGGGCGGTCCTATGCATATTCCGCAGGTTCAGTTTCATCAGACGACGGTGAGCTCATAAAAATCCTCTTCCCGGAGGTACTTGTCAGCCAGGGCGTTCAGTTCCTGTGGCGTGATCTCACGGATGGTTTTGAGTGTATCATAGAAGAACTGGCTGTCAAGGCCGTTCAGGATCAGGTTTTTCCAGCGACCGATGATCTGGAACGGGCCGTCGAGGTCTCCCAGGATGGTACCCATGAGATAGTTTCGGACCATCATCAGTTCGTCGTCGGGGATCTCATCTTCGCGCAGCCGTTTCATTTCATGATGGATCTCGCGGATGGTGGCTTCGCAAACCTCGCGCCCGGCTTCCGTGCTGACCATCCAGGCGGTCTGCCCGATATGGTTCTGGATATGGCTGTAGATGCCGTAGGTATAGCCCTTTTCTTCGCGGATATTGTCCATCAGACGAGATCCGAAGTACCCGCCGAACAATGTATTCAGGACCATGGCGGGTTTGTAGTCGGGATGATGGCGATTGGGAAAGGGCCTGGCCAGTCGGATGGCACCCTGCACCCCGTCAGGATCGTTCAGGATAAAGTGTTTCTTTTCCAACGTGGGTTTGACCGGATGCAGGATCGTTGGCAAGGGCGTGCGGTTGAGGGGCAGCTGTCCGAAGATCCGGTTGAGGGAAGCTTCGAGGTCTGCCGGCAGGATGCCTGCCACGAAGATCATCGCCTGGCCATTGACATAGTAACGCTCATGAAAGGATTTGAGGTCTCCGCGATCGAGGGCGTCGTACATCTCTGCGCTGGAGTAGATCCCGTATGGGTGATCGAAGCCAAAAAGGTACTCATCGATCAGGCGGCCTGCAATGAACTCGCATTTCCGGAGGTTGACTTCAAGCCGTTGCTTCATGTTCTGCCGGTAGATGTCCAGTTCCTGTTCGGGGAAGACAGATTCGGTGATGAGCTCCTGCATGACAGGCAGGAGTTCAGGCAGATGTTTGGTCAGGCAGTGCAGGGTGACGGTGGACGTCTCGTTATAGCAGTTCCTGTTGAGATAGGCACCGAAATATTCGAAATGCTCATTGATCTCGAAGGCGTTGTGTTTCGGGGTACCGTTCTTGAGCAGGGAGTTGACCGCATTGGCGATGCCGTTGGCGGGTTCGTACCAGTTACCGGCCTGGAAGACGATCTCCAGCGACATGACTTCTTCTGCACCCGCATCCACTGCGTAGACAGGGATGCCGTTGTCGAGCGTGAAACTGCGATAAGGTTTGAGTTCCAGCGTGAGGTCTACGGCGTCCTTCATGCGGGGCGGATGCTGACGGTCTGGGGTCATGTTATGTCGGGAATGATGTGTGTAAAGAAATGTTTGCGCGCGTCAGGGCGAGGCGTCAGGCCTCCTTCGCATCAGCCAGGTAATGGAGGGTATTGCTGTTCTCCGGCCGGAAGATGCGGTGGCATTCTGCAAGGATCTCCTCCGTCGTGACGGCCCGATACTTTGACAATTCCTCATTCATCAGGGAAGCATCTCCGAGCAGTTCGTAGAAAGCCAGACTGGAGGCGCGGCTCATGACGCTCATGTCTTCGAAGGCCATGATGCTTTCGGTCTTGTTCTTGACCTTCTGGAGCTCCTTGTCTGTTACTCCATCCTTCAGCATCTTTTCGATCTCCGTTTCGACGGCGGACTCGGCGGCATGGATATCTATCCCTTTCACGAGTTTTCCTTCGATGGTCAGCAAGCCGGCATCCAGGCTCCCGAAGTGATAGCAGTCGATGCTGCTGAAAAGTTTCTGTTCCTTGACCAGCGACTGGTATAGCCTTGAAGATCCGCCGCCGCCCAGCATGTCGGTGATGAGATCGGCCGCGTAATAGCGGGGATCCATGCGAGCTGACATATGCCAGGTCTTGTAGAAGGCATCCAATGGGACATTGGCCTTTACCTCCAGCCGGCGGGCCGCTGTCTGACCGGGTTCCTGGGGCAGGTTGCGCTGATAACGCTCGCCCGATTCGATGCCTCCGAACCATTTTTCAGCGAGCTCCCGAACCTGGTCGGTATAAACATTACCTGCCACCGTCAGGATGGCGTTCACCGGACGATAGTGCTTGAAGAAAAAGCGTCGCACGTCTTCCAGCTGTGCCTCTTCGATATGCGAAAGCTCCCGGCCGATGGTCATCCAGCGGTAGGGATGCTGCTCGAATGCAAGCTCGCGCATGATCTTCCAGACATCGCCATAAGGCTTGTTGATATAATGTTCCTTGAACTCCTCGCAAACGACCTTGCGCTGGACATCCAGACTTTTCTCGCTGAAGGCCAGGCTCAGCATGCGATCACTTTCCAGCCAGAAGGCAGTTTCGATATTCTCGGCCGGCAGCTGGCAATAATAATTGGTGAGGTCGTTGGTGGTGTAGGCGTTATTTTCACCGCCTGCCAGCTGCAGCGGCTCGTCATAGACGGGAATGTTCACGGATCCTCCGAACATGAGATGCTCGAAGAGATGAGCGAACCCCGTGCGGGCGGGTTCTTCATCCCGGGCACCGACATCATAGAGGACGTTGACAACAGCCATCGGGGTACTGTGATCGCGATGGACAATAACGCGAAGGCCGTTGGAAAGCGTGAAACGGTCGAACTTGATCATGCTGCAAATATCCGATGAAAAGGGGAGATCAGCGGCGATGAAATGTGGGAGCGTGCATGGGTTAACCTGTCACGCCAACACTACACGAATGCTGCGTACCACATCTATATCGATTCCGGTGCGATCGACAATGTCCTGATCAGACAGATCGGGTTCAATTTTCAGGATGGATAGTATCCGGAGACTGGCCTCAAGGCCTGCCAACATGCCTTCTTTTCGACCTTGTTCAATCCCCTTTTCAAGTCCTTGGTCAATATAATGTAAGGCGAGATCCTCATGCGCGAGCATTTTAGCGATGCGGCTGTCCATCAGCCAAAGTTCGCGCTCTGTATAACGGGTAAGATCCCATGCCTCTACTGCAGCACTCATGAACCGCAGTTTTTTCAATTCATCGGGTGAAAATACTCGTTGCATCTCTTCCGTTTTATTGAAATACATCATCCAGAGATCCCGCACATCTGACTTATCAAAAGTATCATTTTCTACCCATTTTCTCATTTCCACCATGGTAAAATGTAGCTCGCCAAAAGGTGCACTTTCAAGAGCCCTGGTGGTGAAATCGATATGATGGACCCAATCAGGACTTTCCGGGAACATCTTGTAATCCAGGAGACACAAAGTATACACAGGTTGCATCTCCTTCAATGAATCACCAATTCTGACCTGTCTGCTGTATACTCTGCTGGCATTCAATAACACGCGTCGAAAAAATAACGGGGTTTTCTGAAGTTGCATTTCGACAATAAAATGTCTCCCGTTCACATCCCTGCATCTTACATCAACAATAGTCAGACTGCCATCGTCGTGCTCGGCATGCAATTCTGCCGGCATATATTCTATGCCAACGATCGGATCGGTCAGGGGCAGAAAGCTATTCAGCAAATGTATCAGCGATTCAGGCTGATGCATAAATATAAACCTGAAAATCCTGTCTCTTCTGGGATCAGCCATCACATCATTTCGAGCGAAATTATATGACTATGATCGCCTATTCCATGTGATTCTAACAATTGCGAAACAGAATAAAACTGATAAAAAAGGTGATTTATACGGAACCCATAAATAAATATGAAGTTTCTTTTTCTCAGTAATGTTATCAAAGTTTCGCCCCCACCGTAATGAACCCGTTGCGTGGCTCCGCAGGCATGATACCCGGCCCCGGATAGCCGCCGGCCCTGCGTGTGAAGTACTTTTCATTGAACAGATTATTGACACCCGCTTTCAGGAAAAATCTTTCGTCAAAGCGCCAGGTACCGCTCAGGTCAACCACCTCATAGGAGGGAATGGCTCCGTTAACCCCGGTAGCCACAGGTGTTTCGGTATTGTTGGCATCACTGTAGGCCCGGCTAACATGACTGTACTGAAGGGTGGCGGTCAGACGGCCGCGGGCGTAGGTCATACCTGTGCGATGAATGCCAGCCGGTGCGTTCTCCACACGCTTGCCAGCCAGGTTCGTTTCAACGAGGTTGTTTCCAGACTTGGCGATCACCCTGACATTGTCATATCGTGCATCGATCAGGGCCGATGAAACAAACAAGGTCAGGTTGCCTTTCACTGAACCTTGCATCCAGGCCTTGACGGGACTGAATTCCACCAGCATTTCGGCACCCCGACTCCGACTATCGCCGACATTTGTCCTCAAGTTATAGAAACTTCCATCTGCCCGCTGCTGTGCAAGCATGCCCACCCGATCCCGGTAATCCAGTGAAAACACACTTACATCGAAAAAGAGCCAGTCCTTCATCCGGCCGCGATATCCGATGTCTATGTTATGACCCCTGGCATCCCGCAGGTTCTGATCGATCACATCGGTCGTCGGATTGCCGATGAGCTCGCTGAACAGAACGGGACGGTATGCCTGTGCATAGTTCGCATAGATCTCGGTGGCGGCTACATGGTATTCCAGCGAAATTCCGGGTAATATAAAATTTCGGTTACGCGTGTCCGTAGGTGTCCTGATCTCAGTATTACCGACAATGCCCAGCCTGCCGGCCGTTGTATTGGAGATGTGTTCGTACCGTATGCCCGGAATGATCAGCAGATCGTTTCCGATGCGGAAGATATTCTCCGCGAAAAGAGCGGTATTAAAGGTGTGAAAATCGAGTGAAGTGGGGAAAGGTGCGGCAACATTCAGGTTGAGATCAGATCCCGTATCACCCCGGCCGTTTTGTCTCCTGAATGTATGACCGGTGAAGATGCGTGCACCTGTCGACAATGTATGTTTCTGACGACCAATGGTGTAGTCTGTGATGAATCTCGCCTCTGCACCCGCATTGCGATACTGATCCAGATCCACCCTTCGGTTGGTATACGCCAAAGTGGCCGGATTGATGCTGTCCTTCAGCGTAGTGGGCTGCAGGAATCCGACACTGTTTCGTACCCCATCCATACCAAACACCTTTACATTCATCCGCGTGGTTGGGTTGAAGGCATAATCAAGATTCAGTGCGGCCATGGACCAGCGGACACCGAACCAATTTCTGCTGCGCAAGCTTTGAATATAATCGGCCTGAAATTGTGCATCCGTCAATCCTCCGGGCTGTTGGCTGGTGTAGTCGAAGTGGGTCAATTCCACGCCGGCCTTGAGCTTGGGAGAGATTTTCCAGGTAGTACTGACAAAGCCGGTATTGACATGGAAGCCGCTGTTGGCCCGGAAACCATCACCACGGCGATGATCCCAAAAACCGTAATAATTGATTTTCTCCGTCTTACCGCCGACCGCGTGGTAAGTGTTGAACAGGTTGAAACTCCCCAGTGTCTGCTGGGTTTCATATTGAAAGGGTTTGGTCGCTTCGGATCCATCCTTCAGGATGAAATTCACCAAGCCACCGAATTGCGGACCGTACTGAAGGCTTGACGCTCCCCTCACCACCTGGATGCGCTGGACGGAGTTGAGCTGTGGGGTGTAATATGCTTCGGGATATCCAAACGGATCACTGCTGATGTCATATCCGTTCTGACGGACATTGAATTCCCAGCTTCTGTTCGGACTCAAACCCCGGGCCGCGATGCCGATCTGTATACCGCTCGGATCACTTTCCCATATCTGTATGCCAGGTACCTTGGCCATGACCTGGCGCATCGTGTTGTTGACGACGTTGCCCTGGATATTGTCCATCACAATGAGGGCATTCTTCCTGCCCGCATTGATCGTCGTGCCCACGATCTCAGGCAGGAAGTGGATATCCGATCTCGTATTCCTACCCACGAGCGTGATCTCGGACATATAACGGACATGGCTATGCGTAGTATCGGTAGCTGATGGCTGCTGTGCCGCTACATTCGATGTGAAAGTACAAATGATGCATGTGCTGAATACAACCCTGATCATTCCTCTGCGTATCATCATGATACAAAGTTCTTACGGACACCATGGAATTGGTTTACGAAAAGAGGAAAGCAGATTTTCGATTTGTGGAAATACTTCAGCTCAATAGATGCGGGCAGGGCGCATGATGAGCACGCGGATGCCGTCTTCATTCCTGACCAGGAATCTCAGCTTGACGCCGGTTTGTTGCATCAGTTCCTTGTAAATGCGGATATTTCCGGAAATGTCATTATTGATGGCCAGGATCATATCTCCTGTCCGGAATCCGGCCTTTTCTCCGGGAGAACCGGATAGCACATCCTCCACGACGACCCGGCCATCGATCTGGTAGATACCGAGGCCTGTATATGAGTAATCGAAGGGTTCCCGGAGATGCTTATTCGGGAGGATATGGATCTCGCGCCTGGCATAATTAATGACGGTGTTGAAGCGACGAAGGATATCGTTGCCGATCAGTCCGCCCAGAAATGGGTAGTTGGTGATGTTGTATGGATCTTCGAACAGGAATGTCGGCACACGCCTGAATTTGTATGGCCCCAGCCTGAATTTGCGTACTGTAGTAATGCGCATGGTCATCTTACCTCCCACTCCTTCTGCCTGTGTGACGAGCGGCTGCTTTTTTTTGTTGGCCAATACACTGCTGTCTCGTATAAAAGATTCCGAAAGCAACAACGCCAGTCCCGCGCCGGTATCAAAATAGAAACGGCTGGAGAGCCATCGGGCATCCTGCAGGTCGGCCGACTGTATGGGTATGTTTGTCAGCAATGGACGCAGCAGATGGCCGCCACGGGGATAGAGATAATCTCCCTGGGTGAACACATCCATCTGCATGATGTCGTAATCCAGACGCACGATGTAACGGCTGAAGAAGCTGTAGCCGATGATGCCATCTACCCGAATACCGTAAACGCTGGACAGGATATCGTAGTCATTTACATGGAAATCCAGACTATCGACCGACAGTCCGGGCAGGTGCAGGGTTGCATCATAAAGAAAGCTGACCTTTCGAATGCCGGCGATCCCGCGGATCGTCTTGTCCGAAGGACGGATGGGCATGTTCCAGCGTGCGCAGGCGGCGGAATCCAGGGAAATTCCACCGCTGCCGGTGTCCAGAATGAAATTCAGGCTGTCAGGGTACCCATTGACCACAGCGCGGACGAACATGACACCACCCGTCAACGGCTGGAGCCGGACACTGGTGACCCATTGAGAGGGTTGCTCCCCCATGACCGGCGCCGCACGTGCGCCAATCACAAAAAGGATATATAAAATGATGATTATCAGTTTATAGGGCATGTTCAATAAAAGTTTGAAGAGGAGATTCCGACCGGCGGGCCTGGCGCCACTGCCTAAAGGTATGGATGATAAAACCACCGAAAGGGTTGCATTGTTGCGGGAACGGAGTCTGCAAGCTTCCGTACCTTTGCAAACATATTCCATCAGCTATGTATGATCTTTCGACCCTGTATCAGAAGGCTTTGTCATTTGAATGGCTGACAGCGGAGGAGGGATTGTTTCTCTTCCGCGAAGCCCCGTTGACAGAGTTGATGCAGATCGCGGACGAATTGAGGAGGATCCAGGTGCCGCACGGCAAGGTTACCTGGCAGATCGACCGGAACGTCAACACGACGAATGTATGCGTCGCCAATTGTAAATTCTGCAATTTCTACCGCATACCCGGTCATGCCGAAGCATACATCACCGACATGGACACCTATCGGGTGAAGATCCGGGAAACCCTGAAATACGGAGGTGATCAATTGCTCTTACAGGGCGGACATCACCCGGAATTGAGCCTTTCATTCTATACAGATACTTTCCGGAAAATTAAGGATGAATTTCCTGATATTCGATTACATGCACTCGGGCCACCCGAAGTGGCGCACATCACCAAACTGGAAAAATCCACGCACCGGGAAGTGTTGAAAGCCCTGAAGGAAGCGGGTCTTGACTCACTCCCCGGCGCCGGTGCCGAGATCCTGGTAGACCGGGTGCGCCGGCTGATCAGCAAGGGCAAGTGCGGAGCCCAGGAATGGCTGGACGTCATGGCAGAAGCCCACCAGCAGGATATCACCACCTCCGCTACCATGATGTTCGGACATGTGGAAACCCTGGAGGAACGATTCGAACACCTGGTGCGCATCCGCGAGGTACAGGGTAAAAAACCGGAACACGCCAAGGGATTCCTGGCATTCATCCCCTGGACATTCCAGGATGTGGACACGCTGCTGACCAAGATACGCGGCGTCCAGAACCTGACCACACCGGAGGAATATATCAGAATGATCTCCATCAGCCGGATCATGCTTCCCAACGTTAGGAACATCCAGGCATCATGGCTGACCGTCGGAAAGAAAGTCGCTCAGATCTGCCTGCGGGCCGGTGCCAATGATTTCGGCAGCATCATGATCGAAGAAAATGTAGTGAGCGCTGCAGGGGCACCGCATCGATTTACCTATAAGACCATGCAGGATGCCATCAGAGAAGCCGGGTTTGAACCTCAGCTGCGCAACCAGCAGTATGAATGGCGTGAACTGCCCGAACACATTCAGGAACAGGTGATAGATTATTAGCGACACCTGTCGCTAAACAACGTGCAGACGTTGGTCGAGTCATAGTTCCACCCTCGAAGGCTGGAGCCATTCTAACGATTCCGGGATCGTTTTCTCGGGAAATCTGAGGATCGAATAGCGTGATACCGGAGCACGATTGTCCCCAAAGTAGCACATGCTAATGATCACGCTTTCAGGTTCAACCGGAAAAAGGCGACAGCTTTTGACCATGGGAAAAACACGCCCTGGAACAACTGTAGCTGAAGATCCAATGACCGATCTGCTGTAAAACAACTGAACTCCCTGCCCCTTGGAGTGGCGACTGCGCCCTGCTGTCTTCATTTTCATCCGAACATTCGCTTTTAACCCGTGCCCGTTTTCCCTTGATGATCAAAGGAATGGGTACCGGCGTGGTTTGTAACAACGACGCGTGATTCGGAGGGGCGATGCTTTTTGGGGGGATAGAGGTGAGTGAGGCAGAGTCGAACCACTGTATTTGAAACCATTAACTCCACGTTTTCAGTGGACGGCTACAGACAGCGAGATATGCCAATCGAGGCGAAAGATATCTCGGGTTCGTCGCATTGTCAAGGGGTGTTGTAAAATTTTCAGGTGATCAGCAGACTGATGATCGATATCCTTGTTACTGAGAATATTGCATGAACCGGAAAGGTCAATATTTATAGGTTTGTTATGGCGATGCATGGATCCTTCCCTGTACTGTCACCATCAATCCCTAACCACTGAGTTCCTGTGATTCACCTACAAGGTGCTTATCCTGGTACTCAAAACAACGCTAACCACCATTGCGACTCATACTTCAAAAAGACACCCGACCCGACATATTGGCGGCGGATATCAGTTTGTTCGAAAAGGCCATACTGTAAGACCCGTATGTCATACCCCTCAATGACAGTAGGTTTGAATTTGGGCTGCAGCAAGCGAAACAAAAACTCCGACATTTTGTCGGCATGAACCCTTTCAGCGAAACGCCCAGGAGATACCTATCAGACCCATTGCATGATCCAAACAGCCTGTTCGCCGTTATGATGGGTTTGGATCATAAAAAGTACAGGCCACATGCGCATATAACAAATCATGCGCGAATGATATATTTTTTTGATGCCTGGCCGAAAGAATATCATCGGATCATCAAATTTGTGAATGATTACAGCATCGACCGTATTTTCGTCAGTGCCAGCCAATCAGCGGATGATTTGAATGCGTTGTTGAATCAAAAAAAGTTCCATCATGTGCCAGAAGGCGTTGACCCTTCTGTGTACAGATATGCCCGATATGATTTAAAAAACATCGACGTACTGGCATTGGGAAGAAAATACGACCGATACCACAAAAGAATACTGCCCGCGCTTCAAGGCTTCGATCGAACTTATCTGTATGAAGTTTTGAAAGGACATCTAATTTTCCCCGACAGGGAAGGTTTGATCGATGGTCTGGCCAGGACGAAGATCTCAATATGTGTACCCGGTAGCATTACACATCCGGAACGATCCGGACATGTGGAGACGATGACCATGCGATATCTTCAGTCGATGGCATCTAAGTGCCTGATCCTGGGGCATGCTCCCGCTGAAATGATCAATCTTTTCGGCTACAATCCAGTGATCGAAATCGATTGGGAAAATGCAGAAGATCAGATCCTGGATCTGCTACAGCATTTTCATCTGCACATTCCATTAATAGAAAGGAATTACCGGGAATTGGTATCAAAACATACCTGGGTGCATCGTTTTCAGCAAATCAAGGACATATTGGCAAGAGCGTCAGCGTCAACAACTTTTGGCAAATCTCCTCAGCTTCTGCAAGTGGAATCACCTGTATCGATCATTGCGTGACGGGGTCAAAAGCCTTTTTTAATTCAGCCCCCGTATGGCTTTCCACATCTCTTCGGCGACCAGCAGATTGCCGGCTGCATTGAGGTGAACCCTGTCGGTGGTGAGTATGCCCTTTTCTTCATTCCTAGGATTGTTAGCGCGGCTGTGAGATTGGAAACTACTTCTCAAATCCACCAGGGGCAATCCGTTGGCGGCTGCATACTTCCGGATCCAGTTGCTGTAGTGATTAAGATCACCGTCCTGCGCATTGCTGTTGTCATGTCGCTCACCTATGACGGCGGGGGTGGCCAGGATCACCCGGATGCCCGCTGCCTGCAACTTCTTGACAACCGCCTCATAGAATCGGCCGAACTTGTCGTAGTCGGTGCCGGTACCGGAACTCGACTTGTGCCATACATCATTGACACCGATATATACGACGACGATATCCGGGGATTTTGCCAGTACATCCTGCTCCATCCGAAGATAAAGGTCGTATATCTTATTCCCGCCAATGCCAGCCCCAATAAGCTGATATTGATCTGATTCACCGGCCGCCTTGATGATCGAATCCATCTTGACGATATATCCTCCGGGATTTACCCCGGCCTGGGTGATGGAATCCCCAAAGAAGATGACCTTTTTGGATTTGTCAGGAAGGGTTGCAGCCAGCGTAGAAGTCATGATCAGCAGGATGGGGATGAGGTGGCGGGCGGTCATGTGATTCGTTTGAACGAATATATGGAAACCGCATGAAAGTAGTCGCCCCGGGCAAATCAGTCCAGGGCTCGTTTCTTTCCGACCAGCCAGAGGATGGCGAAGCCACCCAGTGCCATCAGGGCGAAGGAATATCTCAGACCCACGGCCTCAGCAATGTATCCGATAATGGGTGGGCCGAGCAGGAAACCCAGGTATCCGATGCCGGCCACACTGGCGATGGCGATGCCGCTGGCGATCCGGGTATCCTTTCCGGCCGTGCTGTACACCAGGGGGATGATGCTGCTGACACCGATCCCGGTGAGCATACATCCGATCACGGATGGTAGAAGCATAGGTAGTAGTGCCGTCAGCCCGATGCCGGTGGTGATCAGTCCGGCACTGATCATCACCCATCTCCTACGTCCCCATCGGGAAGACATCCCATCGCCCATGAATCGTCCGGCGGACATGGTGATCATGAAGGCCGCATATCCGGCAGAAACGAAACGCTCATCGGCTCCCACAACCTGACGAAAATAGACACCTGTCCAGTCGAACATGCATCCCTCCACACTCATCGAACAGAAGGCGATCAGGCCCAGCAAAAGCAGCTGCCCCTCCGGGAGGCGAAACCTGTACTTCGGAATTACGGAACTGACTGCACGTTTGGGAATAAGGTTACGCTGAAAAACATAGTCATTCACCCAAACGAACAGGGTGATGAACGGAAAGTGAATGGCCGGCTCTATGCCATATCGGATCATCAGCCATCCGATTAGGGCGCCGGTAAAACCTCCGAGACTCCAAAGACCATGGAAGGTGGTGAAGATGGGCTTGTGATGGATACTCTCGGCATTGACCCCCTGGGTATTGACAGAGATATTACACAAATTCCCGATCAGACCGAAAAGATAGAGACAGACAGGAAGATGCCAGGATTCCTGAACCTGACCGATGAGCAGCAGGATGAAAGAATATCCCATCAAAGCTACCCTCAGGACGTTGCGACTTCCGAAACGGGTGACGATGCGTCCGCTGAACGGCATCATGGTCAGTTGACCCATGGGAAGCATGAACAGGATGGTGCCCAACGCGCCTTCGCCCAGGTGAAGTTTGTCCTTCAGATCAGGAATACGGCTGGCCCAGCTCCCGAAAACCACGCCCTGTATGAAGAAGAATACACTCACAGCGTTCACGGTCTTCCGAACGGTCACGCTCAATGCCGAAGTGTCTATCTGTGCGTTTGACAAGTTCCCTGCGATTTTGTTGACGCGCAAAGGTACGTTGTTGAAGTGCTGGGTTCGTGCAACGGATCAGCTCAACGGATCACAAAGGAATCTGAGCCTGCCAGGCAGTATTCCGATCTCCAGTCGGCTGGCTTCCGCATACTCACCGTCGCAGTGATATTGGAGGATGGAAGTCGATTCGATGGAAATAGATTGCAGTCGCTCATGACGGACGAACGGGAGATGGAGGTGTTTTCCGCGTTCTATGACCGGAAGGTATCGAAGACGTTGCAGGGGACTGAGTGGTCCGGCGGTGATCAGATCCAGATAGCCGTCATCCGGACGCGCCACAGGTGCTACATGAAAACCTCCGCCTGCGCGACTTCCATTGCTCAGGTCCACCAGCAAAAATCTGCCGGTCTCCCGGCGACCATTGTATCGAATGTCAAACTCCGCACATCGATAATCCAGGATCTTGCGCAAAACGGCCATCAAAAAAGAAGTCTTCCCCGGCCGTTTCCGCTTTCCGGTCAGGTCGCGGGCCACGGCACCCTCAAATCCGATGCCGATACCATTGATGAAATAGCGATCGTTGCAAGTGCCCAGATCTATAGTGATCGGTGCAGCCTGAAGCATGAGCTCAACCTGCAGCGCAATGGTTGTCTCACCGTATAGTAGCCAGTGAAAATCATTACCGGTCCCGCCTTTCAGCAGTCCAATGGGTAATTGAATATCAGGATACCGGTTGACGAATTGATGCATGGTGCCGTCGCCACCAACGATCCAGACCATGGTAAATCCTCCGAAATGGGCGGGCCATTCGTCCTTGAATATTTCATGAAATATGTCCTTCCCTGTCAGCAATGCCGATACCTGGTCCGTAACTCTCAGCGCCCGGCCTACACCCGCAGACGAATGCGTTACCAAAGCCACCCGATGTTCTTTATCCGGATTCAACATGAAAGTCCGATTTGGAGCAGTGGTGAACTTACCGAATTTTCTTCGAGTATGTCGAACTAAACCCTTGGAGAGTACCCAACTCTTGGAGAGTGCAGAACTCTTGGAGAGTTCTCAACGCTTGGAGGGTACCCCCACCCTTGGAGGGTTACCCAACCCTTGGAGGGTACCCCCACCCTTGGAGGGTTAATACTGACTCAAGATTTCTCCGGCCAGGTGGTTTCGACACCCTGACTGCGCAGGAACTGCTGGAAATCAGCAAGTAGCTGGGTATCCTGGCGGACTTCGCGGGGAAGTCTGCCCCGGGCAGAAGCATATGCGCAAAGACAACCCACCGCCTCACCAATGCTCCACTCCACGGGATGCAGGCGGTAGCAGCCGTTGGTGATGTGTGTGGTGCCTATGTTTTTATTGGCGGGCAAGAGGTTTTGGATGCGAACCGGTAGTAATGATCCGAGAGGGATCTGAAACGGAAGCGAGGGAAAGTCGATGTAGTTATTTCCCCGGCTCGACGGATGCAAGTCAATATGATAATAACCGACGCCAACGCTGTCTGGATAGATGGCCGCACTTCCTCCTGACTGCTCCTTTCCGCAGTCATGCTCCCGGATCGTGTACAGTGCCTTAATCCGGCAGGATTCGCGCACATACGGGTATTTCGCCAAGCCGTCAGCCGTGCCCATGATATCCGGACGAAGACGCAATCCGCGCCATCCCATGCCGCCATCCGGCCGCGGCGCTTCGGTCTGCAACCAATATAACAGCGAGAGGCTTAGCTGACGGGCTGCATTGACATGACGCTGGAACACCTTCTCCGGCACATCGATCAGATGCCCGAGCATATAATCATTCTGTGGCCAGTTGACGATCGATATGTCTCCCGGAAAATGACCCTCTACAAAGTTTTTCCGATGGATGATCCTTCGATAGTTCCATAGGTTCAGGGTATCGCCCGTGGGGATGCCCTCAGGATGAAAACCCAGTGCCTTCGGTTTCAACGTGGAAGGATGCATGTACGTCAGATCCAACAGTCGACCAGGCCATGCCGGACGCAGATCCGGAACATGGTCACGCCAGAAAGAATAGTCTGCCGGACGATCGATCACATGGTCTGCACCGGGCACGAAATCCATCGCGAAGCACATCGTGAAGGCCTGCTGATTGGTCGAATCTGCCTGATCTGAAGCATGCAACTCACCTGTTTGCGACTTCGACTCGGCACCGGTCACATATTCCGTTCCTGTCAAGGGAAGCAGATCACCAAGCTCAGTGGCATCCACGAAGCAGGGAGCAGAAAGAATGCTCTTTGCACTATTTCGGATATTCTTCACCGTTAGTGACAGCACCCGGTCGCCCGACATCTCCGCCGACACCGGACGATGTTCCGTTAGTAAGCGTAGTTTTCCGTTGCTGATCCATGGAGCCAGCATGGACATCATTACCGCAAGCGCCACCCGCGGTTCATGGCACAGCCGGGAGACAGCACCGTCTCCCGGATTCAGATGTGGCCGGGCTGCCGCTTCAGGTGTCAGTGGATAGTGATGACGATAGTAATCCCGGATGCCTTCTCTCAGTTTTCGGTAGGAAGCTGGCGCACCGTGGGTTTCAATCCAAGGATGTTCATCTGGCGGGACACCCTGAGATGTCAGTTGACCCCCGATCCAGTCAGTCTCCTCCGTTAGGATCACACTCATCCCGTTACGCAAGGCCGCCAGGGCCGCGGCTACCCCACCCAAGCCACCGCCGGCAATGACGAGGTCCGCTTTCAGCAGGGGAGCATTGCCTGCAGTTGATGATCCATGAGGATTTAGATGCTCTCGCGGATGACCAACAGTCAAAGACGCGGTACCCATGACCGTTAGTCCCAGGAATTTTCTTCTTTTCATATCATCATGAATGAACCACGGCCCTTCCTGAGATCAATGCGTCTTTAAGAAAGCTATGGCCTTGGCATATGAGTCCTCTGTAGCTGATTTATTAAAGGAGGGATTACTCGGATTGGCGAAACCATGTCCCGCATCATATCTATGGACCGTCAGTTTCTTACCTACCGCTGTCATGTTTTGCTCAAACGCATCCACCATGGCCGGCGCAGGCGATCTGTCGAGGTTTCCAAAGAAGCCGATGACGTCACAACGGATGTTTTTCAATTTTTCAATATCTGATTCAGGACGACCATAGAACATAACCGTCCCCTTGGCTTTGGGGCCCGCAATGATCGCCGTCTGCAAGCTCCACATCCCGCCGAAACACCATCCCACACTGTAGATCGAAGCCTTGTCGCCAGCATAGGCGATGGCGCCACGGATAATGGCCGTCATGCGAGACATGTCTGCGGAACGCATGATCTTCATGGCACTGTCGGGCGTAGCGGCGACCCGACCATCGTACATATCCACAGCGATCACATTCATGTCACCCAGATCGCTGTAATATTTGTCAGCCTCGTCACGTATGTTATCATTCAATCCCCACCATTCCTGGATGACGATCAGCCAGCGGTCAGACTTCCGCTTCGCGGGAATGAAATAAGCATTCGCTTCAGGACCATCGACCACCGGAAAACGGATCATCTTTCCCAGCCGATCCACGGCTTCGGCCTTGAGGGGGCCCGGATGCATGGCCGCGAAACCGCTGGTGGAAGCCTCCAGCTGATAAGCATCCAATGTTTCCATTTGCAGGCATTCGATGGCTTCCGCCCGATTGATGGCGGGTTGTTGCAGATATTTCCAATTCCATCCGGTCCAGGCGGATGCAAAGAATATCAGAGCGGACGTAAAAAGAATGCGCTTCATCATGAAATATTTAGGTTGAGAATGATCGTCAGACAATGGATCGGGGTGATTGTTCAACCGAATCCTTTCAAACCACTCAGACCGGCATGGGTTCCGCCATACCCGGGGTGAGTTCCGTCTCAAAAAGGGGCGTGTCCGGATTCATGATCCAGGTCTTGATCGATCCACCCTTGTACAATTCGACGATGCGATATCCGCGATAGTTCGTTCCCCAATTTCCACCCATGTGGCTGTCGAACAAGAACGGCACACCTGCATGCCATTTGATGCCGTCCTGATCATGTTCATGCCCGTGGAAGACCGCCCGGAGATTCTTCTGCGCCTTGACCAGTTCCTGGAAAGGTGTCGACTCGATGGCATGCTTCGTCCATTTCATCTGCGGGATATGAATGAACAGGAGGATATGATCCGCCTTACGGTGTTCCCTGAACTTGGCGGTGAGCCAGTCCATGTCCGGCGGAAGGTATTTCCCGGTATGATCAGAAGTCGTGGCGAAAATAAGGGCGGTTCGATCCTTCACCACATCAAAATTGACCGGAGAATCCCAAGCCTGCCTCCACTGTTCGGGGGTGGCCATGTCGTGGTTCCCCTGCGTCACATAATATTTGAAGGACAGCTGGTCGAGGGTCTTTCTTGCCTGAGGAAAGAAGGAAATATCATCATGCACAATATCGCCGTTGATGACGCCGAAGTCGAAGGGATCCTTTGCGTGCATCTCATTCATGTGGCGGATGCCCGTGTCCAGCATCTCCTGGTAAGCCGTTTTCGGCTGACCGAAATGTGTATCGGATGCGATCGCGAAGCGCAACAGGCGTTTCCTGCGGGCCAGCGAGGGGCCTTCGGAAGCCAGCAGGGTCTGTCCCTGATGGAGGAGCAAGGCAAGGACGGATGCATCCCTGATGAATCTTCTGCGGTCCATGTGCGGATTTTTGTTTGAAAATACGCATGTGGATTCAATCGGCCATATTTAGGAGAATGAACTATCGTCAGGATTTTGTGGAGTGAGATTGTCATTCCAGTCTTTTGCAATAATCCCCCTGCGCTTGTTTTCTACAGGGTCCGTCTGTTACTATCCACGGAAATCATCGGTCCGTCGTTTGTCTGACATCGGCTATATCATTAAAGTATGACCCGATCTGCGCATTACATCAACACTTAAACAATTCAATATTTGCATTTTGTATAAAATGCCGCGAACAGGTGATCAACATCATGATACTGTATGTAAATAAATGCTTAACATTGAATGTGTCCTGCAATCGTTGAATTAGAAAAACACCAGACTAGACGGTTTCGAACCGTCTTTTTTTATTCACAAATACCAACTCTTGGAGCGTACCCCACTCTTGGAGAGTTAGCAACTCTTAGAGCGTACCCCCACTCTTGGAGAGTTACCAACTCTTGGAGAGTTACCAACTCTTGGAGAGCTGCGAACTCTTGGAGAGTTGAACTAGATGTATCAGCAGTTAATGCTTGTAGAATTGCTACGAATGCGTATCATGCATAAATTGTCAGATTGATATGAACCTGCGATTCTTCATAAGATTCATTTCAGAGGTCTATTGCACCATCAGGGGAAGGATCTGGAAAGCCGGGCTCCGAAGTTCGCATCACCTTCAGGTACTACCGGGCAGAAGTTTCACCTTCACTCATTACGGAGACATCACCCGCCTGTTGTTTGAACAACAGCATCTTGTATCGATCGGAAAATCATTTGAAACGGATGTCCTTCAGATTTATGCTGGTCTGATCAGGCCCGGTTCCGTAGTCTTGGACATCGGAGCGAATATCGGATTGTACAGCCTGCTCGGATCGGAAATGGTCGGCCCAAAGGGAAGGATCCTGGCATTTGAACCTGAACCGAACACCCATGCAGTGCTGCTTAAAAATCTGTCCGCTAATCGGATAAAGAATGTGACTGCATTGCCCATGGCACTTTCTGACAGAAACGGCATGGTGGAATTGGCCGTTCCCGAAGTAGTAAAAGCCAGATTTGAATATGGAGACTCCTATCTCTCCATGAATCCCTCAGCAACTGAAGGATCCTCCAATGCAATCCCCTGTCGACGACTGGATGAAGTCCTCGAAGAGATGAACATTTCAAAGTTGGATCTGATCAAGATCGATGTGGAGGGTGCCGAATATCTATGTCTGTCAGGGGCTGAGCGATTGCTACAGGAAGATCACAAACCCATCATCCTCCTGGAATGCGACGAGATCCTCAGCCGACGCTTTGGGCATTCGGTATTTGACACGCTACTGCTGTTGCACCAGCATGGCTACGAATGCGAACAAATCGGGCTTCATCAATGGATCGCACGTCCGCGTTCATAATGAACGCATCACCTTTTCCTGATCTGCTTCATCGGAATCTTTCGCTGCCGCGCCAACATCCAGGTCAGAAAATCAGGTTCCGCAAAGGCATTGTCCCAGCTGTTGTGGTTCACTCCGGGATATTCCTTGTACTCGACGATCTTCACTTGGAGCTGCTTCAGTCTGTCCACCATATTCCTCGACAGATTTACATCCACAACGGCGTCCTTGTCGCCGTGGAATACCCTGAAGGCGGTTTCACCTACCCGGTTGTCATACTGTTCAATATTTCCACCGCCACAGATGGGCACAGCCGCCGCAAATAAAGCGGGATTTCGATAGACCAGTTCGAAAGTGCCCATACCCCCCATCGACAGGCCGGTCACATAGACCCGTTGTGGATCGACCGATTCATCCCGGATCACCTGTTTCAAGAGTTCCTGTGCGGCTTCCAGTGGCCAGTTGGGCGCACCTGCGTAGTTGAAGGAGAATTTCCCGGGTTCCTGCCCCCTTTCTATGACCGCCCAATAGCTGTTCTCCGGACATTGCGGTAAGATGATGATCGCCGGGAAGGCGGCGCGGTTCTCCGGTTTCAGGAACATTTTTGCACCATGGATGAGTTGCTTTTCATTATCAGTTCCCCGTTCTCCGGCGCCATGCAGGAAAAGCAGGACAGGATACTTTTTGGAACGATCGTAACCTTCGGGATAGAGGATTCGATAAGGCAACACTTTCCCTTCAGACAAGGTGAAGGTCTTCTTCTCGTAAATTTTCATGGCAGGATCATACATACTTTTTGTTAGCCATCCTTGCTGTTGCAGCCATTCGCCGAAACGGTCGATCCACTGATCCGAGGGCATTTTCTGGGTCTTCATGCCAAACCCGTGTCCGCCGCGGGCATACATATGCATTTCTACGCTCTTTTTGGCGTTCAGCCATGCGCGATAGAGCGCCACGCTGTGCGGAGCCAGTTCCAGGCCGTCATCGCTGGCGGCGGCCAGGAACATAGGTGGCGCGTCCGTATCGGGATTCCTGATCATTTCGTCCGGGAAGAAGGGATAGACAGGCGCAACAAACGCGGGTCTTTCTTCCGGAGTATAGTCATAAGCCGTTGCTCCCGCTACTGTCCCGCCGGCAGAAAATCCCATGATGCCTACCCTGGATGGATCCAGTTTCCATTCGTCGGCATGCTGACGAACATATCGTATGGCAGACCGCCCATCGGCAATGCTCAACGGGATCACTTTCCTGCTTTCTGCCTGGAATTCCGGAGATCCCCAATTCGCTCCCATCTCAGCCACAGGGTCGATAGTCATGCTCCGCACTAGACGATACTTCAATACAAAACAGGTTACCCCTTTTTTTACGAGCCAGCGCGCGACATCAAACCCTTCACTGTCAATTGACAAGGCACGGAAAGCACCACCAGGACAGATCACCACAGAGGTTCCATTCGCCTTACCCGGCTCAGGACTAAACATCGTCAAAGTCGGTTTACTGACATTATATACGGCACGGGTTTTCCATCCATTCTGGTTGTTCTCGGCTTCCGACCAGTCCCATCCCTCGGATCCTGCCGGCGTTCCTTCATACAAGGGTATGACCCTGTCCTGCGCAATCAGTGACAGGTTTAGGAACATCAGCATAAGGAAAGACAGCAGGCGTATCTTCATCGAACTCATAACAAACGAAATGAACTGTGAAAGAATGATTGAATGTACGTCAATCCTGTTTTCTTTGAACCTTTGAACGGATGGATAGACTTACGACCAACAAACAACACCCTTTCCTTATCCTGCTTTCGGTGATGATCGTTTTATTCCCGTCATGCCGTGCGCTAAAGATAAAAAGCCAGGTATCCGATGATCCGATTCCCACAACTGGCTCCGCCTTCTACCGGCAAGCAACCTCCTATGGATGGAAGGAGAGAGACTCTCTGGCCCTGCAGATGTTTGAGACCGGACAGATTCCGCAAAGGTTCCTGAAGCTTGTAACCATAACCAGCCGCATGACCGATTCCAGCGGAAAAACCTGGAAAGCCCGGCTTCAAGTCACGCAGGATTATTTCATGGTGGGTACGCGTCGCGATTTCGCCCGGGTACCGATCACCCCCATGGCGGCGCAGAATATCGCCGACCAAACCCACACGGCTCTTCCGACCCGAAAGATGGTGGACCTGATCCATCTTCAAGCCCGGGTACGGCTCGATCCTGTACCACTCTACGCACATCGCGACAGCACGGTGATCATGCGGCATCACGACCTGATCATCGAAGGACAGCGGAAAGGGAAAAACGGATTGATCAGCGGAATCAAGAAGGATGTGGTCCTGAGCAGCAAGAATGCATGGAAAGACCGGACGAAGCGGGTAGCCATCTATGGCTGGCACAAATCAGACGGGAAACCCATCCAGCCGCTTTATACAGGACATGTCGACTGGTATGTAGATTACAGCCATGGGATCAGGCTGATAGACCGGAAGGTCCGGGTGAACGGACGAAGAATGGATTACCTCGAATTGCTGAATCACTCCAAACTCAGGGGACTGGTATCAGATGAACCGGGGGAGATGATGTTGCGATACTGACAGCGTCAGAATCAATTCCACTGGATCGCAAAATAAAGCGCAGGACGCTTACCGATGTTCGTGATGTTATGCGGCAGCATCGATGCCACCCAGGCCGTTTGGCCGGTCACGATCCGATGAGGCTTAGATCCTAATATCATTTCTCCTTCACCATCGATCATCAGGATGATCTCCTCATTCTGATGCGTGTGCGGCGGATGACTGCTCAATCCCGGATTCAACTGGGTGATATGGATGTCGAACCGCTGCATGGTAACGGTCTTCCGGTCGAAAAGCTGACGCACACCACCTCTCTCGTGCGCCCGGAACGTCATATCAAACCAGTCCATCATGAATGAAGGACCGGCATTTTTCCCTCTTGACTCATCCCGATCTGATGCAGTCATTCTCATCTCATAGATCTCTACGTCATCCTTGCGGGGATTGCGAAATGCAACCTCGTCACCGGGCAGCACAAACACCACCGATCCCTTGTCGAGCCGGCGGGTTGCGCCGTTGAGCATGACATCTACGGGGCCATATTTGATGATGAAAAACAATTCCGGTCCATTGGATGCAGATTGAAAAACCCTGCGTTTTCCTCCGCGTATGGTATGGCCGGATAATTGCTGGCTTGAAAGCACCGCACCGGAGCCATTGAGTATGGTACCGCTAGGATTCCAGTCATACACCGCAGTTTCAACCAGGCTCTGCGAGAACGATACCTGAAAACAGGTAATAAATACAAACAGACCGATGAGTGATTTCATATTTATTTTTTATCTATAACATTAAGACTTATCTACCCCCAATCCTGCATTACCAACCAAATGCATTAACCCGTCCCGCAGCACAAATCCCCCGCGAAACAGATCCTCAGCCAGATCGAAACTGCCATCAAGATCCAGAAACTCCGTGTTCGGACAACTATAGGCCACATGCAAAGCAGCCGCGATGCTGACGACACTCTCGTCGTTGCAACCCCAGAAGAGACGAATACCTGAAGGCGCCGCAACTTTAGCGATCTCGCGGGCCGCCATTATCCCGCCACACTTCATCAGTTTAATGTTGATGATGCCGAAGACCGGATCACCAGACGATAACGCTTTTGCCGCATCGACATCTTTGAGTGATTCATCGGCGGCCAATAGATGTCTGACATCCGATGGCAATGCGCGCAAGTCTTCCTCCGAACCCGTCGGCAATGGCTGTTCAATGACTTCCATCGGAACCGAAACGGTTCTTCGTAAAAAGGTTTGAAACGAGCGGATATCATATCCCTGATTCATATCCACCCGAAGGATCGCCCGATGCCCAAAACGCTCATGCAATCGGATCATCCGTTCGATATCCTCTTCCGGATCCCGTCCCAGTTTGACCTTAAGATGCCGAAAGCCGGTGGACAGATAGGCCTCCGCTTCTGCCAATGTTTCCTGTACACCCATCACACCAATGGTAACCGATGTCGGCAAAGGCCCTGAACATGCGCCGAACAAAGCGGCAACGGGCACACCGCGCCATCGGGCAAAAGCATCATGCAAAGCGATGTCCACCGCAGCCATGGTACCCGGCCTGTCCGGAAACCGCTCTCGTAACTTTCGGATCAACGCATCATATTCGCGGATATCGCATCCCTTCAGCATCATGACATCCCCGGAACAGAGATTTTCAAAGGTCATCTCGGCCGTCTCTCCCACAACTTCAGCAGCAGGACTCCCCGAGCCGTAACCGATGATGCCATTCTCCAGCTCGATCTCCAGGAATGCCAGGTCGACATGATCGAAATCTCCCCCGGCGATGGCATAAGGTTTCTTCAGCGGAATGCTGCGCAACGAAGGACGGATGTCTAGGATATTCATACCGATGGATGTCAGCCCTGCGACTGGCTCTGGGTAATCAAATGCTTAAGATCGGGGATCAGCCTGTCCACGCCTTCCTGCAAGGGCAGTAGTACCGGCCGGGCCAGTACCTGCTCATATCGCTGACGAAGGGTCTTCGCCTCTTCGGGCGTACAACCTTCGGTATGCATCCCCACCGCAACGACTTTCGTCCCATATGCCTCGATCAGCCTGATCTCCGAAAGAACATCCGGGATCTCTCCCCACTTGGGATTGTGATCCCAGTACTTGCGCTTGGGAGAGAACATAAGCACCGCGTGGCGCGCCCCACCTGATAACAAGAGCTCCGGACCACAGGGCCCGCTGGGATTGCGCAAACCCGACTGACCCTCCAGAAAGATGATCTCCGGATTGGCCTCGCGCCAGCACTGCAGGATGGCATGCTCCAACTCACCTGTGACAAAATCATTCAGCGTCGCATCGAAGATGAAACCATACTGACCGCCCTGCATCCAACCCGTCTGTCCTGTGAAGATCATCTCCGCACGCAGACCGCTCGCTTCACAGGCCTGACGCAGCAGACGAGCAGTTGTGCGTTTGCCCATCGCACAATCCATCCCAATGACGGCCACCACCGGAACATCCACCTTCTTGATATCACCCGTCCAGAAATGAAGCTCTTCACGGGTCTTGGGCTTCCGTACATCTATGATCTCGGCCTGGTAGAGATTAGCCAGGGAAACGATATCCTGTTTGTCGCTCAGGAATTCATGCAGACCATTGACGATCGACAGACCGGCGCGAAGGGCCAGCCGGATCACTTCCATCATGTCAGACGGCAACTTGCCACCGACCGTCGCCACGCCGATGACCAGATAACGAGGTCCCCAGACTCCTGCTAAAGCATCCTCAAGATTGGCAAACATGGGAATGTCGCGATGCTTTCCATCCAGCAGGACACCGGCGTCACGACCGGCCGTCTCCGGACCGTCAATGACGCCCAGCACTTCAAAACGTTCACTGCCGCGGATGAGCCCGTGTGCGGTCTTTGCATCATCCTTTCGGAATAACCCATTGGTGAGTACAATTGCTGGCGACTTCATGGATATCGTAGGTTTTGGATTTAAATCGATTCAATGCTTTTTTAGGACGGATACCGGACGGGTGACCAATCTGCCGGAACGAATTCCTGTGGACCTGCCAGCGTCATACACTCGTTTTCCGTTGACCCATACACTGATGATGCCGTCGGACAATGCATGGCTGTCTTCCAGCGTCGCTCGGTCGATGACGCGATCCGGATCGAATAAGACAAGATCCGCCAGGTAACCCGGACGAATGAGGCCACGATCCCGGATGCCCAGGTGCCGTGCCGTGAGACCCGTCATCTTATGAACGGCCTTTTCCAGGCTCATCAGTTTGCTCTCACGGACCTGACGACCCAGCACCCGCGTAAAGGAACCAAACCCGCGGGGGTGGCGTCCGGCGTTCCCATCAGAACAAATATTCGTGTGCGGCCATGCCAGGAAGGCGGCCACATCCCCGGCGGTCATCGACTTGCCGGCAATCGCCTCGACACCATCCACATCCGGATGGGTTCGCTCATATTCCGCTGCGCGCGCGACCAAATGCAAAAGGGTCTGAGCAGGTGACTCCCGACGTATCCGGGCGATCTCCCCCAGCATGCGGCCCTCCCAGGCAGGTTCAGGCAGGTATCTCACCAGCATCGAACTGTCAGGGTCGCATAACTTTTCAACAGCCAGTCGGGCACTGGCAGTATCCGAATACCTGCGATCAGGAAACAATACACGCAGGGTGGAGTTCCAGAAAGTGTAAGGATAGGCATCCGCCGTGATATCGATCCCCTCGGCACGAGCCCGCTCCAACCGGGCGATGACCCGGGGCGCCTGACCCCAGTCATCACGGGCCGCCAGTTTGATATGGGATATCTTGACAGGCATGCCCGTAAGTCGACCGATCTCGATGATCTCTTCCACGGCCTCATCCATCTTCAGATCCTCACTTCGGATATGGCTGATATATCGTCCGCCAAATTCCGCGGCTACCCGGGCAAGTGACACCACTTCCAAACGGCTGCTGTAAAAGGCACCCTCGTATTCGAGTCCGGTGGAAAGCCCCAGCGAACCGCGGGTCATCTCCTTCGACAACATCGTCCGCATCTTCGCGAGTTCGACATCCGTAGCCGGCCGGTTCAAGTCATCATCACTCATGACCTCCGACCGCAGCATCGTATGGCCGGTGTAACTGGCGATGTTGACAGCAAAACGATTCCCGGAGAGCAATGCCTGAAGGGAATCCATCGGAAGCCCGTCGCCGTCCTGACCGATGACGATCGTGGTAATACCCTGACTCGCCGTGGCCAATGCATCCGGATTCCTTCGAAGATATCCCAGGTGATGTGAATGCGAATCGATGAAGCCGGGAGCCAATACCTGCCCGCGACCATCCACGATACTGTCGCCCGGCATGACTTTCAACGCACCCACGGCGATGATCCTGTCTCCCCGAAGCCTCACTGAAGCGATCCTCACCGGTGTACCTGTCCCGTCGATCAGCCGGATGTTGGTGATGAGGATGTCCTTCGCCCAGGAGACGCTGGATATGCATGTAAAGCATAATATGATCACAAAACGCGCATACATCTGCAGAAAATTGATGAACTTAATGCTTAAACATCATACAAGCTAACAATTTTGCAAGACTTACGTGCGAAACCCGCCAGTTTGGAAATCGTTCCTCAAAAGGACTGACGAAAAATATCCCGTGCTTACAGAAGGAAATAGCTTGTACAATATATCTAACGTTCATGACTGAAAAAATCATACACGCGAGACTGATCCTAAGCGTTTTCTCTCTGATCGCCCTGTTTGCTTGCCGAAAGGAAAATACAGGAGATACGGGTAGCCTGACAGCCGCCGATTCCGCAAAATACAATCCGGATTGGACCTTCACCAGCCATGGCAACGCATATCAGGATTACCAGCGCGTTTTCCCGCAGCAACAAGTCAACAGCATTGAGATCAAGATGACCGCAGCCCAGTGGACATCGATCAGGGCCAATGTAAAAACCATCGTCGGAACAGACTTCGGCGTAGCCGGCGGAGGCCCTCCCCCGGCAACCAATGCCACTGAACCCGACTACGTGGATGTCAGCCTGACATTCAACGGAAAAACCTGGAAGAATGTCGGATTCAGGCTGAAGGGAAATTCCACGCTGCGGACGGCCTGGCAGACGGGCAACTACAAACTGCCCTTTCGGCTGAATTTTGATGAGTTTGAAGACAAGTATCCGGCCATCACCGATCAGCATTTCTTCGGATTCGAAGAGATGAGCTTCTCACCGGGAGCCAAAGATCCGTCCCTGATCCGGGAGAAAGCTGCCTCGGACATCTTCAGGATGGCCGGCATACCCTGCGCGCAAACGGCATTCTACCGGGTTTCCATCGATTTTGGCAGCGGTTTGCGTTACTGCGGCGTGTACACCGGCATCGAACTCCCCGACGATAACATGATCAAGCAACAGTTCGGTGAGGAAAAAGGAAACATCTACAAGCCTGAATCGAATCTGACGAGTTTCAACATCAGTCTTTTTGAAAAAAAGAATAATGAGACAACAACCGATTACTCGGACGTCCAGCAACTGGTCTCCATCCTCAACAGTCCAACCCGTACGAGCGCACCCGCACAATGGCGAACACAGCTGGAGGCCGTCTTCAACGTCGACCACTTCCTGAAATACCTGGCCATCAACAATGGGATGGTGAACTGGGACAGCTACGGCGTGATGGCCCACAACTTCTACCTCTACAACCATTCCGTGAAGAAACTCACCTGGATACCCTGGGATCACAACGAGGCGCTGAATGGCAGTCCAGGCATCACCGGAACTACCGGGGGAGGTGGACCGGCTGGCAGATCCGGCCTCTCGCTGAGCATGAATGAAGTCACCGCCTCCTGGCCGCTGATCCGATACCTTGCAGACGATCCAATATACATGCAGTCCTACAAGGACCAGCTGAAAGCGTTCCGGAACAATTTCCTGGTGGAATCCACCATGCACGCCATGTTTGATAAATATTACAACCTGATACAACCCTTTGCTACGGGTACCAACGGCGAACAGGCAGGCGCTACCTACCTGACCGGCGGCGCCGCAGGATTCTCGACAGCGTTGACCGCGCTGAAAACACATATCACCAACAGAAGAGCACTCATAGCCAACTATGTTCCCTGATCTTTCATCATACCAGGAAATAACCAGGATGAACCTTCAGACGGATGAAATTATTCAGAACTTCGATTACGTGAACCTATCGGAAACCATCAAAAAAGCGGCACTGATGGACAGATCCGATACCAAATATGTCATACCAGCCTCCCGACTGAACGAGGTGCTGAAAGCCTGCAAACCAAAGTACCGCATCCTCGAGATCCGGGACAAGAGATCATTTCAATATGATACTGTATATTTTGACACCCCCGGGCTGAGGTTTTATCATGATCACCATGCCGGGAAGCAGGACAGACAAAAGGTACGGATCAGAAAATACCTGGACTCCGGCATGGCTTACCTCGAAGTCAAACATCGGCTCAACAAAGGCAACACCATCAAATCAAGGATGGTGCTGGATGCACAGTCACCCGAAGACATCAGTGCCCTGAAGCATCCCGTCTTTGCCGATGCCGGAAACCTACCCGTAGATCAGCTCCGGCCGGTCATCAGGATATCCTACGACCGGATCACACTGGTCGATCTGACGAACGAGGAACGGGTCACCATCGACCGGCATATCGTCTTTGAGCGAGGAAATGAAACCCGCTCGATGGATGGCATTGTCATCGCCGAAGTCAAGCAAGTCAAAAAACATCCTTCGTTTTTCCGCCGGCAAATGCGCGCCATGAACATCCGGGAGGGATCCGTCAGCAAGTACTGCATGGGAACCCTGCTCCTGAACGACCGAGTCAAAGGAAACCGCTTCAAAACCAGATTGAACAGGATCCTGAAGATCACCGACACCTTAAAACAAACCATCTCACATGCCTGATTTTTTCGACGGACAGGGATTCAAACTCTGGGGATCCGAAGGACTCGAATTCCTCTTTAGACTCCTGTGCGATATCCTGACGGTGACCATCCTGATACGCGGGATCTACATCCCGAAATATCGGCGCACCAACGTCATATTTACGTTCTTTTCGATGAACATTGTCATCTTCCTGATCGGATTCCTATTGAACAAGGTGGAGATGACCATGGGCGCCGCCTTCGGGCTCTTCGCCGTCTTTTCCATGCTCCGGTTCAGGACCGAAAACATCTCCGCCCGGGACATGACCTACGTCTTCATCGTTATCGCCGTCGGGCTGCTCGTCTCCGTCAGTCGGGGCGGATGGCAGGAAATGCTGCTGATCAGCGGGGTGATCGTACTCTCAACCTGGCTGCTCGAAAAGGGACTACACTCGGGACAAGAAGAAGTCAGGGAGATCCTGTACGAGCGGATAGAACTCATCCATGCAAGCCGCCGGCAGGAACTCATCGAGGACCTCAGGAACCGCACCGGCCTGGAAATCCGAAGGGTTGAGATCGGAGAGATCGACCTGCTTAAGGATGCAGCCAGGGTGACCGTTTACTACCTGCCACAGCCCAACAAGCCATCCGACCGTATATAATGGATCTGCATGATGACTGCACCATTGCGGAATGATCCAACCACTTCTCATGACTAAAAAGAATAGTATGATGCCTCAGCATTCATTTTCTTCGGGAAACCGGAAGATCTTCGTCATCAGTTGCCTGATGTCTTTCATGTCCATCATCTCCGGCGGGGTCAGAAGTCAACCAAGTAAATCCGACCCCGTGGATATCCAGGGATGGGCCATCATCAGCCTCGGATTGGACCTGCCGAAAAAATGGGAAGCCAGCCTGACCGGACAGTGGAGGACTGAGAACAACCTGAGTACGACCAAGGGATTCTATGTCTCGCCGGAGGTCTCCTACGAGATCCATAAGAAGGTGAGGATCTTCGCCAACTTCCGCTACGCAGATGTCGTCGGCAGCCACTCCTCCCGACTGGGCATCGGATTGGAATACTCCACAAAGATTTCCGGTTGGCAGATCGGTTTGCGACCTCAGTTTCAGTACACACTTAAATACGCCGATGATGGCGACGGCTCGGCAACCGGAACAAGCATCCTGCGCACAAGACTATCCGTCAGGCACCGCATCACCAAAAAACTCGACGGATACCTGCAGGTTGAGCCTTATTTCACCTTTACACCAGGCGAATACTTCATCGATAACATCCGAAACACGGCCGGACTTCGATACGAATACCGGAAAGACCGCAGGATATCAGTGTTCTACACTTACAGACCCGATTTTGCCAAAAGTTATAACAGGCTGTTCCATATCGTCGGACTTCGATGGGATGTGGACCTGAAATGGAAAAAATGAACGGACAACAGACATTCAACGGTCAACAATTCCAGTATCTGATCGGGTTTTGCACGTGTTTCATCTCCGCATGCACGATGCGCTTGCCCCTCTCTCCCACAAATCTCATCCATTGGGCCTCTTCCGCTTCCTTTCCATCGAAGCAATATCGACCGGGATAGGCCGGTGAAGGATACCATGTTTCCGGCCTGAAAACGCCAACCGCCACCCCACGGATAGTGGCAATGACCAATTCCGCCTTCGCAGCCCGTTCCCTGGACAAACGCCAGTGACCACAGACCTGCAGATAGACAGACATGCGGGTGCTCCTGTTGACGATGTCGTTGATGTTGATGAACAGGATGCGCTCTTCCGGGCGCTCATCAATAACCGGCAGCGTGTACTTGTCAACCAGCTCACGCACATGCATCGGACCGAAAGAATTACTGCCATGACCAGCCTGTGCGTTCGTCAAACCCGGAAAGGCATCGATCAACGCCGCCTCCACATGCTCCACGATACCATCCGGTATCTCATGCCGATGAATGACATGAATGACCTCCAGTCCCGCATTCCGGATGTCCAGGATCCGCTGCTCCTTGAATGAGAGATCACTATCCGGATCTCGGTCCTTTATCGTGCCGTTGACATGATCAAAAACCCGATTTCCTTTGCCCTTGCCGATGTAAAAGGTCTCCCCATTGCGCGGATCGATCAGGCGATAGACATAATTCCCGATCTTATCGATGACTTCCTGAGGAAAGGATTGAACTGAATGTTGCATGACTCCGGATGATTGAACCTGATCGTACTAAAGTATGACATTTCAGCATCGTAAAAACCCATCTGGTTGAGCGTAATATCAGCCCGCTTTGCACTGGACCGATGACCGGCAACCTGATCTTTTCAAATCTTGCGTATCTTCCTTTTCGTGAGCAATATGAAGATGAAGATACTGGCCCTTTTGCTGGTCCTCATTCCATTCGGGGCATTTACCCAGACGACAGACCCGAAGGGCTATGAAGTTCAGTACACCACCAGGCCTCCCCTGATCGACGGTAGGATCCGTCCCTCCGAATGGCGAAAGGCCGCATGGACCGATGACTTTGTGGACATCACCGGTAAACCGGAACTCAAACCGCCACAAAGGACACGCNNNNTGGGACGACGAATATCTCTACATCGCCGCCCGCATGGATGAAAGCGACCTCTGGGCCACCCTAAAGGAACGCGACGCCATCATCTTCCATGACAACGACTTCGAGATCTTCATCGATCCAAACAACGATACCGAACAGTACTTCGAGATCGAGGTCAACGCCTTCGGGACTGTGATGGACCTGTTCATGAACAAACCCTACCGAAAGGGCGGTACCTACGATATCCACTGGAATGGCGGGATGAACACTGCCGTGAAATTGAAAGGAACCATCAATAACAACCGGGATCGCGATAAATACTGGACCCTGGAAATGGCCATCCCCTTCAAGGGACTCGAAAGGCCGGGACGCATCAGCCGGCCAACACGCGGCGCCACCTGGCGCATCAACTTCTCGCGCGTGCAATGGAAGATGGAGCCGGACGGCATAGGATACCGGAAAAAAAAGAGGCCCGACGGCAGGAACCTGGCCGAAGACAACTGGGTATGGTCACCCATTGGAGTGGTCAACATGCATATCCCCGAAAACTGGGGCATCCTGACATTCAGATGATCCAGGCCAGATGTACCTTCGGGGCATGAAAGCCCGCAAGATGCCCTATCTCCGAAAACTCGGACTACAGATCATCGCTTCACTCACGATGGTTGGCGGCCTGAACGCGCAATCCTTTGATACCGCAAAACTAAATCGGTACTTCAATCGACTAGATTCCAACCAACGATTCATGGGCAGCGTGGCGGTGTTCAAACAAGGAAAGCCTGTCTACCAACATGCTACCGGATGGGCGGATTTGAAGAATGGCATGAAGGCCGATGCACATACGCGCTACCGGATCGGCTCCATCACCAAAACCTTTACGTCCGTCTTGGTCATGAAAACCGTCGAGGCGGGAAAGATCCGACTCGATCAAACGATCGAACCCTGGTTTCCGGGCGTACGGAACGCCCAACGCATCACGGTCCGACACCTGCTCACCCATCGCAGCGGCATCCATAACATCACCGACAATCCCGGTTTCATGACCCGGGCAATCCAGCCCTGGACGAAGGAACGGATGCTCGATACCATAAATGCACAGATCAGCGATTTCGAACCCGGGACCTCTTTCAGATACAGCAACAGCGGCTACATCCTCCTCACACTGATGCTGGAAAAGATCTGGAACCGACCCTACGAACAACTCCTGAAAAAATGGATCCTCAAGCCGGCCCGTTTGAAGGAGACGATCTACGGGATCAAGCCAGACCCAACACAGAACATGGCCCTGTCCTATCGCATGCTGTTTGGAAACTGGGTCGTACAACCGATGACGGATCCCTCCGTTCCGCTGGGAGCCGGATCCATGATGTCCACACCTGCAGACATCTGCCGGTTTGCGGAAAAACTCTTCAAAGGGAAACTCATCCGGGCGGAAAGCCTCGCGGAAATGACGCGTTGGCAGGAAAATACGGGCGGCGGTCTATTCCGTTTCCCCTTCGGAACCTCCTGGGCATCTGGCCACACCGGAGGCATCGATGCCTACCTTTCTGTGTACGGACATTTTCAGTCGGAAGACATCAGTTTCGCCATCACTTCCAACGCCACCAACATGGTGTTGAACGATGTCACCATCGCCCTGCTCAGCGCCACCTTCGACAAATCCTACACCATCCCTGATTTCTCGGTTGTGCAACTATCTGATAACGAACTGGATCGGTACGTCGGCGTCTATGTCAGCAAACAGGTGCCCATGAAGCTCACCATCACCCGAAAGAACGGGAACCTGCTCTGCCAGGCGACCGGACAATTGCCTTTTACACTGGCCGCTCATGGCGAACACCGCTTCTCCTTCGACAAGGCCGGCATCGAGATCCGATTCGAACCCGACGAAAAACGCATGCGTTTCCAGCAAGGCGGGGGTCGCTATCTCTTCATGCGGGAATGACCCACTAACTTACTCCTTGGCCCCCATCTTCATGAGAAAGGCCGGCATACCGCCACCCGGCTTGAGATCCGGCACCACCGGCTTCTCCCCGAAATCATAACTGTTATTGGCCGGGGTGCGGTCGATCAGCTTCAGATATGGATCAATGCCGGCGGAATGTGGCAGAGCCTTGACATTCCAGGTGAAGGTCTTTTCGGGCTTGTCCATCTTCACCCGCTGCATCAGCAAGGGTACTTCACGTTCCTTGTCGCCAGTCTTCTCCTGCGCAAACACCGCCACATCCATGTAGTCGTTCACCTCGGCCTTCCGCTGCTTACCCAGACTATCCGAATAAAACTTAGCACTGCCGACGGTCAGGGTCACCTGATAACTACTATCCGGTAAGCGCTTGTAATCCAATGACTTAACATAATTTTCATAGATCGTGATCCGCTCAAACAGATCAGTCACCAAATACTGAAGACTATCCGGCGTCACGGCACGGATATGCTCCACGAAATCCCGGGCATTCGTGTAAGGCGGGCCTGAGAACTTCGTTTTGTTGAGATAGGTGCGGATCGCGCCGTTCAACGTCTCTTCACCGAGGAAATCCTGCAGGGCATACATCACAACACTACCTTTATTGTAATGTATATACTGCTGATTTTCAACGAGCATCAACGGCATTTCGCCCCTCCATTCCGCCGTCCTGCCCATCAGGTAACGATCCATCTCATACTTCAGGAACTTCTTCATCGCAGCCTTTCCATATTCCTGCTGCATGACCATCAGTGCCGAATACTGACTCATCGTTTCGCTCATCAGCACACTGCCCTGCGCATTCCCGCCGATCACCTGGTGCGCCCACCACTGGTGCGCCACTTCATGCGCTGTTATGTAGAAAGGAACGTCGATCGCATCCTCTTTGTCCTCCACCTTCGTGATGAACCCGATGGCCTCGGAGAATGGAATGGTGTTGGGAAATGACTGAGCAAAGCTTGAATACCTGGGGAACTCGATGATGCGTACCTGCCGGTGCTGATAAGGACCGAAATGTTTGGTATAATAGTCCAGCGATTTCTTGATCGAGGCGATCATCCGGTCGATGTTGTATTCGTGACCCTGCTGATACCAGATCTCGATGGCGACATCATTCCACCGGTCGCGGCGCAGGCTGTACTTCGCACTCAGGAACGAGAAGAAATGCAGGATCGGGCTATCCATTTTGTATTGGAAATAATGGCGGTCGCCCTGTTTCCAATCCTTCACCAGATAACCAGGGGCGATGGCACGCTGCCCGGCCGCTGTGCTCACCGTCGCCTCAAACCGGATCCAGTCGGCATCCCGAGAGATATAATTGCTCATCATCGCCGCGCTGTCATCGATCCCGGCCATCCTGGCCTTCGGCTTCAATCCATACTCCTTCCGGGCGGTATTTTGGCTCAATTCTGCATCCGGATTGTAACCGATCGTAGGCAGAAGACCACTGTTGATGAAGGTTCCGTTGTCTACAACGGGGGAACTCATTCGACCGAAATATCCGTTCGGAATGTATTTCATCTCGAAATCAAACCGGATGCTGTCGCCCGGCAGGATCGGTTTTTTCAATCGATAAATGCGGATGCCATGATCCGGATCGTCAACAGCTACCGAAGACGGCGTGTTGAATTTCATGACCGGGTAGTGATATGGACTCTTCTTGCCACTTCTGTAATCAATGTACAGAGTGTCGATCGAACGCAGGGTGCGATTAAGGAGTGTGTATTGACCAACGATGTGCAGGGTCTTGTCATCCGGGAAGATATCCACCGATAGCGAAACCGCCGTGATCCGGGGCTGCGCCAGATCGCGGTATTTCGAAAACCGCTTTTCAAGGGCGGCCATATCACGCTCCCGGTCCTTGGGCTTGGTATCGTCCACCAGCACGCGGGTCTGCCAGTAGATGAATCCCCCACTCGCCAGGGCCATGCTCAGGAAAACGACCATCAGGATCAAGGGCCTGTTATTACGATGCGCATGAGACAGATGCCAGCGCGCGCGGATCGACGATTCCTTTCCGCGGGGATATAGCAGCAGGGCCAGCACGCATAGAACTGCAGACAGGCTATACCAATACACCCGAAAGAACGGCCACTGCAGGAAAGATCCGCCATATCCGTTCATGTCGGAGTATGGCATGGAGTCTCCGGTGCTGTTGAAATCCAGCAGGGGACTGCCAAGTTCGAAGATGCTCAGTACGATCGGCAGGATGATCACCGGCACCAGTGTCAGGAAGAATCCGAGATACTTGTTGGTAGAATAGATCTGCAGGGAAAGCGCCCAGGCCACGAAGACCACGCCGATCGCGGCATTACGTAAGATCATCACCAGATACTGCATGCCGTCAATATCTGTGAAACCATGGTAGAGTTGGATGATCACACCGGTGAGCGCACCCACCAACTGCATCAACATCGAAGCGATCGTAAAAGCCAACAATTTGGAGAAAAAAAGTGCCGCATTGGTCACCGGTGTGACGCCGGTGAGTTCGTGCATCCGCGTCTCCCGGTCACGCCACAGCGAAGTGCCGGCATAGAAGATGATGAAGATCAACATGAACAGGACCGTAGAACCCTCGACATTCTCCACGATCTTATAGGTCACCATGTAGGTAGATGACTCGTACATCAGATCCATGAAACGAACCACCAGGATCATGAAACCCACACCCAACAAACACATGATGATGAAAAAGGCACTGGTCACCATCTTCCGCAGCTCGAACTTCGTCAACCACCAGGTCTGCCGCCAGTTGGCCCGCCGGCCATATTCCTGACGAACCTTGGGCAGGGCATCCAGCGAAGCGATGGCGGGTGCCACCTCGGCCGCTTCAGCCCGCTTCCGGCGCCCGAACAGTTGCAGTGGCTGCAGGAACTGAGAAAAAGCAAAGCCGCGGTAACTGATGACGGTGATGAGCAACGAAATACCCATCCACAGCAAACGATTATACAGCAAGGCATCTGTCAGCGGGATCAGGTTCGAGTTACGTTCTGCAGGACTCCAGTACTCTGTCACCAGCTGGAGCGCTTGTGCCCCGGTTGGCTCCAGCAAGGCCGCCAGCATCTTGTTATCGATATTCCCGGTGATGGTGTCACTCGCCAATTGCAAAACCATCAGAACAATGGCCACGATGTAGGCAGCCATCGTTGTCCGCAAATAGGTCGTCAGCGAAAAAAAGACAACCCCGAGGAAGAGGATATTCGGCAGCGTGAACACCAGGAAAGGCTGGATATAGTTGACAAAGAGGAACGGCCCCATCATGGGCTTGCCCATGCCGAAAAGAGAGCCAAGCCAAAAACCGATCAACTGACCGCTGAGGATAAAGACCGCCAATGTCATCCCTCCCAGAAAACGACCGAAGAAATACCCAGACTTGCTGATCGGCTTCGTGAAGAACAGCGGATGAATGTTATACTGATAGTCCTTCTGGATGACCGTGGCCATCGTCGAGATCAGCAGCACGTTGATCATCAATCCGAAAATGCTGCTGCTGGTGCCCAGCAGGATGCGGGCGACGGCAGAGGCAGAATTCACGGTCGTCAGACTGTCCGTCCGGGTGGTGGAAAACACCCCAGCCGCCGCCATTCCGAGCAGCAGGGTCAGGATGAACAGGATGGCAAAATAAACGTAGGGATAAGGTCGGCGCAATCCGCTCCTGACCTCGAAAGCGTATATCTCACGAAACATGGCGGATGCTATTTTTGGGTGATGGTGGAGAAGTAGACATCTTCCAGCGTGGCGTCCACGGCTTCGAATCCGTCGTCCGGACGATCATCGGACATGACATGGATCATCATGCGTCCTTCAGAGACATGATGCGAGATCACCGGCAGGCGCATCCGGAACTCGGCCAGTTCAGACTTCTCGACCGCCTTCCGCCAGATGCGGCCCTGCACCGAAGCCACCGCTTCCGCGGGAGTGCCTTCCAGCAGGATCGTGCCATGGTTCATCACGACCATCCGGTTGCACAGCGTTCGGACATCATCGACGATGTGCGTCGACAGGATCACGATGACCTGTTCGCCGATCTCGCTGAGGATGTTATGAAAACGATTCCGCTCCATCGGATCCAGACCAGCCGTCGGTTCGTCCACAATGATCAGTTTCGGATTACCGAGCAGGGCCTGCGCAATGCCAAAACGCTGGCGCATCCCACCGGAATACTCGCTGACATTGCGTTTCCGGTCTTCAAACAGATTGGTCTGCTGCAGCAGGGCATCCACGATCTCCTTACGTTCCTTCTTATCCGATATCCCCTTGAGGATCGCAAAATGATTCAGCAGATCCAGCGCAGAGACCTTCGGATAGAATCCGAAATCCTGCGGGAGATAGCCCAGTACCTTACGAACCTCCTGCTTTTCTGCCACCACGTCGATATCTCCCAGCATGATGGATCCACTGTCCGGATCCTGCAGGGTCGCGATGGTGCGCATCAGCGTACTCTTTCCCGCACCGTTCGGCCCCAGGAGACCGAACATGCCTTTTTCCAGTGTGAGATTGATCTGATTCAGCGCCTTGACGCCGTTGGAGTAGGTCTTGGTGAGATCCCGGATGATGAGGTTCATGCCTTTTGTTTTGCGAATGGTAAAAATAGGTCTTATTGGCGGCCGCTTTATTTCACTACGCAGACAAAAGGCTCAACACAGCAATGCATCAGCCTTTTTGTTTGCCAGTTTTAAGTTACCAGCGGTTTAACTTTCGATCCGACCGGCTGTTGTACATCTGTCAAAAGCGTAAATTGCCTTCTTCATTCCTCCTCCCTTAAGCTGTTTATCCATGAGATCCTTCGCATTTCTGCTCCTGCTCCTGTCCTGCTCCACCCTTTTCGCCCAGATCGACCCCAAGCGTGTCACCATCGCGCGCGACAGTTTCGGCGTCCCGCACATCTTCGCACCGACAGACCCGGAGGTATCCTACGGACTCGCCTGGGCCCACGCGGAAGATGATTTCAAGAGCCTGCAGATGGTTGCCCTGCCTTCAAAGTGACCATCAAAGATTACATCGCCTCTTCCGTCCTATCCCTGACCGTCTTCAATGGCGGCGGACGCATGCTTTCTTCCATCTATAACAACACGGTCAGTTCCGTGATCGATTTCGACAAGATGGGATCCAACGCCATCGCCATCCATCCGAGTAAAACGACCACGGGAGAGGCCTTCCTGGCCATCAACGCCCATCAGCCAAATGAGGGGCCTGAAGCGTTCTACGAAGCGCATGTCCAGAGCGAAGAAGGATGGAATGCCCTGGGGGGACTGCTCGCCGGAGGACCCTGCATTCTGCATGGCGTCAACGAAAACCTGGGATGGGCACATACGGTCAACCTCTGCGACCGGGCAGACATCTTCCAGCTGGAAATGAATCCGTCAAACGCCAACCAATATCGATTCGACGGCGCATGGGTCGACCTTGAGCGGAGGATGGTGAAACTTCAGGTCAAAGGTGTCCCCGTACCCGTTCGCCGCGAACTCCTCTGGAGTAAATATGGTGCAACCCTGCGCAACAAACAGGGCGTCTTCTCCATCCGGATGGGCGCCAACATGGAGATCCGCGCCCTGGAACAATGGTACCACATGAACAAGGCCCGGAACTTCACCCAGTTCTATCAGGCGTTGTCGCTGCAGGGACTCTCCATGTTCAACATTATGTACGCAGACCGGCATGATACCATCTTCTATGTCAACAATGCACTCATGCCGGTGCGTGACCCATCCCCGGCATACGACTGGAAGAAGACCCTGCCCGGTAATACGTCGAAAACCCTTTGGACAAGCTTCCGGAAGCTGCCCGAACTGCCTCAGTATGTCAATCCAAACAGTGGTTTTCTCTTCAACACCAATCATTCTTCATTCTACGCCACGGCAGGCGGCGATAACCTGAAAGCGGAATCTTTCTCAAAAACAGACGGATGGGAAACCAATCATAATAACCGAAGCATCCGATTTCTGGAACTCATGCCGGAAAATTCGAGGGTAGATTACGATCGTTTCAAAACCATCAAATTCGACCGGCAATTACCTTCCAAACTACACTACCCCATCGGGATCGATACCCTTTTCCTGATGCGTCCGGAGGAATATCCGGCTTACGATACCATCCTCCGAAACCTTCAGCAGTGGGATCGGAAAGGACTGGCCGACAGCAAAGGCGCCGGGGCATTTCTCATGGTCTATGAGTTCGTATCCGCCCGCCTGCGCGGCCGGGAAGGGATCCAGATCGGAAAGACAGAATGCGAACAGGTGCTGGCGGAGATCAAAACATATCTGCTGAAACACTTCGGAAAGACAGATCTGGCCCTTGGAGAGATGCAGAAGCTGGTGCGGGGAGACAAACAATTCCCTGCACATGGACTCCCCGATCTGCTGGCACCGGAATGGAGCGTTCGTTTTAATGGAGGCGTCAGAAAGGTCACCGGCGGGGATGCCTATGTGGCATTGGTAAGGTTCCCGAAAAACGGCCTGCCGATCATTGAAACCAGCAACACTTACGGCGCTTCCGCGAAAAAGGGAAGTCCCCATTTCGATGACCAGATCCCGCTGTTCCTGGATCAAAAAACCAAGCGCATGTCCATGGACAGGAAAGAGGTACTTGAAAAAGCCGTCAGAACCTACCACCCGGGCGAGTAAGCACCTAACACCGGATCAGACATCCATCACCAACCGGAAACCGACGTATCCGGCGTATCCGGCGGGGGGCCTGCGACTGCGTGTCTTCACGGCACAAACTTCGGCATCAAAAAGATAGCAGCCCCCGCGTAACACCCGGTTATTACCTGATGTGATCTGACCGGATGGATTATTCAAGGTGTGCGTAAGAGGCCAGGGACGACTCGCGTATTTGTTACGATAGATGTCTGAACACCATTCCCAGACATTACCGCTCATGTCATATATGCCTAGTGCATTCGGCTTTTTGAGACCCACCGGCTGCAGCCTGGCGCCACTGTTGCCCAGATGCCAGGCAACTTCATCAAGATCATCTGAACCGGCATACCGATGACCCCGGCCGGCAGCAGCGGCCCACTCCCATTCAGCCTCCGTCGGCAACCGGAATGTCCGGTCAGGAACAAGCTCGGAAAGGCGAGCGCAAAAATTCACCGCATCCTCGTGACTGACATGGGTGACCGGAAGCAGATCTCCCCGAAAATGTGACCTGTTTAAACCCATCACCTTGGTGAACAAGGCCTGCGTCACCGGACATTCGGCCATATGAAAGTCCGAAAGACCAACCCTGACCATCGGCCAGCGATCCGATCTTGAAAAGTTGGATCCCATGAAAAATTCGCCGCCTTTCACGTGCACAAAACCGAGCGATAGTCCCGATACATTGATCTCTGTTCTCATCCCCGCAGTATTGATGGTTAAGGCTGTGTGAGGGATTTGGGAAAAAGATCCGGTGTCCCACGAAAAATACGGGATAGTTCGTATCGCAGATAGCGGGATCCGTCCAGGCCGCAATAGACATAGTTGAAGATATGCCTCAGGTCCGGTATGTGTGTCTCGATCGGACGGACACAATGCACATCAATGTATCTGCCCATCATCAGACCCAGTCGGGTGTATCGCCAATCACTCCGATTGATCCTGCCCATCAACTTGCTCCGCCGACCCATCCATGTTTTCACCCGATGATTGTGGTGAGCAACAGGAATACGGGCACTCGCCAGCTGGGCGGCTTCGGAAAAGAAGTACTCATCTCCCGTCCAACCTTCGCCGCGTGACCAGATGTCGCGAATCAGTTGCTCAACATCCGGCCACTTTGGATCCGAAAGTCCAAGAATGTCCGCAAACACCCTGCCTTTTCCGATATAGTAGCAGCAGGGAAACCTCAATACGTGCTGATAAGTGTCTGAATCCATCAGCATCAATCCCTCCAGCCCCTGGATCCTGCGTTTCAGTCCCTGTACGAAGCGGCGGGAGAGAAACAACATATCGACATCGCCCACGATGAAAGTACGGTCGGGAAAAAAAGCCGGCAGTATGTACCTCGACACCTGTGCAACAAACACATCCGGCACCCCCTCGATCGATGGAAGACAGGCCTGGCGGTCGTCAACAGACCATTCCGGAGCTCCTGACTTGCAGAAGAACGAATCCAATCCCAGATGGCGGCAAACCTCCTCCTGAAGGATGGAGAATTTGACATACACCGGGTTCAGATTCGATGAATAGATCAGCGTGACATTCATGCCTTTCATTATTATGGACCGGTTCCGAGGCGTTTCGCATCAGCCGGCCATGTCATGGGTAACGATCAGAAAGAGGATCTCGAGACCATAACGTGATTCACACAAAGTTTGTATCTTACCCTACATTTTTTTGCGTTCAACCCTTACAACATGGCGATTTTCAGGCAATTTCTGCGATTCCTCCCCCTCGTATGCTTCCTGATCCACGCAAAACCCGGCCATGCACAGTCAGGTTCCAACGAAAATTGGGTATCCCTCTTCAACGGAAAGGACCTCACAGGTTGGACACCCAAGATCCGACATCATGCAGCAGGGGTGAATTTCGCCAACACATTCAGGGTCGAAGATGGCAAGATCGTAGTGCGTTACGACGGGTATGACAAATTCGATGAACGATTCGGACACCTGTTCTATGAGAGACCCTTCGGATACTACCGCGTCCGGCTCGAATACCGTTTCGTGGGTGATCAGGCAAAAGAAGGGCCCGGCTGGGCCTGGCGGAACAGCGGGATCATGCTCCATGGCCAGACACCCCAAAGCATGGGCGTCGATCAGGACTTTCCGGTATCGATCGAAGTACAGTTCCTGGGAGGCAACGGCAAAGATAAAAGAACCACCTGCAACCTCTGCACCCCCGGCACGAACGTCGAAAGGGACGGCAAACTCTTCACGCCGCACTGCGTCAACTCCAATTCAGAAACCTATCATGGCGACCAGTGGGTCAGGGCCGAAGTATGGGTCCTCGGCGATTCGCTCGTCAGGCACATGGTCAATGGCCAGGAAGTCATGGTCTATCAAAAACCCCAGATCGGCGGCGGTAACGTAAGCGGTCAGGAAGCCAAATGGGGCGCGCCGGGACAACTGCTGAAGCAGGGCACCATCTCACTGCAAAGCGAAAGCCATCCCGTGGAATTCCGCAACATCGAACTCCTGGAACTGGAGGGCTGTACGGATCCCAAAGCCTCTAATTTCCGCGATTACTACGTGAAATCGAAACCCGAAGACTGCCAGTACGGAAAAAAGCGCAAGCGGAAATCCTGAGCCGCCGCTTACAATAACGCATATCAGAAAGCCGCGGGATCAGCCGCGGCTTTTTCTATTTTACAAGATAAGGCTCGATGATCGGCTGCCAGATCTCATAACCTTTTCGGTTCATGTGCAGGCTGTCGGACAGGAAAATATGCGGATATACCCGGCCGTCAGCCGCCAGCATGGGGCGATGCACATCGATATACTCCGTGCGGGGCGTCTTGCGCATGTATCGCTCGATCAGTCGGTTTCCTTCCCGCATGGCCGGCAGATATTTCACCCGGCTCGGACTCGGCTTCATCGATACATAGGCCACGGGAACCTTCGGAAACCGATGTCGGATCAATTTGTGCAACCGCACAAACCGCTGATAAACAGAATCTCCGGTGATCTCAGGGCCGCCGGTCAGATCATTCTCTCCACAATAAATGACGATCTGCTTCGGATCATACTTAAAAATGATATCCTCTGCATACATGATCAGATGAGTCAGGGAAGAGCCGCCAAATGCCCGGTTCAAAATTACATGACCCGGAAAAAAAGAGGCGACATCCTTCCAGTTCGTAAAGGAAGAGGAACCAATTAAGAGGATGGGGTTCGACGGAGGCGCCTGCAGCGAATCCAGATGACGAAACTGGCGGATCTCCTTGATGAACGGCTGCGCACGAAGACACTGGGTCGACAACGCAACGCAGAGCAGGGGCATAAAAATGTACTTGATTGACATAATAGGCTAAATCGTGTGAAGAGATGTCAGGAATTGTTTATTTTGATGCTTTTTTTCACTGCAAATTATCCTAAACAACCGACTTGTCGTATGAAAGTGAAATTATGGATCTATTTGGCCTGCCTGTTCATGTTGCCCGTCGGGGCGTTTGCGCAGGAAAGGAAACTCACCGGCACCATCAGGGATGAAAATGGAATACCCCTGAATGGCGTGACCATAACCGCCAAGGGCTCAAACCTTCGGGCCGTGTCGGATGAGAAAGGAAAGTTTTCCATATCCGTGGGTCCGACTGTCAAGTCGCTCCTGATCACCCACGTCGGCCAGACCGATGCGGACGTCACACTGACAACCAGAAACGATTACCAGATCACGATGCAACCCGCTGCCTCCACCTTATCGGATGTAGTGGTGATCGGTTACGGATCGGTCCGCAAGGCTGACCTGACCGGATCGGTTCAGCGCATCAACCGCGAAGACCTGCTGCGCGACAATCCGTTGAACATACAACAAGCCATGCAGGGTAAGCTGGCCGGCGTTAATATCACACAGAACGATGGTGCGCCCGGTGCAGGACTCAGCATCAGGATCCGCGGCTCCAACTCCTTCCTCGGCGGTACCGAACCCCTCTACGTGATCGATGGTGTCCCCTTCAACAACTCCAACAGCGGTGGAACGCCGTCTTCCATCGGAGGCGACGAAAAACAGACCCTGAACATTCTGGCGTTCATCAACCCGAACGATATCGAATCGATTGATATCCTGAAAGATGCCTCCGCCACCGCGATCTACGGATCCCGGGGCGCCAACGGGGTCGTACTCATCACCACGCGTAAGGGACGCACTGGTAGGGATCGGGTGGAACTGAATGTGAATGTTGGCGCGGCAGAAGTATCTAAAAGACTGGCCATGCTGCGTCCTTACGACTACGCCAGGTTCCAGAATCTGTCCTATTTCAACGCCAATCGCTACGACGGGACCAGCTACACCCTGCCCTACACCCAGGCGGAACTGGACACCCTCATGACCGACAATACCAACTGGCAGAATGCGATCTTCCGCACCGGCCTCTCTCAACAGTACAGTCTGAACGTATCAGGTTCCGGCGAAAACGGTAGCCACAGCCTGACCTTCAACTACCTGAACCAGGATGGCACCATCATCAACTCCGATTTCCGGAAGATCGGACTCAGCGCCAACCTCAACCGCAACGTAGGCAAATTCCTGCGCATTGGCACCAGCACTGTGCTGTCAAACACCGTTACCAATGGCGTTAAAACCGGCACCGATAAATCAGATGCCGCCAGCGCCGGTGTCATCCGCGCCGCCCTTACCTACCCTTCTACCATCTCCCGTGAAGAAGAATTCGACGGCAATGGTGAAGGCTTCTTCATCACCAACCCCAAGATCTATTCGCGCGACGTGCTCAACCGGGTCAATGGCTATAATATCTTTTCGTCCAACTATGCAGAACTCAGCTTCCTGAAATATTTCAAACTCCGTCAGAACCTGGGCTTCAATTATGGCTCCAACGACCGCGACCAGTACTATCCCCGCAGCGTGTATGAAGGCTTCAGCGTGAAAGGTTCAGCGCTTAAAGCAGGAAGCCTGTGGACCAGCATGGTATCAGAAAGTATCCTCTCTTTCAATAAAAAGTCAGGCAAGCACAGCCTCAATGCCATGACGGCCGGGACCTTCGAGCGTACCAACGGCAGCTCCACCAGAATGGAAGCCAAAGGATTTCCGAACGATCTGCTGAAGAATGAGAACATGCAGGCCGCCGATCAGATCCTGCCCTCGATCACCAACCGGTATCAGTCCACCCTGATCTCCTTCCTGGGCCGGGCCAACTATTCGTACGACGACAGATACCTGCTGACGGTATCCTTCCGCCAGGATGGATCGTCCAAATTCGGCCGGAACAACAAATGGGCCGGATTCCCATCCGCCGCCCTGGCATGGAAGGTCCACAACGAATCCTTCCTCGAAAAGAGCAAAACCATTTCCAACCTGACGGCACGTCTGAGTTACGGGCAGACAGGCAACCAGGGGATCGGCTCCTACGCCTCCCTGGCTAAACTGGCGGTGTACAATTATCCCTTCAACGGCACCCTGCAAACCGGACTGGCAGATGATGTATTTGCCGGACCCGCCAATGCCGATCTGAAATGGGAAACCACCAGCGCTTACAATGCCGGCATCGACCTCGGCCTCCTGAAAGACCGGCTCAACCTACACCTCGATGCCTACATAAAGCACACAGACAACCTGCTCCAATACATCACCACCCCGGGATCCTCCGGTTTCCAGCGGCAGCTGCGGAACTCCGGATCGGTCGAGAATAAAGGCATCGAACTTGCCCTTGACGCGGTGATCGTCAAGAACAGCCAGTTTCAATGGAAATCCCTGTTCAACATTTCGTTCAACCGAAACAAGATCCTCAGCCTCGGCGGAGATGTGAAAGAACAATTCGCCAGCAATATCTCCACGCGTGATGCTCCTTTCATCCAGATCGCGGGCATGCCCATCGGTACCCTGTTCGGATTCATTGAAGACGGCTACTTCGACAACGAAGCGGAAATCCGCAGCAACCCGATGTACACAAATCAGGCCGCCAGCATCATCCGCAGGATGGTCGGGGAGATCAAGTACCGCGACCTGGACGGAGATCTTACGGCCCTGACAGGCACGGACCGGACCTTTATCGGAGATGTCAACCCGGATTACATCTTCGGCTTCACCAACAACTTCACCTACGGAAAATTCGACCTGAGCATCTTCATCAATGGCGTGCAAGGCAACGATGTGGTCAACATGAACAGTGTCTGGAACGCCAACATCGGCACATCCAAGAATGTCAGCGAAACCATACTGGCAGGTGCCTGGGCTGATGGCAAGGATAATGCAAACGCTACAGGACCCAAAGCCATTCGTCAGTTCTGGAGGACAATGATGTTCTCCCGCCGGTTCATTGAAGACGGCAGTTTTGTACGTGTGAAGAACGTAACACTGGGCTATAATCTCCCGGCAGGAAGCATCCGCGGGGTCAATAACCTCAGGCTGTCCCTGGGTGTGAACAACCTCTACACCTTCACGAAGTACTCCGGTTTCGATCCCGAAGTCAATAGCTATGGCGACAATCCGGCACTGTTTGGTGTCGACCTGGGTGGATACCCCAACAACCGAACCTACACACTTTCCCTTCGCTGCGGATTCTGACCCTCACCCAAAATGATTCGATATATGAACAGCATATTGAACAACCTTCGTTTTTCGATCCTCGCAGCCCTGGTGCTGGTGGCTTCATCCTGTGATAAGGCGCTGGAGGAAAAACCATTCTCATTCCTCTCTCCCGAGAATTTTTACAAAAACGAAGGGGATGCCAAAACAGCCATCGCCGGAGTCTACAATGCCCTCTACACGTACGATCTTTATCTGCAACCCATTTGGAATCTGACGATCCTGGATGATGACCATGTTTCCGGAGTCGATTGGTTCCTGGGTACCACGGGCGCCGGAAACCCACAGAGCTACTGGGGTGTGAACGGGCCATGGACCGGGTTCTATTCGGTCATCGCCCGGGCCAACACTGTGCTGGAAAATGTCGAGAAGATCGACCAGGACATCGATCCCGAAGTGAAGACGCGCATCCTCGGCGAAGCCTATTTTCTGAGAGGATGGGCCTATTTCCAACTGGTACAACTCTACGGAGCCGTACCCGTCAGGGTCAAGTCGCTGTCTGTCGACCCCAACAACAGCATCCCCAGGTCACCGGTCAAGGATGTGTACAAACAGGTCATCGACGACCTGAAGAAAGCGGAAACCATGCTCCTTCCCCTTGGCCATCCCAAGGCAGGCGAACCCGGGCGCGCCACCCGCGGCCTGGCCAAATCGATACTGGCGAAAACCTACCTCACCATGGCCTCCGGCTCCCTCGCATCCGGAAATGTCACGGTACGCGGCGGTATGGACAATGGCAATTACACCCATGCCAAAACGGTAGTGGCCGGACTTGAAGGCCTGGACAGCAAACTCCATTTCGAGATGGCCAGGGACAAAGCGCTGGAAGTCATTAATAGCAAGGAGTACAGCCTGTTTGCCAACTGGAAGGACATCTGGAGCAAAGCCGGGCGCAACAAACAGGAGAACATGTGGCAACTCCAGTCTATGGCCGGCACGCAGTTCGTCAACAACCTGAGCATCTACTTCTCCGCCTACTCCACCTTCGGACGCGGTGCAGTCTGGTTCAGCAACAACCACTATCAGGATTATGAAGATGCCGACAAGCGGGTGCTGGACGGAGTCTCACATAACTATTTCACCAACACCGGTGTTCCATACTTCTACCCTTCCTGGCAGTCGGCCACTTACCGGGTAGTAAATAGCGTTACCTACAACAACAACGGCACGACCGATAACCGGGCGTACACCATCAAGTTCGCTGATGTCAACGACCCCACCGTCGCCAACAGCGATGCGCACTATCCCCTGATGCGCTACGCAGAACTTCCACTGATCTACGCAGAAGCCGCCAACGAAGCCGCCAGCGGACCAACAGCGGAAGCCTATACCCAGCTGAACGCGATCCGTACAAGGGCCGGAGCCTCTCCCGCGCCCGCCGGCATGAACCGTGAGCAATTCCGCAGTTATGTGATCGCGGAAAGAGCCCGGGAATTTGTCCTGGAAGGGGTAAGGAGATATGATCTCTGCCGCTGGGGGATCTATCTTCAGGTCATGAACAGGATCACATCCGGACAAAACAACATCTCCAAGATCAGGGCGCCCCGGAACATCCTGCTTCCCATCCCTCAATCGGAACTCAACTCCAACCCATCCGTCACCGCCAACAACCCCGGATGGTGATCGACACTCAAACGCAATCAATCATGCCTGTCACGAATAATCAACCCATCATGAAGCATATCATGAAACTGGTAGTCCCGGCCATATTCCTCCTGATGATCGCCGGATGCAAGAAAGAGAATGCACCCACCACAAACATGTCTCCGCAGATCACGGGGGTTACGACACTGCAGAACCGGGTGAACCCCTTGTCGGCCGTCAACTACGGCGACTGGATCATGATCAAGGGACGCAACCTCGCCACGACCTTCAAAGTGGATTTCAACTCCGTCCTCGCCGCAGACTCACTCTACTATGCAGACGACACCTCCGTTACCGTTAAGATCCCCGCAGTGCTGCCCGATCCACTCAATAATCCGATCACGGTCACGACGAAATACGGAACAGCCACGTATAACTTCAAGATCATGCAGCCGGCGCCTGAACTGAACAGCTTCAGCCCGATGGCAGGCCCGGCCGGAACACAGGTGACCATCGTCGGCAATTACTTCCGGGGCGTTACCTCCGTTAAATTCGACAACATCGATGCGACCATCGTGTCCAGCACCAAAGACCAGATCGTGGTAAGAGTGCCCGCTGGCGTGACATTCGCCTATATCTTCGTCACGACCCCGATCGGAACCGTCAAGTCGGCACTCACCTACGGATTCAAATTCACGATCTATGAAGACGCACTGACCGCCACCTGGAGCAATACCTCCTACAGCGCTACCGCCGTCTATAACAATACCACGAATGTTAAACGCGGCGCCAACTCGATCAAGGTCAACTACACCGCGAACTTCGGCGCCCTGAGGATCTCCAAGGCCAATCCCGCCTTCAGCACCACCGGCTACACCGCCCTTAAATTCTCGGTGTTCGTGCCGGCAGCTTCCGTTGGCAAGAAAGTCAAGGTGACCCTCAACGGACAAAGCGCCACCGGCCTCACACTGACATTTGCAAATGCCGGATGGAACGATTTCCAGATCCCCTTCACCAACCTGGGGAATTATACCACCATCACATCGATCACTTTCCAGGAATTCAGCGCGTTGCTGCAGGAACTGTACTTCGACGATATCGGCCTGATCTGACAGATCTCTCCCGAACGACAACGGCGCATGGCTTCTACACCATGCGCCGTTTTTTATTTCAAACCATTGATCTCCCGGCTTGTTGACACCACATGTCATTTACCACCGACTACAACCAGATACTCGACAAGATCGATGCCATCGACCCCGTTGCCTATGGCAGAACCAGGAACTTCGTCGACGGCGCTGTCACCCGCCTCTCACCCTACATATCAAGAGGCGTTGTATCCACCTGCATGGTCATGGAACGCACCCTGCAACGGGGTTACCGCCCTTATCAGATCCAGAAATTCCTGCAGGAACTGGCCTGGCGGGATTATTTCCAGCGGGTGGCACAATCTCATCCCGATCTATTGGAAAAGGACATCCTGCAGCCACAACCCAGAAGAGAACGGAAAGATATGCCCGCTTCCATCCTGCAGGCAAACACCGGGATCGAAGGGATCGATGATGCCATCCGGGAACTGCATGACACGGGCTACATGCACAATCACTGCCGGATGTACACCGCCTCCGTCATCTGCAACATCGGACGCTATGGCTGGGAAACACCCGCCCGGTGGATGTATTATCACCTGCTGGATGCCGATTTCGCCAGCAATGCCTGCAGCTGGCAATGGGTGGCCGGGGCCTTCAGCCGGAAATTATATGTCGCCAACCAGGAGAACATCAACAAATACTGCCATACAAAGCAGCGCAACACCTTCCTGGACGTCGACTACACATTCCTCGAAGAAATAGCCTGTCCGGATATCCTGAAAACCGCGGAAACCTACAACGCCTATAACCTGGACCCCGAATGGCGCAGGGATGAAGAGGCAAACCGCATCTTCCTGCTGGAACCCTCGCATTTCAGGAAACTCCCCGTCTGCCAACGCACCCTACAATTCATCATTGGACTCGGTCAAAACATCCCCGGGTTGCAGGTCTTCACCGGTGAATTTGATGAACTGGCCCGCATGACAACAACTGACCGCATCCGGTTTCAGGAACATCCACTCTTCAGCCACTACCGGGGGATCCTCGACGACAGACCCTGGATGTTCCCGGATGTCACCACAGCCTCCGGCGGATTCTTCGGCTTTTGGAAGAAATGTGAACGACGATTGGAGAAAGGTTTTTGATCCGAAGGGCAGAACAGCCCCGCATGCCGTATTTTCGGATCAAACATGCAGGAAAAATGATGAAAAGATGGTTTTCTCTGGGTGTCCTGTGCATCATTGGCCACCAGGCTTTCAGCCAGGGGGCGGAAAAACCATCGCCGGCCAGGCAGGAAGGATCCATGACCCTGACCATCCTCGGCATCGCCCAGGATGGCGGATACCCGCAGATCGGGTGCCAGAAACCCTGCTGCGAAGCCATCCGTAAAGGCACTGAAAGCAGCAGACATGTCACCAGCCTCGCCATTACAGACCCAATATCCGGGAAATACTGGCTCTGGGAAGCAACTCCGGATATGCCGGAACAACTCAATAAGCTGCAATCCAACAAGGCAAATGGCCCCTTCCAACTGCCGGAAGGCATCTTCCTGACACACGGACACATAGGACACTACACCGGCCTCATGCAGCTCGGGCGAGAAGCCTTCGGCGCCAAAGGCGTCGACGTGTTCGCCATGCCGCGGATGAAACAATTCCTGTCCGATAATGGTCCATGGAGCCAACTCATCACCCTGGGAAACATCAACATCAGACCACTGAAGGCGGATAGCACCATTCAACTTTCCGAAAACCTCAAGGTGACGCCGATCATTGTACCCCATCGCGACGAATTCACCGAAACAGTAGGGTTTCTGATCCATGGACGTAAAAAAATACTTTTCATACCCGACATCGATAAATGGGAGAAATGGAACCATTCGCTCGATAGCATGATTCGGGAAGTTGACCTCGCCCTCATCGACGGCACCTTCTTCGACATCGATGAACTGCCGGGGCGCGATATGCGCGAGATCCCCCATCCCTTCGTCACCGAATCCATGCAAAAATTGTCGGGCCTCCCCAAAGCGCTTCGAAACCGGGTGATGTTCATTCATTTCAATCACACCAATCCGCTCATCAGGAACGGAAGCCTTCAGGCGAAGAAACTGACCGACCAGGGTTTCCGGATCGCCCGCGAAGGATGGACCTTCGAACTCTGATTCATCGGCCGAACTGCATCCCGAAACTCACCCATCGACCGGGCATCCGCGCCCCCAGCAGATCACTGAAGGAACGATCGAAGAGATTGTAACTCTGCACGAACAGAGATGTCCGAAACTTCGGGATCTGATAGCGCACTTTCGCATTCGTCAGGAAATACACCCTGTCCAGCTGTGAAGAAATGGCCGATGCCGTTTGTGCATTTCGGCGCTTATAAAGGGTCTGCAGGGACAGATCGAACGGACCCGCCGTCAACACCACCGTCGAATTGAACAAAAACCTGGCGTGGGAAGAGATATAGAACGACGGGGTCTTGTCCGCATCCTCCGATCTAAGCCAGAGCATACCTGCCATTACCAACAACCGATTTCGTTCGCCAAACCTATGATCCAGCCGCATATCTAACTCAAACCCACTTGTCTGCACGGAGGAGAGATTCGTGGCCAACGCATAGGTCGCCCCCTGGACAAGATTGGATTTCCTGGGCATCTGCGCATAAGGTGTCGGCGTCCAGTCGATCAGATCGCGCTGATCCCGGCGAAATAACGTGGCGGACATTTTGAACCACGATGCCACCCGATAGTCTGCGCCCGCTTCATGACTCCAGGATCGCTCTGTCCGCAGGTCCGGGTTGCCAATGCTGCCGCTGCTGACCACGCTCTTATTGTAATTATTATACCGCTCGGTAAAATCTGCATCCCGAATGCCCTTGCCGAACGAGGCCCGCAGCGTCACCCGGCCCGCCGTCCACGAGGCGTTCACCTGCGGAACCAGCACAGAACCATAGTTCCCGTCCCAGTCGTACCGAAGGCTCTCATTCAGATGCAGGCCGAAGGGCAGCCGGTGCGTGGCCACTATATATGCCGCCGCATGCGGCAGGTCATGATTGCCGCGATCATTCGATCGGATCCGCTTTTCGATAAACTGAACGCCCGTCGTGAAGGTTGTGCGATCTCCCGCCGGAACAACGGCATAAACCTGAGAAACGAATTGACGGGTCCTGTTCTGGTTCGGGATCACCGCCGGCCGGAAACTGTATACATCCTCCAGCATCTTGAAAGCGGCATCCGCATGCAACGTGAAGCCCTTGAGACGTCCCGATACCTGCAACTGCTGCCAATAAGCGTCCACTTTCTCCCTCGCCGTATCGCTCGCAAAAGTGGTATAAAAGTTCTGGGCATTGAAATCACGGAGGTCCGCCGCCGTGCGGAAAGACATGCGCCAACGGTCATTGAACTGATGCCCGAGTGCTACCGACACCGAACGGTTATCGAAAAAACCCCGGGTACCCCGCAGCTGCTGGCCGTCGGCATGCTGCCGGAAAAGCCCCGCCGAAACACTGGTGCGCGCGCCGCGCATCCGCCACCAGGCATCCGCATTCAACAAGCCGTATTGGCCCGCCTCCCATCCCGCCGTCCACGCATGCTTCCGCTCCTGGTCGGCATGACGTGCCGTCTTCGTCAGGATATTGATCACGCCCCCGATCGCATCCGACCCGTGGATCGAAGCAGCCGCTCCCTTCAGGATCTCGATCCGCTCGATCTCAGACAAATGCAGGGGGATGTATCCGTTGAAATGCCCGGTAAGCGGATCGTTCAAGCGAACACCATCGATCATCACCAGCACCTGTTGGAATGTGCCGCCCCGGATGATGATGTCGGCCTGCGAACCCTGTGGTCCGCGCTGCTGGACCTCCACGCCGGGTAGGTAGCGAAGCACCTCATCCACCGAGGTGACGGGCAGTTTACGCAACTCCGATCCCTGGATCGTCACCATATTTCTCCCCGTCTCACGCTCATGCTGGGCCTGCAGGGAAGAAGTGATCACGATGGTGTCGAGTGCACGTTCCTGCGCCCTGGGAGTGATGGTGAAAAAAGACGCAATTAGTATGATTGATATATTACGAAACATCACAATAATTTCCGCGAAGATAACGGCTGTCAAACTGCCGACTTTCGTTTGAATGCCTGATTTGACATTATGCTACCTTTGCATCATGTCGATCCACAGAAGAAAATTCCTCGGACTGGCCGCCCTCGGGAGCGGACTCATCAGCGCAACGAATCGCCTTGAATCCATGCCCGCCGCGATAGACAGGCTCCAGCCTTTGAAGGCACCCGTCGTACCCATTACCATAGACGAACGCAAAGATCGCATCGCCCGGGCGCAGCAACTGATGGAAAAACTCCGGATCGACGCGATCTTCATGGAGGGAACTGCATCTTGTTTCTATTTCACGGGAATGAGATGGGGCCAGAGCGAACGAACCTTCGGACTGCTCATTCCCTCAAAGGGAAAGATCGCTTACGTCTGTCCGAAATTCGAGGAAGACAGGGCCCGTGAACTGATCAATCCGGCCTTTGGTGATGAAGTCAGATGCTGGGAGGAAGAACAAAGCCCCTTTGAATTGATCCGGAACATCGTGCGCGACCGCGGCATCCGATTCCGCAGGATCGGCATCGAGGAACGCGTCCGCTTTTTCATAGCCGATGGCATACGTAAAGTCAGTCCGGGCTTCGACATCACCGACGCCACACCCGTGACCGCCGGACTGCGCATGCACAAAAGCCCGGCAGAGATCGCCCTCATGCAATACGCCAGCGATGTGACCATCGAAGCCTACAAGGCCGCATTCGCCACCGTGCGCGATGGCATGTCTCAATCCGAGTTCAGCGCCAACCTCTCTGCCGCTTTCCGAAAACTTGGCTACACCGGCGGTGCCTTGATCTGTGTCGGGAAATTCTCCGCCATGCCCCACGGCAGCATCAAGCCGCAGATCATTCGCGAGGGAGATGTGCTGCTAGTTGACGGTGGCACCAGCGTCGAGGGATATGCCTCCGATATCACCCGAACCATCGTGGTAGGTAAAGCCTCCCAACGTCAGCGGGATGTCTGGAACCTGGAAAAGGAAGCCCAGGATGCCGCGTTCAACGCCATAAAGGTGGGCGCCACCTGCGAATCCGTGGACGCAGCCGCCCGCGCCGTGATCGAAAAGGCAGGCTTCGCGAAAAACTACGGACTGCCCGGACTGCCCCACAGGACCGGCCACGGTATCGGACTTGAAGGACACGAATGGACCAACTTCGTGAAAGGAAACAAGACACTGATCGCTCCGGGCATGTGCTTCAGCGACGAACCCACCATCGCCATTCCGGGAGAATTCGGCATCCGCCTGGAAGATTGTCTTTATGTGACTGAATCAGGACCAATATTCTTCTCCAAACAAAGCGTGTCCATCGATCAGCCCTTCGGCTAAGGATACTTACTCATCCCGATAAAGCGCGGCAATGCGTTCCGCCAAACGACGCGGTTGCCCTTCGTTGCGATTGGTCAGGACAACGATCATCATCTTCCGATCAGGATAGACGAGGATGTGATTCCTGAATCCCATCGTACTGCCATCATGATGAGGATATGAAGGACCGGCAGGATTATCCAGGTGCCAGCCATATCCATAATCTATCTGCTGACCGTCATTCAGCAAGGCCTTCGACCAGGCCTGCCGCTGCAGGGAATCAGGTATCAGTCGATGATGCCAGAGGGCAGACACCCAGGTCGCGAGTTCACCCGGATTGGAATAAATGCCACCATCACCCAGGACGGCACTGGTCTGACTTTGATCGGTTTTGATCCATCCTTCAGCCTTCCTTGAATGTCCGTAGGCCCGGTGATGGACAGAAGAGATCCCTTCCTCAAATGCCACGGTCGTCCGCATGCCCAAGGGTCGAAAGATGCTGTCGCGCAGCACATCCGCAAATCTGGCACCCGTCACGCGCTCTGTGATAAGCGCCAGCAGTGCATAGCCCGTGTTACTATATTGATACTTCGTACCGGGCGCGAAATACAAACTGTCCGTCGACTTCATGAGCGACAAGCAATCCGAATCATGCACCTGACGCATCAATGTATCCCGTATCAGATCCTCATAATCCACCAGACCCGAGGTATGCGTAAGCAAATGCCGGATACGAATATCCCGGCCATATTCAGGAAAGTCCGGAAAGAACCGACGGATGGTATCCTCCAGCGACAACTTACCGGCCTCCTTCAACATCAGGGTGGTCATGGCCGTGAACTGCTTGGTCACGGATGCCAGCCTGAAATTGTGCCCGGTCGTTAGTAACTCCCCGGTCGTGACATCTGCCAGTCCATAGGCACGGGAAAACAGGATCGTATCATCCCGCATCACCAGCACGGAAGCACCGGGACCCGACGGGTCAGCATAGTCGGACATGATATCATCGATCATAGTGGATCTGTTGTGTTCGGAACAGGAGATCAAACCCTGGATCACCAAAAACCATGTGATGAAAAGACCTGAATGCCTGAAATATGACATCGGCGTAAGGTTTGACAGGTAAAAAGTAGAAGGTCAACAAGAACAAAATACAGAAAAGACGGCTGAGTTGCATCGCCAACATATCCTGTAGATGAAAAAGGGCCGGAATATCGTCCGACCCTTCACCACTCATTCTGCCAGAATGAACGGGATGATCACCCGTTCGTCCCGTCGTTGATAAGACAATACATACTGGCCATTCGGAAGAACCGGCAGTCCTACACGGGTATCCGTCATTTGCGGACGAACCGATTGTTCAGATACTTTCATGCCCTGAACATTGTAAATAAGGATGCGCGTGTCGTTCAGGCTGCGCGGATGTTTCAGCCAGAGGTGATCCCGCGCCGGATTTGGAAACAGTCCGAAACCTAGCGGCATCACGGTGGTGCGGATCGATGTAGCACCGTCCTGGATCGACTGACCCTTAGTAATCACATCCTTCAGCATGGCATACCTGCCTGCACTCGTGCTGCCGCAACTGTAATACAATCGGACGGTAAGGGTCTGACCATTCAACACCTGCATGCCGGCAGAACCATTCAACGGAATGCGAAGATTAACGGATGGACCATTATTATCCTGGATCAATACCTTGGGAGAGGCAAAAGTATAGCCCGTCACCTCCGAAGAATCCGAAGCGAAACCGGACAACGAATACACCACCGCCAGTTTGGTGTTACTGCTGCTGGCATAGAAGGCAGTGTTCAGGATCATACTATCGATGCGCGCCCTGTAGCCGGTCGGCCGGTATATCCGCCACCGTCGTACCATTCGACACGGCCAATCTGCCCATCGCCGGCTGCGTCGCTGCCATACCGGTCGCGCGGATCGAACCGCTGTCTTCTGCGTTTCGGGTGAGCGGCCAGTGAAGGAGAACATTGGAAACGGGCAATGCCTCCGCTTGTATCCGCCCCTGCAGCGCCGTGCGGACAGTGTCCGCCAGATACGCGCTATGCACAATGTTTACGGGATAAGTACCAACCGTGCTGCCGTTCAGCCGCACCCACAGTGTTTTAGCGGCCACCGTACCTGAAACTGGTTTGAAACCCAGTACACGACCATTCCCGATCCAGGTAGATCCAGCATCTGCCGAGAGTTCATAAGGAGCCGGCACAGACACCTGGATGCTGTCGATGATGTTGAGGCCTGAAACCGTGTACGACTGAACGCCGGAGGGCTGCCCGATCCCCTGCAGAAAATCATTAAAGGCAGATGATACATTGATGACCGGCTTGCTGGACACCGTCGCCGTGTCTGAAGTGGTGGAAAGATAGCCGGATTTCGACATCCGCACGAGGTAATAATGGGTCGATCCGGCGGTTGGAGCATTATCAACATAACTGAAATTGCAGGCAGAATCCTCCACGCTCGTCTGCGTATCGATCAATGTAAAGGTCTGTCTGTCGGAACTCCGGTATAATTCACAGCGCACGCCGGACATCGGCCAGGTCAGGTTCCAAGTCACATTTACCGACGAGGAAGTGGCCGTCGGCCTGCGCGCCAGCACATTGGAAGCCGACAACTCAGGCACAAATACCGATCGCAGCTCCGGCCAGACCTGGAAGGGATCCCAGGCAGCCTTGGCAGGTATGTCAGCATTCATGAATACCGTGTCATTGTGATAATACTTCAATGCCTCAGCAGCCGTCAGCTGTCGACTCCAGCCTACCCTGCCGCTCACATCCTTGACAGCACCATTGTGGTTACGGGTATTGTATTCCGCATAGGTGATAAATGAAGTGTTCGTTCCCGCATCCCAGGTACTCCAGCCCTCCGGCTTGATCGAAGCACCCATTCTGCTGTTCAGGAACACCGTCTTGTTGCGGGATTTGGACGCATCCGCTGTGCCGGCATCGTTCTGCCAGGGACGGCCCAGGGTGTAGAGGGTAGTACCCCGGTTCTGCGTGAGACGGCAGTCCCTGAATACATAACCATAGGCGGATTCCACCTTAGTATTGGTCGCCGTCACATACCCGCCGGAGCCGTTGTCAAGCCGCGTACGCGGATAGATCACACAGGTATCAAAGATGATCGTCGAAGACCCAAAAATGAAATCCGTGTTCCCGTCGATGTAACTATTCTTTATATAGACCCGCGTACCCTTCACATTACCTCCATAATATGTGTCCTGCCCGCTGTTCATACGGCAGTTGTAAAAGACGACCCGGTCTGATGTCGTGTACACCGCCACCGCCTGAGGACCATCTCCGGGAGCCGGCACCACCGCATTCGCATTGATGCCGTATCCCGTCGCATTTTCGATCGACAGATTCATCAACATTACATCCGGAGCGTTGATGATCAGCGTGCCGCAGGTCGATGTACCGAAAGTGCCACCAGCAGGGTTCGCCTTGCCCGAATAATTATCATATGACAGGATGGTCTCCGCCATGCTTTCGCCCATCAACTGGATGAAAGGCTTGTTGGACGGGATGATGACCGCCTCCACATATTTGCCCTTTTTGATGAAGATCCGCCAGGCAGTGGTCCGGCTGGCAGGTGCAGCATTAATGGCCGCCTGGATGCTGTTGTACTGACCCGATCCATCCTTGGCCACCAATACATCATATGCAGGCGTTACCACAGGCACGGATGCCGTACCCGTCAGGGATTGCGCAACGGCAGCAGCAAGGCCACCTCCCGTAACGGACAAATTGCCGGAATAACTACCCGAAGCGGATGCATTCAAACGCACCGAAACCTCCTGCTGAACAGAGCCACCGGCAGGCGTCAGGGTCAACGAAGCAGACCAGTTGATCCCGTCCGAAGACAACTGAAAGCCTGCAGGTATCGTCACTGTCAGATTGCCCGTGAGCTGCGCCCCGATGATCGTGCATTTCTGCACCGCCGAGGGTGTCCCGATCGTCTGGCTGAAAGCCGAAAAGCTTCCGCTCAATTGGACCGTCGGGGCAGTAGTGCTGCCCGTGGCGGCAGACCGGCTGCTCACGTTGGAATAATTGAAGGCCTTGTCCGCCACGAACACATGGTAATGATAAGTAGTACCCGCCACCACCGTGTTGTCTGTGAAACTTGTTTCCGTTCCGGCATACATCACCTGATGACCGACGCCCATCAGATTACCGGCGATATAGACCCCCTTTTGATTGGGTGTCGGAGCAGTAGATGATGTACTGCGCACAATGACATACCCGCCGTTGTCAATACCGCCCGATGGCGCTGACCACGACAGGGTGATGGAATTCGCAGTTGAAACAGAGGTCAATCCCTGCACAGTACCCGCTGCCGTGTTATCCGCCGTCGTCCCGGGATATGAAACAAAGTCATCTATTTGAAAGAAAGGCGCCTGCGGATTCGTCACCCGCAACCCCAGAAAAGTGCTGGTGGGCGAGGAATTCGTCGTTTTTAGCGTACCCGTGAACAACTGCCACTCAGCCGGTGTCGTGGCATCCAGCGTAACTTTAGCGGACAGGGTGGAATTGCTTCCGCCCAGCGAAGCCAGCACCGTTGACCATCCATACAGATCCGTGGCCGCCGTCAGGGTGCCCGCCGGCTTGTACCAGAACTGGATGACATAATCAGTGTTCTGTGACAGTGAAGGATTAGCCAGCACCGGAGAAAAGACATACTTGTTGCTGGTACTCGCCTGTTTGTAGAGCAAGGCCCGGTCTCCCGTTCGGGCAGAACCGGAGGTGATATCCCAGGAAGCGGAAACCTCCCAGTCTGTGGTAGAAGTATGCGCACTCACCGACGAATAACTGCCCGTCGTCTGACGTTCAAACCCTCCATCCAGGTTCGAAAAATACCCGATAGCATTGAATTGCGTCGCCAATCCGGTGACGGCAATCGACAAGGCCGCGGCCCCGGTACTCGTTCCGGAAATATTGCCGGAATAACTGCCCGCCACCGAAGCATTCAAACGTACGTAAACTATGGTGGAAGCGATATTTCCTCCGGAATGATTGATCGTCAGACTATTGGACCAGTTACTGTTATCCCTGGACAGCTCGAAGGAAGCGGGAGACGTTAGCAGCAGAGCCGCCGTCAGATTAGAAGCAGATACAGTAAACGACTGGGCCACAGCAGGTGTACCGACCGTTTGAGCAAAAGCCGTCAGAGATGCGGCATGAAAGATGGCTGGTGTATTGCTTTGCGACCCCGTGACAATGGAATTTAGATAATTTTCAAGGTTCGTGTAACCATTTGCTGCAAACTGCCCCCGGTCCGCCGGATTATTGGGATTCAACCCATTGGATGATTCCCAGGCGTCCGGCATGCCGTCCTTGTCGGTGTCAGCCGGAGCGGCCGTCGTACTCAATGTCGGCCAGGCATTTACGGTTGCCGCAAAGGCCGTTCCATGCGGATAGCCACCCTGAACATCGATCAGCCTCCCCGTTCGATTACGTACGTCGCCAATGACCCGGGCATCCAGCGTATCCCTGCGCAGACTCGCACCCGCCTGATCCAGCACCAGCTGGTAGGCTTCCAGTGCGCTGTGTGTGATCACCGGGGCGATGGAATGCTCCGTTGCCGACTTTGCCTGCGTGGTATCCGCCTGTGTGGCACCGCTCATGGATACACCCAACCAGTTATTGGCAGTGATCGATGAATATCCATCGACATAATTGCCTGACAACCAAAATTTTCCATAAGGTATAGGGCTGGTACCCGTTGTCTGTCCAGGCTGAACGATCATCCCCCGCACCGGAATGGACACGGAATTGCCGGTGGAGGTAGATGGGCCATACTTGTAGTAGTTGTTCACGAGATTGTAGTTCCCGCCATCGCCGCCATTGGTACTGTAACTGCCCCAGTTATACACGACATTGTTACGGAAGTCGGCATTCTCCACCCCAATTGTGGCAGGCGTGTAGGTGCTGATGCCCGCGAATCGCGGGTTTCGTCCCTTGGCATGTGCAATGAGGTTATGATGAAAAGAACCTCGTTTAGCACCCCAGATACCTCCATATCCATGTTCCTGAAAATCAGTGCCACCCTCGAAATGATAAGAGTAATTGAGCGGCTCCGAAATGATGTTCCATTGCAACGTGACACTATCGCCCCGATAGATGGTCAGCGCCTCGTCACTGCTCCAGCCGACCGAACAATGGTCAATGATAATGTTGTTGCCCCCAAGATTCCCGAAAGCGTCATCTCCACCACTGGTTTCCAACGGCATGCAAGCGGCAGAAAAAGGCGGCGTGGGCACCCCGCAATTCACCGGGGTAGTTTTCAACTGATTCCGATCACCCATCCGGATACGGATGTAACGGACAATCACATTGTCGCCGCTGATAGACACCGGATGATCAGCAAGACAAATACCATCCCCCGGCGCCGTCTGGCCTGCAATCGTTGTATTGCCCCGGATCGTCAGCTTCGACGTGAGGCGGATCGTCCCGGATACCCGAAAAACGATCGTTCGATAGGTCGCAGGCTGCGTCAGGGCATACCTTAAACTTCCGGGATTGGTGTCGTCATTCAGATTAGTTACCTCAAAAACCGTGGTGGGAGCAGTAGACGTTCCACGACCGCCGCTGGAAAACCTACCCGCCCCCTCAGCACCTGGAAAAGCGATCTGCTGTGATCTCGCCGTCGGCAAAATGAAAGCGGAAAAAAACAACAATGCGGCACTTAATGTCTTGATATTCATGGAATGATATGTTCTAATGAACAATATGTCGATCAAAAAAAACCCCGTAACCCGATCAGGAGTTACGGGGCTCACCCTGTCATTTAACAAAGAGAATCAGGGTCTCCAACGAGGATCCCCGGATGTATTCCTGCCGGCAAACGTATTATCGATGATCTTGAACTGTCCGGTCGAAGGACTCTGCCAAAGTGCCGTTGACGCCTTGGTATAGGTAATGATGTTCGGGAAATCATTACCCGCAGATACATGATCAGATGTCCGGTAATTGTTGCTCGCATTGATCACGGTGGCGGCATTGCACCTGATACCCCGCACCGTGAAAGCACCATTGCTGTTCTTTCCGATCCCGAGAATGCAATTATTGATGGTGATCCCGTTGGTAACATTGTTCGAGGACCCGGTACTGTAGTCAACATAATAGGATGAACTGTTCCCCATAGGAGCCTGGTTGAACGTACAGTTCTCCATCAGCACAGATACCGAATTATTCCGGCTCGTAATGATGCGCTCCGCCCGATAGATGGTGCTGTTCGTGATCCGGATATTGTCCGCCTTGCTCGTCGCAACATCGATGTTGAAGATCCCATAATTCGAAATACTGTCCACTACACAGTTGTTCATCTCCAGGGAACCGATCAACACGGGCTTGGATTGAGAACGTAGCACGCCGCGGAAAATGCTGGCCGTGCAATTCTCAAACTTGATCTTACCGATGTTACAGGTGGTATTGATGTTGAATACATACTTGCTGGCATAATCACTGCCCAGCAGCGTCACATCGTTGAACACGATCGAATCGATCGTACTCCCGTCCGTAATGTTAAAATTCTGTGGCATGAAGATGGTCGGCTTATTGGGATTCAGCAGATCGTCACCCGCCATGAAAGTGACGGTTCTACTCAGATTCACCGCACTGTTGATCTCGTAACGTTCACCCCGCTTCAGCAGCACGATGCTCCCCGCCGGAATCTTGGGCACCGTATCCCTGAGGATGTTGACATTACCTGAAATCCCACGGAGGTCGATGATCGAGCCACTCAGTGATGCCTTTGTCCGAAAATTCGCCCATCCCCTGACCGTGCTTCCACTATACAGAAAAATGATGTAGTCGGTCGTGGACTTAAGACTCGAAACGACCCTGAATTTGTTGGTGACGTCCGCCGCCGTCAGGTTGACCGTCGCCACCACAGAACTGTCGGAAGCCAACAGGATCTTTACCTGACTGACGGCATCTCCGCTGGACGTCCAGCTCACTTTCACCGAGTTATCATTGATCTCACTCACCGTCGGGATATTCAAGATACTGGGGAACCTCGCCGTGCGGATCTGACCCAGCTCAGCAAATTTGGAACTCCTGGAAGTATCCTGGGCATTCGCCCGTACACGAACCTGGTACAATTTCTCCCATTGCAGATTCTGGAAGATGAACGTACTGGAGTCCACTTTGGCACGAGCGGTGACCGTACGGAAACTGTCCACACTGATCTCGGCCGTATAAGAGGCTGATCCCGTGATCGGCTGCCAGGACGCCTTCACCCAGTTACCATTGGATTCCAGCGCATCCTTGACCACCGGCCTGAATAAACGTGGGGCCTCTCCCAGATCATCCACCTTTGTACAGGACGCCATGACCGATATCAGCAGTATGGCTATGAAGTATTGCTTTTTCATTGCAGTGATTTTTTAATCTTGATCGTTTATATCAATAGCCATACTGGTTCTGTAGCACACCCAGACTGCTGGAAATAACCGAATTGTGCAGGGGAAGAATGTAGCGAAGCGGGGTCGCGCCTGTGTTGTCCGCATATCCCCTCCACTGCCTCAGGACATAATCCGCCGGCCCGTTCGTGGTGGTATTGAACATCGACCGGGTCCAGGAAACCCGCAGAAACCCGTCCGGATTGCTGCCGATCGTAGGCACATCCTTCACGGGTGGTTCCACGGCCGGACGAGTGTATCTGTTCAGCCAGTTGATCGTGCCATCCGCATTTCGCTTGTAGTACATATAATCCGGAAGGTTGGCATACGCCCCCGTACCCTGCGTCCCATTGATGCCCATCTGTATGAGCGCATTGCGTGTCTCGGCCACCTTTTTACCGAAGATGTTCCACCGGGCCAGATCGTATTTCCGAAGGCATTCTCCACCAAATTCCCAGGCACGTTCGTTAACGATCGCGTCGAAAAAGGTCTGCGGACTGGCACCAACGGTGTTCAGATATCCTTCGACCTGTATCGGCCAGGCACTGCTCGGGAAGGCACGCTGACGCACCTTACGCAAGGCGTCTTTGGCCGTCGCATTCGGACCATTCAATTCATTCTCACTTTCCGCCAGTAACAGAAGCACATCCGCATAGCGCATGACGGGCCAGTTGATGCCCGTTCCCTTGGCCGAAGCCGAACCCAGCGGAGATGGCACCAGCATCCGGTTCCACTTGCCCGGAGCGATAGATGCTGTCCCGGCCGGCTGCTGGACCAGGTCCTTGTCGAAATAGATCAGAAAACAGGTGACCGGCAGACGCCTGTCCATCGTATCGAATGAATGATAGTAGGTCATCGGAAAAGAGAGATAGTTGGAACCACTGCCGTAAGGATGCGTTCCTGCATCCACCCTGACACCATTGTTCCAGGCCACATCCCCGAAACCGGGATGAAAAGCCACTTCATAAAGTACATCGCTGTTTACCGGCTTGATGTACTTGTTCTGATTCATGAACACCGTCGCATAATCCGGCAGCGCCCTCGGCTTCAACTGCACCAGTTTCTTGGCATAAGTATTCGCAATCTGCACATACTCTTTATAATCCGATTTACGAGCCATCTTCATATCCGACTGCAGCCAGTAACCGGCGCGCATCATCGACAACCGTGCAATGAACCCCATCACGAACTCCCGATTGATGCGCTCAATGCCGAAATCCAATTCATCCGCCCAGGACATCTTCGGCTCGATCTCCATCAAATCCTTGATCAGGAACGTAAGCACACTGTCACGGCCCATGCGCGGTAGATAAAAATCCTCTCCGGCACGTGAAGGCGTCGACTTGAACGGGACATCGCCCCAGTGATTCATGAGCCAGTAGTACCAGAGCGCGCGCAGTGCCCGGACCTCGCCGAGCAGGTTGTTCATCACCCTACTGTCCGGTTGATTCTTAAGTCCGACTTCAAGCAGTCCCTTTTCACATTCATTGGCCCGGTTGATGGCATTGTAACCGTTGTTCCACACCGTCAGCAGATCTGAATTCGTGGGCGTGGTCTCGAACGACCAGATATCGCGACGTGAGTTATCGGGCGATGCACCCACACCACCGACCTCGACATCCGTGTTACCCGCGAAATTGTTCGATAACCGGGAGGTATATGCGTCCTGATTGAACAACGCATAAACGCTGTTCACCGCCTTCTTGGCGTCCGCCTCGCTGGCAAAAACATACTCGGGCGTGAAATTGGATGGCGAATCCGCCGTCAGGAACTTCTGGCAGGAAGTAAGGCCACCGATGATGATGAAGGCCAGTATGATCTGTATTCTGTTCATGGCTGATGCGTTTGAATGATCTTTTTCGGTTAGAAACTAACGTTGATGCCTACCGTGTAATTCCGGCTCTTCGGATAGGCTGAATAGTCGACACCCGGGGTCAACTGCGCATATCCGTCGCTGCGGGTGGAGCTGACCTCCGGATCGTAGCCCGAATAGTTCGTCCACAGGAAGGCATTGTACACCGTGGCATAGACCCTGAATTTCGTCATCCGCATGTTGGTAATGAGCTTGCCGGGCAGGGAATATCCAAGCGTCAGTGTGTTCAGCCGCAGGAAAGAACCATCCTCCACCGCCCATGAATGGAAGACAGGCGATGCCGTACCGAAAGAGAAGGGCGACCAGATCTGCGGATTTGGATTGAGCTTGTCCAGGGCAGCCAGATCCGTCACCAGGTTACCGGAACCATCTATATAACGGTAACGGCTATCCGAATTGACCGTGTTCAGCATGTTTCCATAAGTGGTTCGATAGAATTGATTGAATGAAATACTGCCCGAATTATAGATATCATTGCCGATCACCCAGTTGAAATTCGCACTCAGGTCGAAATTCCCATAAAGCGCATTGATACCGAAACCTCCCGTATGCTTCGGCAGCGCACTGCCTATCACCTGACGATCCGCCGCAGTGATCACTCCGTCTCCATTCAAGTCCTTTAATTTCATGACGCCCGGCCGTACACCGATACCGCCCAGGAAAGATCCGACATTGGCCACACCGGGCTTGAGCGTATACACCCGTGTCACCGGATTATACGACTGAAAGTCGTTGGACGTGTACATGCCGTCGGTTACATAGCCATACATCAGACCAATGGTCTGACCCACGAATACCCGATAGTCATCCTGCGATTTCAGGTCCGTACCCGCCCAGTTCGAACTGAACGGCTTCTCATTCACGCCATCCAGCTTATCGATCTTCGACTTATTGATGCCGATATTGAACGTTGTGTTCAACTGAAATTTTTTCGCCTGCACCAGCGTGGCATTCAATGACAACTCGATACCGCGGTTGGAGGTCTGTCCGATATTCCGCTGCTGCTTCGAAAATCCGGTCACCTGCGGAATGTCAGACTCTACCAGCAGATCCTTCGTCGTATTCCAGTAAGCATCCAGGGTACCGGACAATCGCTGTTTGAAGAGCGTGAAGTCAATACCTGTATTTCGCGTGACAGTGGTTTCCCAACGGATATCCGGATTCGGCAGTAAAGATGACGCATAACCATAATATGGCTGCGCTACATCTCCAAATCCGATCGGACGATTGTCGGTCGGCGCAAACTGGATCCTCCACAGGTCATTGCTGATCCGGTTGTTACCGGCCTGACCATAACTCACCCTGAATTTCAGATCGTCCACGAAACTGACACCCTGCATGAAATCCTCCTGTGAAACCCGCCAGGCCAGGGCAGCAGCCGGAAAATATCCCCACTGATTGCCGGGAGCGAACTTCGTAGAACCATCCGCACGCAAGGTCATCGTCAACAGATACCTCGAATCAAACTGATAATTCACCCGCCCGAAGAAGGAGGCGATCCGCTCCCCGGCAAAGACCGTCGTCGTATGACGATCCTGGGTGCCCAGCGTCATGTTGGCGAACATCTTCTCCGGTTCGATATTCTCCGCAAAGAATTTCGCCCGGTTGAATTCGGAAAAACCACGGTTCAGCATGTTCAGCTCCTGACCACCCAGGATCGTGAAATCATGCTTCCCGACCGACTTACGATAGTTGAGCGTATTCGTCCAGCGATATCCATTTGAATTCGATTGCGTGATCTCACCCAGGGGTAGGTTGCCGCCCACATTGCGCGACTCACCCGTCAGCGGACCATAATATCTTTTCTGCTGGCCCACACCCAGGTCCAGACCAAATTCTGAACGATAGGTCAATCCCTTCGTGATGTTCCAGGAAGCCGCAAAGTTCATGTTCAACGTACCATTCACCCGCTTGCGGTAATCCTGGGCGATCAGCTTGGAAGGATTGATCAGACTTTTCAGGAACTGCTCGTAATCATCATCCGTACCCGTCGGATCCAGTGTGATCACATCCGCCAGGCCATTCACCGGCCGCGTGGTGATCGCATCGCCGATCCTGAAACTGGAACTGCCCGATGATCCGGCACCATCCACTACCGTGTGCACAAATCGGGTGGCATAATCCAGCTTGATCTTCGATGATACATCATGCGTCAACTTGAAATTGAGATAGTTCCGCATGAAACCGGAAGCCTGGATCAGGCCCTCGTCGGTGTTGTTCGTGGCACTGAGACTGAACTTCGTCTTGGCCGTACCCCCCGTTACACTGACATTGTGCTGCTGGGAAAAAGCCGGATCTCCGAACAACTCCTGCTGCCAATCGGTTCCCCGCTGATACTTGTACAGCTCCAGATCCTCGAAGACACCGAAATACTTGCTGAAATTATCAACATCGGCCTGACTGCGCAGCCGCGCATACTCGTAGTTGGACAGCACAAACTCATAAGGGGAAAGCACTTCGAGCTTGCGCGGCAGCGTTCTGGCCGTACCAAAAGAATTAAACGCAACCGTCGTCTTCCCGGCCTTCGCAGTCTTAGTGGTGATGATCACCACCCCGTTCGCACCCCGGGCACCATAGATCGCAGACGTGGCCGCGTCTTTCAGGATATCGATCGTGGCAATGTCCGCCGGCGCAATATCATTGATGCTGTTGACCGGAAAACCATCCACAATGTACAAAGGAGAATTGTCCTGTGTGACCGATCCGCCACCGCGCACCCTGATCACAACCTGTGCGCCCGGAGCGCCATCCACCGTCGTCACCTGAACACCGGGTAAGCGGCCTGTAATGGCCTCCGCAGCACTCGACACCGGGATCTTCGATAGTTCCGAGGCACCGATGGAAGACACCGTTCCCGTCAGATCCTTACGCTTGATGGAACCATATCCAATCACGACCACATCATCCAGGGCCGCAACCTCCTTCTCCAGACTCACGACAAGTTCCGAACGGCCATCCGCCTTGACGTTCTGGGACTTATATCCGGAGATCGAAAAAACCAGCGTCACCGCTGAACGTCCATCCACCGGGATCGAAAACGATCCGGAAGCATCCGTGGTGACACCACGCTGAACTCCACTCACCGTCACACTCACCGATGGCAAGGCAAGGCCTTCTTCATCCGTCACCCGGCCCTTGATCTGCCGCGCCTGTGCGTGAACCTGCATGCCGGATAAGAACAGCATGACCGAAAAAATGAACCCTCTCATATATGTTGCATTAAAGGTTTATGACGGACATACGAACCATTCCGCGCAGGCCCGCCAGGACGAAATGATATCGCCCCGGAAAAAATGGGGAGTTTTTGTGTCAGATATGTGTGAACCGACGGCGAAGGACAGCGGAGACGATATGGTGTCTTGTACGATTCAGGTAAATGCGGTCGGTTCATATGGATACTGCTGGCAAAAACAGCATCGACAATGCTAATGTGTTTTGATCAATCATTGGAGGAAGCGAATGATTTTCTACGCAATCGTTCCCGAAAAGAGATCCGGCAATTCGAAATTAAAATATTGGTTATCAATTTAATGAGCCATATAAAATGTAAACAATACCCCCATCTGACCAGGTTTGCGTATTGCTGGCATCGCCAACAGCATCGAAATACAGATCCAGCCGGCAGACATAAAAACGAGTATCCATCCCTCTGATACCTGTTATTATGTAAATATTACACAAAGTATGTTCCCATTGGGTTACCTTTTCCGGTTGGATGAATTAACCTTGACAGTTCTTTTCAAATCAATCAACCTGAATGACCATGCAGAAAACACGCAAGATCACTTTCTCACTGCCCGCGGAAATCGTTGCAGATGCAACTTCCGGCCTGCTGCTCGGCGAATTCAATAACTGGAACAAGGAACAGGGCTTCAGCCTGAAAAAATCCAAGGACGGTTCCATGAAAACGTCTGTTGAACTCGAAGCAGGCAAATCATATGAGTACCGTTACCTGCTGGACGAAGGTCGCTGGGTAAATGACCTGAATGCCACTGCATACGCTGAAGTAAGCAGCCTCGGGGTGCTCAACTGCGTAGTGAATGTACCCGCAGAAGTGGTGGCAGAAACCAAGCCCGCTAAAAAAACCACAGAAAAAAAGGCAAAGACTGAAAAAGTAATTGCTCCGGAAAAATCCGAAGCGAAGCCGGCAGCAAAGCGTACCACGGCAAAGAAAACCTCGAAATAAGTCCTGACAGACCTATTTTCGCGGCAAAAACCATCGGATGAGCATATCTGACAGACTTTTTCAACGCCGAAACGAAATCGCCGCAGCCAACCTGAAGGCAGGTAATGAGTTCCTTGCGTCAAACCGTGAAAACCCCGGGGTGACAGAACTACCCAGTGGACTCCAATACGAAGTGATCCACATGGGAGATGGACCAAAACCAGGCCCCGTCAGCAAAGTCACCTGCCACTACCATGGTACACTGATCGACGGCACCGTATTCGACAGCTCTGTAAAACGTGGCGTCCCCGCCACTTTCCCACTAAATGCCGTGATCAAAGGATGGACCGAAGGCCTTCAGCTGATGCCGTCCGGCAGCAAGTGGAGGTTCTTCATCCCGCCATACCTCGGTTATGGCGAAAGACAGGTCAGCGCACAGATCGGACCCAATGCAACCCTGGTGTTCGATGTCGAGTTGTTGTCCTTCACCAACTAATCTGCCTTAAGCAGACAGAATTACACACGATTGTTTGCCCCCTCATGTCCAATTGATGCCTTTGTGCTAAATTGAGTACATGAACCAGTACCATGATCGCAGAGCATTTCTCGGCCTCACCGTCGGATTGCTCGGCACGGGATTGCTTTCCCATGCCATGCCGGCAAAGAAACAGAAAATGCAACTGGCGTTTTCCAGCATCGGCTGCCCCGACTGGCCACT